>NZ_JBEYZH010000003.1:0-488885 GCF_040645975.1 Streptomyces sp. NPDC046557
CCAGCCCCGGCACCAGCCCCCCGCCCGGTCGCACCGGCCGCCCCCGCAGCGCGGCGGCGGACGCCCCACCGGCGCTCATGGGCCGCCCTCAGGAACGCGCCCGCTTGAAGACCGCGACCGTGCGGGCCGGGGCCTCGAACCCGCCCGTCGCGGCGTCGTACGTCGCCTGCCTGACCGTACGGTCGGCGCCGGCCGCCTGCACCGGGTGCAGGGTGTAGCCGGTGCCCGCGAGGGCCGGGACGCGCTGGGTCTGCGCGGTGGGGGTGGCGTTGAAGACCACCACCAGGTCACCGACGGTCATCGTGATCACTCCGGGTGTCTCGGCCGCCCCCGACAGTGGGAACGCCACGCCCGACTGGACCGCTTCGGCCGTGGTGAGGGCGAAGGCGGCTTCCGTGGTCCGGATGCGCAGCAGGTCGCGGTAGCCGGCCGAGGCGCCGTCGATCTCCGCGCAGCCGGGGGCCGCGGTGGTCAGCAGGGGCTTCGCGTAGGGCCACTTGGCGCGGTTGTCCGCGGCGGGCGGCAGGCCCCGGCCGAAGCCGTTGCCGTCGTGGCAGTCCCAGTGGATCGCGTTGAACCAGTCGCCACTGTCGAAGGAGTTGCGGTCCAGGGACTTCGAGCGGAGCAGGTCGGTCCCGGCCTGGGACAGCGACGGGCCCTGCGAGAGGGTGGTGACGGCCAGGGCCAGGACCTGCATCCGGGCCCGGTCGGCGGCGGCCGTCCCGGCGGGCAGCTTGTACGTCAGGGCGTCGGCCAGGGTTTCGTTGTCGTGGGCGTCCGCATAGGCCACGGCGTCACCGGGGGCTGCCGCGTACCCGGCGGGGGCGCCGTTGTAGTCGAGTTCGGAGCCCTTGATCCGGCGGCCGGTGGTGTCGGTGAAGGCGTACGAGGCGAGGTTGCCGGTCAGCCCGACCTTGATCAGGTCCTGGTCGTGCAGCAGCCGGGCCCGCTGCTGCTCGGGGCTTCCGTTCGCGGGAGCCGTGTTGGGGTCGGTGAACAGGCCGGAGGCGAAGCCCTGGGCGCGCGGGTCCTCGTCGAAGGGGCCGCCGCCGCGGATCGCGTCGCGGGAGCGGTCGGAGAAGGTGGCGATGCCGGTGCCGGCCATGTTCTTCTGCGTGGCCTGGACGAAGCGGGCGTCGTCGGCGACCTCGCCGAAGTTCCAGCCCTCCCCGTAGAGGATGATCCGTTTCCCGTCCACGCCGTCCTTCTCCACGGTCAGCGCGTCGAGGGCGGCGCGCACGGCGAGGATGTTGGCCTTGGGGTGGTGGCCCATCAGGTCGAAGCGGAAGCCGTCGACCTTGTACTGCTTGGCCCAGGTGACGACGGAGTCCACGACGAGCCGGCCCATCATGGCGTTCTCGGGGGCCGTGTCGGCGCAGCAGCTGGAGGTGGCGACGCTGCCGTCGGCGAGGAGCCGCTGGTAGTAGCCGGGCACGATGCGGTCCAGCACGGAGCGGTCCGACTGGCCCGCCGCCGCCGTGTGGTTGTAGACCACGTCCATGACGGTGCGCAGCCCGGCGCCGTTCAGGGACTGCACCATGCGGCGGAACTCCACGGTGCGGGCGGTGCCTTCGGGGTCACTGGCGTACGAGCCCTCGGGCACGGTGTAGTGCAGCGGGTCGTAGCCCCAGTTGTAGGCGTCCTTCGCGGCCGCCGCCGCCACGCACGCCTGCTGCTGTTCCGAGTCGGGGGCGTAGACCTTGAGGTCGCAGGCCGGTTCGGTGCGGTCGGACGGCTTCTCGGGGATGGTGGCGATGTCGAAGGCCGGCAGGAGGTGCACGTACGAGGTGCCCGAGGCGGCCAGCTCGCGCAGGTGCCGCACACCGGCCGAGGCGGTGTCGGTGAAGGCGAGGTACTGGCCGGGGTGGGCGGAGGTGCGGTCCGCGACGGAGAAGTCCCGGATGTGCAGTTCCTGGATCTGCGCGGAGGTGAAGGGCACGGGCGCGGGCTTGCGCAGCTCGCGCCAGCCGGGCGGCGCCAGCTTGGCGTCGGCGAGGTCCACGGCCAGGCTGTAGGCGGAGTCGGTGGTCAGGGCGGTGGAGTACGGGTCGGTGACCAGGTTGCGGACCACTTGGCGGACGGTCGGGGCCCAGACGGTGACGGCGTACCGGTAGCGCTTGCCGGTCCAGCTCCGCTCGCCGCGCACCGACCAGACGCCGGTGGTGTCGTCGCGGCGCATGGCGACGGTCCGGCCGTCGAGTTCGAGGGAGACCTGTCGGGCGGTGGGCGCCCACACGGACAGGGTGGGGCGGCCGTCCTTGAAGACGGGGCCGAGGGCGGTGGTGGTGGTGTACAGGTCGTCCAGGACTCCGGCGAGCTGTACGCCGGTCGCGGCCAGGACGGCGCCGTTCGCGGCGCGGGCGCTTGCGACGAGCTGCCCGCGCAGGGCGCCGCGGACCCGGTCGCGGTCGCGGGGGTCGACGGTGTAGGCGGCGTACGTGGCCAGGTGCGGGAACTTCTGCTTCTGGGCGGCGGTGAGTCGGGAGCGGCCCAGTCGCAGCCACTGGGCGCCGCCCTCGTGGAGGACGCCGTGGTCGGTGGTGACGGCGCCTTCGCCCGAGGCGAGGAGCTGGACGGAGGCGGCCGCCTCGGGGGCGTTCCAGGCGACGGTGGCGCGGTCGATCCAGACGGCCTCGGCCTTGCTGAGGTCCAGGGCGGCGGCCGAGCCGGCGGGCTGTGGCAGGAGGTACTTCTCGCGGCCGCCCAGCATCCACACCTCGTGGCCGGTGGCCTTCAGGTCGAGGGACTGGTCGGTGGGGAGGTCCTTCTCGTCACCCTTGTGCAGGATGTAGCCCAGGCTGGTGGCGCCGGCGGCGAGGGGGACCTCGTAGACGGCCCCGAAGGAGTCGGTGCGGACGGGCAGGAGCGGCTTGCCCCAGTCGGTGGGGGTGGCGGCGCCGGTCCACACGTGCAGGCCCCAGCCGTCGTAGGCGCCGTCGGGCCGCTGGTAGTGGAGGACGGCCTTGGTGGTGTCCTGGGGCGGGTAGGCGGGGCGGTCGGTGCGGGCGGCGTCTCGGCCCTGCTCAAGCCAGACCTCGCCGGACTTGGTCACGTCGAGGGTGCGGTCGGCGCTGACGTCCTTGTTGCCGTCCTTGTCGATGACGAGGTAGCCGAGTGAGGACGCGCCGGGCTTGAGCCGGACGTAGGCGAAGGCGCCGTACGCGTCACGGCCGGTGAAGTCGTGCCCGGCGGGCCAGGGAGTCGCCTCGCCGTCCGCGAGGTCACCCCACGCGTACAGCCGCCAGTCGGTGTAGTCGCCGTCGGGCCGGTGGTAGTGGACGACGGCGTACTCGCGCTGTGTGGCGGTCGGGACCCCGACGGGCGGGGCCTGGCCGGCGGTGGAGGCGGCGAGGGCGCTCGCGGTGTGCCCGGCGGCGTCGATGACGACGGCCTTGTAACGCAGGGGGGTGCCGGGCGGGGCGGTGACGTTGTGGGTGACCTTGTACGGGGCGTGGTCGGCGGAGCCGAGGACCTGCCACGGGTCGGTGCCGCTCTGGGCGGCGAAGACGACCCGGTTCAGGCCGCCGCCGGTGACGTCGGCGCTGATTTCGGCGGTGCCGGTGGCGCCGGGGGCGGGGGCGTTGAGGGTGAGGGCGGGCGGGGTCGCGGGGGCGGCGAGCGGGGCGGTGGCCTGGAGGACCACGGAGCCGAGGGCGGGGACGGTGACCGTGAGCTTCCCGGCGGAGTCGGCGCGCGGGGTGGCGGAGCCGCCGTACAAGGTGCGGTACGCGGCACCGGCGGGCGCGTCGAGCGTGACGGTACGGGGTTGGTCGCCGTTGTTGGCGGCCACCAGGTACTCGGTGCGGCTGCGGGGGTCCGTACGGGCGAAGGCGTAGACGGAGCCGTCGGAGAAACGTTCGCTCTGGACACCGTCGCGCAGGGCGGGGTGGTCCTTGGTCAGCTTCGCGAGAGCACTGATCTGCTTGTAGAGGGGGTGCTCCGGATCGTAAGCATCGCTCGCGTGGGTGCGGGCGGTGCCGAGCTGGTCGTCGTCCAGGTAGTCGGCGATGCGGGTGGCGAACAGCGGCTGGCGGGCGTCCTTGTCACCGCCGGAGCCGGTGAAGCCCTGCTCGTCGCCGGAGTAGACCACCGGGTTGCCCCGGGAGAGGAACATCAGCTCGTTGGCGAGCCGGTAGCGGTCCAGCAGTTCTTGTTCCCCGGCCCCCGGCCGGTCCTGTCTCAGGAAGGAACCGAAGCGGCCCATGTCGTGGTTGCCGAGGAAGGTCACCTGCTCGTAGGCGTTGGCCTTGTCGGTGGTGTACCGGTAGTCGTCCGCGAAGACGGAGGCCAGCCGTCCCGCCGCCGCGCCCTGCGAGGCGTAGGCGCGGATCGCGTCCTGGAACGGGAAGTCGAGGGTGGCGTCGAGCCGGCCGCGGGTCACGTAGGGGGCGGTGACGGCGGTGTCGGCGGAGTACACCTCGCCGAACATGAAGAAGTTCTTCCGGCCGTGCCGGGCCGCGTACGCGTCGAGCGCGGTCGCCCACTGGGTCCAGAACGGGGTGTCGACGTGTTTGACGGTGTCGATGCGGAACCCGTCGACGGCGAAGTCCGCGACCCACTTCTCGTAGATCTTCTCCATCCCGGTGACGACCTCCGGACGCTCGGTCCACAGGTCGTCCAGGCCGGAGAAGTCCCCCTGTTCGGCGGATTCGCCCGCGAAGGTCGAGTCGCCGCGGTTGTGGTACATCGCCGGATCGTTGAGCCAGGCCGGGGACTTGAGGTTCTTCTTCGCCTCGGGGACGAAGGGCGTGCGGGGGAAGGAGGCGGGGCCGGTCGCGGGGAACTTCCTCTTCCCGTCGGCGTAGTCCTGATCGTCGAAGGGCACCCCGTCCTTGGTCAGGTAGGGGAAGGCGCCCTTCGACAGGTAGTCGTGCGATCCCTCCCGGTAGTCCACGACGTCGGCCGTGTGGTTGGTGATGACGTCGAAGAAGACCTTCATCCCCTTCTTGTGCGCCGTGTCGATCAGCCGCGAAAGGTCCGCGTTGGTCCCGAAGTGCGGGTCGACCTGGGTGAAGTCGGTGATCCAGTAGCCGTGGTAGCCGGCCGAAGCGTCGTTCCCCGTCCCCTGCACCGGCTGGTTCTTGAAGATCGGCGCCATCCAGATGGCGGTGGTGCCGAGCCCCTTGATGTAGTCGAGCCGGTCCGTCAGCCCCTTGAGGTCACCGCCCTGGTAGAAGCCCTTGTCCGTCGGGTCCAGGCCGGTCTCCAGCCGGCTTCCGGTCAGCCCGCCCCGGTCGTTGCGCGGGTCGCCGTTCGCGAACCGGTCGGGCAGGACGAAGTAGAACTGCTCCCGGGTCAGGTCGTGGCGGGCGGGCTCGGCCGCGAGTTTCGCGTCCGAGGGCGGTGGCGGTGGCGCCTTGGCGGCGGCCACCGCCGGAAGGGCGGGGAGGAACGTCACGGCCAGGGCGGCCGCGAGCACTCCTGCGACGACGGGGCGTATCACTGCGGATCTCCTTGGAGGGGACGGCGGAAGGTCAGCCGTGCCAGGCGTCGGTCAGTGTGATCTTGCCGTCGGCGGGCACGGTGGCGGTGCGGTTGGCACCGCTCTCCCAGGTGACGTTCCCGGCCGCGTCCTTTCGGACGTACTTGTACGCGAAGGCGGTCCCGGCCGGGAGCGTGACGTCGAGCTTCCAGACGGGGTAGGCCGCCGGATCGAGCTTGAGGGCGCTGCCGGTGTTCCAATCGCCGAGGGCCGCCTGGTCGCCGGTGACGTAGATGTCCTGGCCGGGCACGGTGGTGGCGGTGACGGCGAACGAGGCACCGGCCGCTCCGGCCGGGGGGACCGGGTCGCCCGGGGTCGAGGCCCCCGGGCAGGTGCGGGCACCGACGTGCAGGGCCAGGGCGGTACCGGCCGCGAGGGTGGCGGTGAACCGGCCCGACGACTCGACGGTGACCGTCCGCCCGCTCTGCACGTCGCAGTAGGCGCCGGCCGGGAGGGAGGTCTGGAAGGTCCGGGTGAGGGACGAGGCCTCGTGGTTGATGGCGACGTACGCCTTCGCGCCGCGCCCGAAGGCGATCTGGTCACCCCCGTTGTCCCACCAGTCGGTGACGGCCTGGCCGCGCGCCGCGTTGCGGAAGGCGACCATGGAGGAGATCTCCCGCCTCGCGTGCTGGCACGTCCAGCCGTCGGTGTGACAGGCGTTGACGGCGCCCCCGTTCGGCGGACCGGCGTCCTTGTCGGTCCACTCGTAGCCGGAGTGGACGTCGGGGGACCCGTAGGGCCAGGCCAGCATGAACACGTTGGCGAGGGTGTAGTCGGAGCCGTTCTTGTAGGTGAGGGTGTCGCCGCCGCGCTCGGTGTCGTGGTTGTCGACGAAGACGGCCGCCTGCCCCGAGGGGAGGTAGCCCCATGCCTCGCCGAAGTTCTTGAGGTACGCGAGGTTCTCGCTCTGGAAGACGCGCTTGAGGTCGCGGCCGTAGCGGAACTCCTGGACGTCGCCGTTGCCGAGGTACTCGGTGGGCGAGACCGCCTCGCCGGCGCCGTAGATCGTCTCCTGCTTCCAGTAGGCGTTCGGGTTCGTCAGCCGGGACTTGATGTCGGCCAAGTCGGCGGCGGGCATGTGCTTGGCGGCGTCGATCCGGAACCCGTCGACCCCGAGGGAGAGGAGGTCGTTGAGGTAGCCGGCGATCCGGCCGCGCACGTACTCCTCGCCCGTGTCCAGGTCCGCCAACTGCACGAGCTCGCAGTTCTGCACGTCGGCCC
Organism: Streptomyces sp. NPDC046557; assembly: GCF_040645975.1. Taxonomy (NCBI): domain Bacteria; kingdom Bacillati; phylum Actinomycetota; class Actinomycetes; order Kitasatosporales; family Streptomycetaceae; genus Streptomyces; species Streptomyces sp. NPDC046557. Next base: position 6,704 of record NZ_JBEYZH010000003.1, read on the forward strand.
GGTTCCGGTAGTCGGAGACGGTGGCCCGGCAGTCGTCCATGTCGGAGCCGGAGTACAGGCCGGGGTAGTTGTACTTCGTGTACGAAGTGCCGCCCGTCCCGGTCCCGTCACCGGAGGCCATGTGGTTGACGACGGAGTCCGCGACGACCTTCACCCCGGCGGCGTGGCAGGCGTCCACCATGGCCTTGAAGGAGGCCCGGTCACCGAGCCGCCCGGCGATCTTGTAGCTGACGGGTTGGTACGAGGTCCACCACTGCGCCCCCTGGATGTGCTCCTGCGGCGGCGACACCTGGACGTACCCGTACCCGGCGGGGCCCAGGCTCTCCGCGCAGGCTTTGGCGACGGAGTCGAACCGCCACTCGAACAGGACGGCGGTGACGTCTTTGCCTCCGGGCGCGGCGGCCACGGCGGGAGTCGCCTGTGCGGTGACGCAGGCGGCGGCCAGAACGGCGCCGGCGAGCAGGGCTCCGGGGATGCGCGAAATCGCGGGCATGTGGGGGTTCCTCCTGGCGGAGAGGCGCAGAACAGGCGGGGGACGGGCGTTGAACAGGCGGGGATTGCAGCGACCGTAGGTGCCGGACGGACCACCTGCAAGACCTTGCGCAAGACATTGCAGAAATGTTTCCTGCGCGTGTCGCCCCGGAGAGCGCGCCCCCGCCCCCTCCGCGCCCCATCGGCGCCCCGTCCGGCCCGCCGACGGGCCGAGGACGGGGCGGGGCCCGCGCCCGGCCGCCAACGGCCCGGAATTTCGAGAGAAAATCCGGGCCCGCATTTCCAACATACCTGTCGCGGCAAGCACAGAATTGCGAAGCGGACCCGATGAGCATTTCCCCCCTCCGGGGGAACCCGAGCCTTTTTCCGACGCACGCTCGGCGACACCGTGCTACTGTGATTTCAGTTGCAGTTGTGGTTCCCAAACTTTCAGTACCACCCGCCGGACGAAAATCCGGCGGAAGGCTTCTGTGTGCCGGAAATTTCCGGGCGGGCGATCATCGCGGCGACTTGAGATCCGCACAGTGCGGACTCTGGGCTGTGCCCCGAAGGAGATTCAACATGGCTAATGGCACCGTGAAGTGGTTCAACGCCGAAAAGGGTTTCGGTTTCATCGAGCAGGAGGGCGGCGGTCCTGACGTGTTCGCCCACTACTCGAACATCGCCTCCCAGGGCTTCCGCGAGCTCCAGGAAGGCCAGAAGGTGAGCTTCGACATCGCCCAGGGCCAGAAGGGCCCGACGGCCGAGAACATCGTCACCGCCTGACGCTGACGCATCACCACGCAGCTGGGGCCCGCACCTTGGGGTGCGGGCCCCAGCTCGTTGCGTTACCCCCCCGTCTCCGCCCGCCTCCCACGGCCCGCGCGAGCACGCACCGGGCGCATCGCTCCCCCCGGATTTCCCGCCCGAATGGCGGTAGCACTCCCGCCGTCCATGGCGGCGCACACACCACGGCATTTCGGTCGGCATTCAACGCCGCCACCGCCGTTCGCATTCCACCGGCTCGTTCCTGTGAATTCGCGCGAATATTCCGCCGCTGAATTTCCTCGACGCGTGCCGTCCCGTATCGAGGAAGGTTCAGCATGAACCGCACACGCACGAACGACCGCTCTCCCCGTACCCGTGCCGCCGGCGGCTTCGCCGGGCGCGGCAGCCGTTTCGGGTCCCCGGCTCCGGCACGTTCGGGTGGCGGGGGTCGTCCGGGTGGCTCGGGTGGCTACGGCCGCCGTCCGGCCGCGCTCCAGGGCGAATTCGCCCTGCCCGTGACGCACACCCCGGCGCTGCCGGCCGTCGAAGCCTTCGCCGACCTCGACATGCCGGAGCAGCTGCTGGCCGCCCTCGGCGCCGAGGGGGTCTGCGTACCGTTCCCGATCCAGGGCGCGACGCTCCCCAACACCCTCGCAGGACGAGACGTGTTGGGCCGTGGCCGCACGGGCTCGGGCAAGACGCTGGCCTTCGGGCTGGCCATGCTGGCCCGCACGGCGGGACAGCGCGCCGAGCCCCGTCAGCCGCTCGCGCTGGTCCTGGTACCCACCCGCGAACTGGCGCAGCAGGTCACCGACGCGCTCACGCCCTACGCCCGCTCGCTGAAGCTGCGGCTGGCCACCGTCGTCGGCGGCATGTCCATCGGCAGGCAGGCGAGCGCGCTGCGCGGCGGCGCCGAAGTCGTCGTCGCCACCCCCGGACGCCTGAAGGACCTCATCGACCGCGGCGACTGCCGGCTGAACCAGGTGGCCATCACCGTCCTCGACGAGGCCGACCAGATGGCCGACATGGGCTTCATGCCCCAGGTCACCGCCCTCCTGGACCAAGTGCGCCCGGAGGGACAGCGGATGCTGTTCTCCGCGACCCTGGACCGCAACGTCGACCTCCTGGTCCGCCGCTACCTGACCGACCCCGTCGTGCACTCCGTGGACCCCTCGGCCGGCGCGGTCACGACGATGGAACACCACGTGCTCCACGTCCACGGCACCGACAAGCAGGCCACCACGACCGAGATCGCCGCCCGCGACGGACGCGTGATCATGTTCCTGGACACCAAGCACGCGGTGGACCGCCTCACCCAGGACCTCCTGAACAGCGGCGTGCGCGCGGCGGCGCTGCACGGCGGCAAGTCCCAGCCGCAACGCACCCGCACCCTCGCGCAGTTCAAGACCGGGCACGTCACCGTCCTCGTCGCCACGAACGTCGCGGCACGCGGCATCCACGTCGACAACCTCGACCTCGTCGTCAACGTCGACCCGCCGACCGACCCCAAGGACTACCTCCACCGCGGCGGCCGCACCGCCCGCGCCGGAGAGTCCGGCAGCGTCGTCACCCTGGTCACACCCAACCAACGCCGCGACATGGTGCGCCTGATGGCCGCCGCCGGCATCACCCCGCGCACCACCCAGGTCCGCTCGGGCGAGGCCGAACTCAACCGCATCACCGGCGCCCAGGCCCCCTCCGGCATCCCCGTCACCATCACCGCGCCCCCCGCCCCCCGCACCTCCCGCGGTGGCGCGGCCCGCCGCGGCGGCGGCCGTCGCCGGTCGTTCGGCGCGGCTGCGTAGTACCACTCACAGCCGTCCCGACCGTCCCCTCCCACTCCCCTGTGAGGTCCCATGCGCTGCGTCATCGCCCGTTTCCCCTTCGAGCTCACCAAGAGCGGTGTGCTGGAGGCGATGAAGGGCGTCAAGCCCGAACCGGTCGCCGGTGACTCGGTCATCATCGGCCGACGCCAGTACCCCGTGAAGCAGGTCGGCGAGGTCGTCACCCGCCAGGACCGCCGCGACTTCAGCTCGGCGGAGGTCACCCGGGCCATGACGGCACTCGGCTTCACCTGCCGCACGGCCACCCCCCTCCGCCCGGCGGCCCCCGCGCTCAGCCCCCTCCAAAGGGCCTCGGCCCTCCTCGGCACCCCGGCCTGACCCGCGGACGGCGCTCCCGGTCCGACGGCCTCGCCGCCGGACCGGGAGCGGCCCCCGGCAGCTCCCGACACCGCCCCACCGGAACCCCGCCCCCAGCCGGCCGAGACGGGCTCGGCCCGGCTGCGACAGGCCGGCGGAACGGGTGGGCAGCCACCGCCGAGTTGCGGTGCCGCTCGGGGGTGAAAGCGGCCCGCGCCGGCACCTCACACTCCGCTGCCCGCGCCCCTCCCCCTACTCCCCCGGCCCCTGTCCCGTCGAGCCCCGCACCACCAGCTCCGGCCGGAACACGTACTCCGTCCGCTGGACCGGGGTGCCGGCCACCGCCTCCAGGAGGGCTCCGACCGCCGCCGTCGCCATCGCGCGGACCGGTTGGCGGACCGTCGTCAGCGGCGGGTCCGTGAAGGCGATCAGCGGCGAGTCGTCGAAGCCGACCACCGACACGTCCTGCGGCACCCGCATCCCCCGCTCGCGCACCGCCCGGATCACCCCGAGCGCCATGGGGTCGCTCCCGCACACGATCCCGGTGCACCCCCGGTCCAGCAGGGCGCCGCCCGCGGCGTGGCCGCCCTCGACCGTGAACAGGGTGCGCTGGATCAGCCCCTCGGCCTCCGCCCCCGGCACCGCCGCCACGAACCCCTGCTCCTTGCGCGCCGACGGCACGTACCGCGTCGGCCCGATGGCCAGCCCGATCCGCCGGTGTCCCAGGTCCTCCAGGTGGCGTACGGCCATGTCCGCCGCCGCCCGGTCGTCCGGGGAGATGAAGGGGGCGTTCACGGCCTCGTTGAACCCGTTGATCAGCACGAACGGCACTCCCCGCGCCGCGAGCCGCTGGTAGCGCGCCGGATCGGCGGACGTGTCCGCGTGCAGTCCGGACAGGAAGACGATCCCCGTGACCCCCCGCTCCTCCAACTGCTCCACCAGCTCGTCCTCGGTGGCCCCGCCCGGCGTCTGCGTGCACAGCACGGGCGTGTACCCGTGCCCCGCCAGCGCCTGCTCGATGACCTGCGCGAACGCGGGGAAGATGGGGTTGGTGAGCTCCGGGATCAGCAGCCCCACCAGGCCGTTGCTGCGCCGCTTGAGCCGTACCGGCCGCTCGTAGCCCAGCAGGTCCATGGCGGCCAGCACCTTGTGTCGGGTGCCGGCCGCCACGCCCGCCTTGCCGTTGACCACACGGCTGACGGTCGCCTCGCTGACCTGCGCCTGCGCGGCGATGTCCGTCAACCGCAGCGGGGAAGTCACCCCAGCCACCACACCGCGCTGTCGGCGGCGAGGACGCCCGGCTCGACCGGTTCCGCGCTGGCCAGCAGCACCCGGCCCCGGCCCGGCGCCGGCATCCGTACGGCCTCGCCCGTCGTGTTGACCGTGCAGACGAAGTCGCCCCGTCGGAAGGCCAGGACGCCGGCCGGCGCGTCGAGCCACTCCACGGCGTCGCCCGCGCCGAGCTCGGCCCGTTCGCGGCGGATGCGCAGCGCGGCCCGGTACAGCTCCAGCGTGGACGAGGGGTCCCCGGTCTGCGCCTCGACGCTCAGCCCCGCCCACTCGGCCGGCTGCGGCAGCCAGCTACCGCCGTCCCCGAAGCCGTACGGGGCCTCGGTCCCGGACCACGGGATCGGTACGCGGCAACCGTCGCGGAGCCCGTCCTGGCCGTTCTCCTTGAAGAAGGACGGGTCCTGGCGCACGGCGTCCGGGAGGTCCACCACCTCCGGCAGGCCGAGTTCCTCGCCCTGGTACACATACGCCGACCCGGGCAGGGCCAGCATCAGCAGCGCGGCGGCCCGCGCCCGGGCCAGGCTTCCGTAGCGGGTGCGGTGCCGTACGACGTCGTGGTTGGAGAGCACCCACGTCGTCGGCGCCCCCACCGGCCGCATCGCGTCGAGCGATTCGTCGATGGCGGCGCGCAGCGCGTCCGCGTCCCAACCGGTGTTCAGGTAGTGGAAGTTGAACGCCTGGTGCAGCTCGTCGGGACGCAGGTAGAGCGCGGTGCGGTCGGCGCTCGGGGTCCATGCCTCGGCGACGCCGATGCGGTCGCCGGCGTACTCGTCGAGGACCTTGCGCCAGGAGCGGTAGATCTCGTGGACGCCGTCCTGGTCGAAGAACGGCAGCACCTGGTTGCCGAGCAGTTTGAGCTGTTCGTCGCGGCCGAGGTCGGGCAGGCCGGGGGCCTTGACGAGGCCGTGCGCGACGTCGATGCGGAAGCCGTCGGTGCCGAGGTCGAGCCAGAAGCGCAGGATGGAGCGGAACTCGTCCTGTACGGCGGGGTGTTCCCAGTTGAAGTCGGGCTGTTCGGGGGCGAACAGGTGCAGGTACCACTGCCCGTCCGGCACCCGGGTCCAGGCCGGCCCGCCGAAGATCGACTCCCAGTCGTTCGGGGGCAGGGAGCCGTCCTCGCCCCTGCCCGCGCGGAAGTGGAAGCGTTCGCGCAGCGGGCTGTCCGGCCCCTCGCGCAGTGCCTGCTTGAACCATTCGTGCTGGTCGGAGCAGTGGTTGGGGACGAGGTCGACGATGATGCGCAGGCCCAGGGCGTGGGCTTCGCGGATCACGGCGTCGGCGTCGTGCAGGGTGCCGAACATGGGGTCGATCGCCCGGTAGTCGGCGACGTCGTAGCCGGCGTCGGCTTGCGGGGAGGCGTAGAAGGGGCTGAGCCAGACGGCGTCGACCCCCAGTTCCTTGAGGTAGGGCAGTCGGCTGCGGATGCCTTCGAGGTCCCCCATGCCGTCCCCGTTGGAGTCGGCGAAGCTGCGCGGATAGACCTGGTAGATCACCGCTTCTCTCCACCAGCCGGGCCGCGTGGCGCTGGTGGTGGGGAGTGCGTCGGCGAGGTGCTGGGTCATGGTGTCCTTGGAGAGGTCGGGCCGGAACGGGAAGCGCGCAGGGTGGTCAGCCCTTGGTCGCGCCCGCTGTCATACCGGCGACGAGGTGACGCTGGGCGAAGAGGAAGAAGAACGCCGCGGGGATGGCGATGAGGACGGAAGCCGCGCTCATCGCACCCCAGTTGGAGGTGTACTGGGTGACGAAGGTCTGCAGGCCCCCGGCGAGGGTGAGGTGCTCGTCGCCGACCATGAAGGCGGAGGCGTACGCGACTTCGCCCCAGGCGGTGATGAAGGCGTAGAAGCCGGTGACCGCGAGACCGGGCTTGGCGAGGGGCAGGATGAGGCGCCAGAAGGTGCCGAAGGGGTTGAGTCCGTCGACGCGGCCGGACTCGTCGATCTCGATCGGGATGGTGTCGAAGAACCCCTTCATCATCCAGGCGCAGAACGGGACGGCGATGGTCAGGTAGGTGATGACCAGGCCGATGGGCTGGTTGAGCAGCCCGAGCTGTCCCATGAGGTTGTAGAGCGGGACGATGAGGATGGCCATCGGGAACATCTGCGTGATGAGCAGGGTCCACATCAGCGGCTTCATGCCGGGGAACTTGAACCGGCTGACCGCGTATCCGGTGGTGGCGGCGATGAACACGCCGAGGACCGTGGTGATGCCGGCGACGAGGACGGAGTTGCCGAACCAGGTGAAGAAGGAGGTCGACTCCACCAGGTAGCGGTAGTTCTCGAAGGTGGGTTGCTTAACGAAGTCCGTGGAGATGGCGAACTTCGCGGGCTTGAGGGAGGTCAGCAGGACCCACAGCACCGGGAAGACGGCGATCACGGAGGCGACGATCAGGGTGATGTGCAGGCCGGCGGAGGCGAGCGGGGAGCGCTGTCCGCGGCCGAGCGGGGTCTTGCCGGAAGTCGTCCGCGGGGCCTTGCCCGAAGTGCGGGGCGCTTCGCCCGGGGCCTTGTCCGACGTCGTGAGCGGGGTCGTCACGGTCGTCACCACACCTCTCCCTGCTTGCGCAGCGAGCGCCGGTAGACCAGCGCGAAGATCATGAGCAGGGCGAGGATCAGCACGCCCCAGGTGGCGGAGCCGGCGAAGTCGCGCGGACTGGCGACGAACGCCTCGCGGAACGCCTGGGTCACGAGGATCTCGGTGGAGTCGCCGGGACCGCCCCGCGTCAGCAGGAAGATCACCGGGAACATGTTGAAGGTCCAGATGGTGGAGAGCAGGATCACGGTCATGCTCACCGCGCGCAGCCCGGGCAGCGTGATGTGTCGGAACCGCTGCCAGGGGGTGGCCCCGTCCATCTCGGCGGCCTCGTACAGCTCGCCGGGGATGGACTGCAGTCCGCCGAGCAGGGCGACCATCATGAAGGGGACGCCGAGCCAGACGTTGACGGCGATGACCGAGACCTTGGCCCAGGTCGGGTCGTCAAGCCACGGGATCGCGGAGATCCCGCCGCCGTCGAGGAGCTTGTTGAGGATGCCGCTGTCGCGGTTGAAGAGGAACCGCCAGGCGAAGACGGAGACGAAGCCGGGGACGGCCCAGGGCAGGATCAGCGCCATGCGGTAGGCGGCCCGACCGCGGAACTGGCGGTTGAGCATCGTGGCGAGGGCCAGTCCGAGCGCGAAGGTGATCGACACGCACAGGACGGTCCAACTGACGGTCCACACCAGCCGTTGCAGGAACACCGGGTCGGCGAGGACGTCCGCGTAGTTGTCGAGACCGACGAATGAGTACGTCGCCTCGATGTGGTTGGCGCCGATGGTGCGGGCGACGTTGCGTTCGTTGGCGTCCGTCAGCGAGAGGTAGACGCCCCGGACGAGCGGCCAGCCGACGATCACGCCGAGCACGAGCACCACCGGGGCGACCATGGCCCAGGCGTACCAATGGGTGGCGAGGGCGCGCCTCGCTCCCCCTCGGTTGTCAGTCCTGCGGCTCCGGCCGCGGACGGGGAGGGCGTCCGCGCCCCCGCCGTCCGCGGCCTTCGCCACCGACTGGCTGGTGTGAACAGCCATATCAGTGGGCCTGCCTTTGCGTCAGTTCCGTTGTGAACACATTGCGCCCCTGTCTTGTCGCAATTCGACTGAGATGAGGCAATTTCAGTCCATTCTGGCAATGGCGAACGATATGGCGAACCTCGGACATAGAGTCGTGCTCGTGAAGCTCCGCTACAACTTCCGGGTGTACCCGAATGCCCCGCAACGCCTCGCGCCGGCACAAGCCTTCGGGTGCGCCAGAGTGGTGTGGAACGAGTGCTTGCGTGCCCGCACAGTGGCGTTCGAGGCGGGACTTCCGTACGTGAAGTCGACGGATCTGTCCAAACAGCACATCACCCAGGCCAAACGCACCCCGGAACGATTCTGGCTCGCCGATGTGTCGGCGGTGGTGCTTCAACAGTCTCTGCGGGATCTCGACAGTGCGTTCAATCACTTCTTCGACTCGATGCGCGGGAGATCGAAGGGCCGAAGGACCGCTCCTCCCCGGTACAAGTCGAAGAAGGACTCCCGACAGTCGATCCGTCTCACTCGAAGCGCCTTCTCCCTCACCAGGGACGGCCGCGTGGACAGCGTGCTGAAACAGGAAGCCACCACGGCGGTCATTCGGCCGCAGCGGGAATCCCCGGCCGCCAGGCGGCCGGGGGGTACGTCAATTCCAGCCCTTGAGGATCTTGCGGAACTCGACGCCGGCCGCCTTCGCCGCGTCCTCGGGGGTCGCCGCGCCGGTGATGGCCTTGGTGTACTCGACCTTGAGGGGCTCGAAGAGCGAGCCGTTCTCCGGGATCCAGGCGCGCTCGACGGCCTTGTCCACGGCGGGCTTGAAGAACTGGACCATCTCGCTGGACTTCACGTCCGGCTGCTCGTACGCGGCCGTGCGGGTCGGCAGCAGGCTCAGCTCCTTGGCGGACTGGACCTGCACCTCCTGCGAGGTCATGTACTCGACGAAGGCGTGCGAGGCGGCGCGGTTCTTGGAGCCGGCGTAGACGGCGAGGTCGTGGCCGCCCTGCGGGGAGCCGGCCTTGACGGAGCCGGCCGGGACGGGCGCGACGCCGAGGTTGGCCTTGTCCTTGAACTGGTCGCCCGCGTAGGTGTCGGCGACGGCCCACGGACCGTTGATCATCATGGCGGCTTCGCCCGACTTGAAGGCGGTCTGCATGTTGGTCCAGCCGTCGGTGGCGTTGGTGATCGCCGCGCCGGAGGTGACCAGGTCACGGGCCGTCTTGAAGGCCTTGACGCCCGCCGGGTTGTCGACGGTGACCGTCTTGGTCTTCGCGTCGACCAGGTCGCCGCCCTCGCCGTAGATCAGCGGGAGGAACCAGTAGGAGTCGTCGCCGCGCAGGTACAGGCCGGCCTTGCCGGTCTTCGCCTTGATGGCGGCGGCGGCGGTCTTGACCTCCTCCAGCGTCTTGGGGGGCTGGACGCCTGCGTCGGCGAGCATCTTCTTGTTGTAGAAGAGGCCGAGGGTGTCGATGACCTGGGGGACGGCGTACGTCTTGCCCTCGTACTTGCCGCTGGCGGCGGCCTGCGGCAGGAACTCGGCGTCGACCTTCTTCACCGTGTCGGCGGGGACCTCGTCGAGGTAGCCGAGCGAGGCGAAGTCGGCGACCCAGCCGACGTCGGCGCGGATCACGTCGGGGGCCTCGGAGCCGCTGCTGAAGGCGTTCTTGACCTTGTTCTGGGCGTCACCGTAGGGCACGTTGACGTACTTGACGGTCACCTTCGGGTGCTTCGCGGTGAACGCCTCGGCGATCTTCTGGAAGCTGGCCTTCTCCGCGTCGTTGGAGGTGTCCCACCACGTGACGGTCCCGGAGAGTTCGCCGCCGGACTGGCTGTCGCCGCCGCTGTCCTTCGTGTCACCGCCGCACGCCGTCGCCGCGAGTGCCAGGGTCGCGACCAGCGCGGTGGCCGCTATGCCACGCCGCATATGAACTCCTTCGATGATCCCGGCCGCGCCTCGCGGTCCCGAGTTGCCAGGAACGTAACAAGACTGAAAGCCGACCGAAAGACCTTGCGGCAATTTTCTGCAAGTGCTGGTGATCGTTACATCCGTGTGTCCGTACGGTTGCCGCGGCTTGCTGTTAGTTCGACCCACCTTCGAGTCCGCAGGCCCGCAACCAGGGGCCGTGTGCTCGCGTTGACCCCGATATGACCCATGAGCTGACCGCGTCCCGGCTTGCAAGCGCTTCCAGCGAAGGGACCGCGAACGGCGGCTGGTGGCGCGATGCCGTCATCTATCAGGTGTACGTACGGTCCTTCGCCGACAGCGACGGCGACGGCGTGGGCGACCTGCGCGGAGTGCGCGAGCGGCTGCCACACCTGGCCTGGCTCGGGGTCGACGCCGTCTGGCTGACGCCCTTCTACGTCTCCCCCCAGGCGGACGGCGGCTACGACGTCGCCGACTACCGTGCCGTCGACCCCCTGTTCGGCGACCTCTCCGACGCCGACGACCTCGTACGGGCCGCGCACGACCTCGGGCTGCGGGTCATCGTGGACGTGGTGCCGAACCACACCTCGGACCGGCACCCCTGGTTCCGCGAGGCCCTCGCCGATCCCGCCGCGCGAGCCCGCTACCACTTCCGGCCCGGGCGCGGGGCCGGCGGGGCGCTGCCGCCCAACGACTGGGAGTCCGTCTTCGGCGGCCCGGCCTGGACCCGGGTCGCGGACGGGCAGTGGTACCTGCACCTGTTCGCCCCCGAGCAGCCCGACCTCAACTGGGACCACCCCGAGGTCGCCGAGGAGTTCGCCTCGGTCCTGCGGTTCTGGCTCGACCTCGGCGTGGACGGCTTCCGGGTCGACGTGGCACACGGCATGGTCAAGGCCGCCGGCCTGCCCGACATCGGGCACGGCGCGCAGGCGACGCTGATCGGCACCCAGCCGCTGCCGTTCTTCGACCAGGACGGGGTGCACGAGATCCACCGCTCCTGGCGGCGGCTGCTCGACTCCTACGAGGGCGCGCGGATCGGGGTCGCGGAGGCGTGGGCGCCGACCTCGGAGCGGCTGGCCCTGTACGTACGGCCCGACGAACTGCACCAGGCGTTCAACTTCCGCTTCCTGAACTGCCCGTGGGACGCGGTGGCGATGCGGACCGTCATCGACGAGTCCTTGGCCGCCACCGCCTCCGTGGGGGCGCCGACGACGTGGGTGCTCTCCAACCACGACGTCGTACGGCACCGCACCCGCTACGGAAGCCTGGCCCGGGCGCGGGCCGCCGCGCTGCTGATGCTGGCCCTGCCCGGGTCGGCGTACGTGTACCAGGGCGAGGAACTCGGCCTGCCGGAGGTGGTGGACCTCCCGGACGCCGTGCGCCAGGACCCGGCGTTCCTCCGCTCCGCCGGGCAGGAGGGGCTGCGCGACGGCTGCCGCATCCCGCTGCCCTGGTCCGGCCAGGAGCCCCCGTACGGTTTCGGCCGCGGCGGTACCTGGCTGCCGCAGCCGACCGACTGGGCGGGGCTGAGCGTGGCCGCGCAGACGGGTGACCCGCATTCGACGCTGGAGCTGTACCGGGCCGCCCTGGAGCTGCGCCGCGCGCTGCCGGGGCTGGGCTCGCCGGACGCCGGCGGGCTGACCTGGCTGCCGGCGCCCGAGGGGGTGCTGCTGTTCACCCGGCCCGGCTTCGCCTGCACCCTCAACAGCCGGCCGACCCCGCTCGAACTGCCGTCGCCCGGGCGGCCCGTCCTGTCGAGCGCGCCGGTGGAGACGGACGGGCGCACGGTGCTGTTGCCGCCGGAATCGTGCACGTGGTGGGCATTGTGACGTGCGACCGGTACAGTCCAGTGCCGTGACCGCACGGCTAGCCGACATCGCAGCCCAGGCGGGGGTCAGCGAAGCCACAGTCAGCCGCGTGCTCAACGGCAAGCCCGGTGTGGCCGCGGGCACCCGCGAGTCCGTGCTGGCCGCGCTCGACGTGCTCGGCTACGAGCGGCCCGTACGGCTGCGTCAGCGCAGCGCGGGCCTGGTCGGTCTGATAACCCCCGAGTTGGACAACCCCATCTTCCCGGCGCTCGCCCAGGTCATCGGGCAGGCACTGACGCGGCAGGGGTACACCCCGGTGCTGGCGACGCAGACGCCCGGCGGGTCCACCGAGGACGAGCTGACGGAGATGCTGGTCGACCGCGGCGTCGCCGGGATCATCTTCGTCTCGGGGTTGCACGCGGACACCACCGCCGACATGGGCCGCTACGACCAACTGCGCGGCCAGGGCGTCCCCTTCGTACTGATCAACGGTTTCTCCGACAAGGTGCGGGCCCCGTTCGTGTCCCCGGACGACCGGGCCGCGATGCAGCTCGCGGTGACGCACTTGAGCGCCCTCGGGCACACCCGGATCGGCCTGGCGGTCGGACCGAAGCGGTTCGTGCCCGTCCTGCGCAAGATCGAGGGGTTCCGACTGGGCATGAAGGAGCGGCTCGGTCTGGGTGAGGCCGAGACGGAGGAACTGGTCCAGCACTCCCTGTACTCGCTGGAGGGCGGACAGGCCGCCGCGTCCGCGTTGATCTCGCGCGGCTGCACGGCGATCGTCTGCGCGAGCGACATGATGGCGCTCGGCGCGATCCGCGCGGCGCGGCAGCAGGGCCTGCGGGTGCCGCAGGACGTGTCGGTGGTCGGCTTCGACGACTCCCCTCTCATAGCGTTCACCGATCCGCCGCTGACCACCATCCGGCAGCCGGTGCAGGCCATGGGGCAGGCGGCGGTGCGCACGCTGCTGGAGGAGATCGGCGGTACGCCGGCTCCGCACAGCGAGTTCGTGTTCCTGCCGGAGTTGGTGGTGCGCGGATCGACGGCTTCCGGGCCCGGGCAGCGGCGGGCCACGTAAGGGTCCGGCGTACTCCCCAGGGCTGAGCGGCTGCGCCCAAGACCGTCCCGAGGGATGATCGTGGCCAGGAAGCCATCTGGCAGACTCTTTCCCCATGGGTGAAGCGAGCGTGAAGACACTGGAAACCCGGACGGACGTCTCGTCACCCCTCGTGACCGAGCAGGAGACGCGCCCGGGCTCCCGGGGCACGCTCCTCGCCCGCCTGCGGATGCCGCGTCGCCCGCGGATCTGGTTCGAGGTCCTGCTCATCGCGATCAGCTATTGGACCTACTCGCTGATCCGCAACGCCGTGCCGGAGCAGAAGACGGCCGCGCTGGCGAACGCCGACTGGATCTGGCGCACCGAGCACTCGCTCGGCATCGCCGTGGAGCACAGCGTCAACCACGCGGTCAATTCGGTGACGTGGCTGATCGTGGGCATGAACTACTACTACGCCACGCTCCACTTCGTCGTGACGATCGGTGTGTTGGTCTGGATCTACCGCTTCCATCCCGGGCGTTACGCGGCGACCCGTTTCGTCCTGTTCGCGACGACGGGCGTGGCGCTGCTCGGCTACTTCTTCTACCCGTTGGCGCCGCCCCGGCTGATGAACGGGCAGCGCTTCGTCGACACGGTGCTCGTCCACCACACCTGGGGTTCGATGGCCTCGGGGAACCTCAAGCACATGTCGAACCAGTACGCCGCGATGCCGTCCATGCACATAGGGTGGTCGCTCTGGTGCGGGCTGACGATCTTCGCGGTCGCGTCGGCGCCGTGGGCCCGGATCCTGGGCCTGCTGTACCCGGCGGCGACCCTGGTGGTCATCGTGTCCACCGCGAACCACTTCTGGCTGGACGCGGCGGGCGGCATGCTCTGCCTGGCGTTCGGCTACACCGTCTCCGGCCTCTGGTACGGCTCCCTCCCCCACCGCCTGCCGCGCCGCCCCCGGGCCACGGGCGCGCACCCGGTGACGGCCGCGCTCGTGAGCCGCTTCCGCCGCTAGGCAAGGCCCTGGGCGTACGGCCCTGCGGGTCATTACAGCCAGGCCGCCCCTTACCGGTACGTGATCCGGCCGCCCGACATCGTGAGGGGATCGGGGCCTCTCCGAGCTCGTCCGGCGGGCACCGTACGGGGGTCGACTGCGAAGGCCGTCAGGCCCGCCCGGTACCCGGCGGCGATCCTGCCTCCCACCCGCTGTTCCCCGGCCGCCGGCGCGGCGTTCGAGGTCATGCCCTCCCAGGGCCATCAGTCCGGTCAGGGCGCGTCCTGCCGTGGCCGAGCGGGCTGCGGGCGCTGGCCGGGACCTGGCGGGCGTCGTGGTGGGCGATGGGCCGGTCCGAGCCGAGCGTGAGCACGGCGCCCGCGTCACGCAGGTCCCGGCAGCGCCAGGCCCGGCGGGCCCGGTCGTCACCGAGGCGCCTGGACCACTCGTCGGTGTGGTCGGCGCGGGTGTACGCGGTGTGCGGGGGCTGCATCGAGGCGATCACACCGAGCCGCGCGAACCGCGGCAGCCGGTCGTCGGGGACGGTCTCGATGTGTTCGATCCGGTGCCGCATCCGGGCCTGCGGCCCCAGGGGTGGCCACGGTGTCGAGGGCGTGCCGGACTGCGGCGTCGCCGATGGCGTGGGTCGCGGTGCCCACCCCGGACTGTCGAGGATGCGTACGGCGCGGGCATACGCCTCCGGGTCCCGCCAGAAGGCGTCCGTGCCCTGGCCGTGGCAGTCGGCGTGTTCCAGCCAGGCGGTGCCTCCCTCGACGGTGCCGTCCATAAGAACTTGACGCCCCCGACCCGCCGGTGGCGGCCGGACCTGCGCTGGAGCGCCTTCGACCTGGCCCTGACGGCGTTCCTCACGTACGCGCGCGGCCTGCTGGAGCCCTGACTCCCACCGGCCGGGCCCGGGATCGCGCGCTACGCGCCGTAGAACAGATCGTCCACGACCGCCCGCGCCCGGCGCGTGGTGCGGCGGTAGTCGTCGAGCATGTCGCCGACCGTGCCCTCCGCGTAGCCGAGGTAGCGGCCCACGGCCGCGAGTTCGCGCGGCTCGGAGGGGAAGGTGTCCCCCGCACGGCCGCGGACCAGCATGACGGCGTTGCGGACGCGGGTGGCCAGCACCCACGCCTCGTCCAGGATCTGCGCCTCCTCCGTCGGGATGAGACCCGCCGCGTGCGCCGCGGCCAGCGCCTCGCGGGTCCGGGTGGTGCGCAGCCCCGGCTCGTTCCAGGCGTGGCGCATCTGTGTCAGCTGGACGGTCCACTCGACGTCGCTGAGCCCGCCGCGGCCGAGTTTGGTGTGCAGGGTGGGGTCGGCGCCGCGCGGCATCCGTTCCGTCTCCATGCGGGCCTTGAGCCGGCGGATCTCGCGGACCGCCGTCTCGCCGAGGCCCTCCGCCGGGTAGCGCAGCGGGTCGATCAACTCGATGAAGCGGGCCCCGAGTTCGGGGTCGCCGGCGACCGGTTCGGCGCGCAGCAGCGCCTGGCTCTCCCAGGTCAGGGACCAACGGCGGTAGTACGCGGCGTAGGAGGGGAGGGTGCGCACCAGCGGGCCCGAGCGCCCCTCGGGCCGCAGGTCGGCGTCGATGAGCAGCGGCGGGTCGGCGGTGGGCAGCTGGAGCAGCCTGCGCATCTCGGCGATCACGGCTTGGGCGGCCTTCGCGGCCTCCTGCTCGTCGACGCCCTCGCGGGCTTCGTGGACGAACAGGACGTCGGCGTCGGAGCCGTAGCCGAGCTCGCGCCCGCCGAAGCGGCCGACGCCGATGACCGCGAATCGGGTGGGCAGCGTGTCGCCCCAGTGGGCCCGTACGGCGGCGCGCAGGGCTCCGCCGATGGTGGCGGCGGTGAGGTCGGAGACGGCCCGCCCCACCCGGTCGACGAGGGCGCCGGGGTCCGTTTCGGCGGGGCTGTCCTCCGTGCCGTAGGAGGCGATGATGTCGGCGGCGGCGGTACGGAACAACTCCCGGCGGCGGACCCCGCGGGCCGCCGCGACGGCGGTCTCGGGGTCCTCGGCGCGTCCTACGGCGGCCAGGACCTCCTGTTCGAGCGCCTCGCTCGTACGGGGTTGGAGGCCCTCGGGGTCTCCGAGCAGGGCGACCGCCTCGGGCGCGCGCATCAGCAGGTCGGGGGCCAGGCGCCCGGCGGACAGGACGCGGGCGAGGTTCTCGGCGGCGGCGCCCTCGTCGCGCAGCAGTCGCAGGTACCAGGGGGTACGGCCGAGGGCGTCGGAGACCTTGCGGAAGTTGAGGAGCCCGGCGTCGGGGTCGGCGGAGTCGGCGAACCAGCCGAGCATCACGGGCAGCAGGGTGCGCTGGATGGCGGCCTTGCGGCTGACACCGGAGGCGAGGGCTTCGAGGTGGCGCAGGGCGTCGGCCGGGTCGGCGTAGCCGAGGGCTTCGAGGCGCTGGCCGGCGGCGCGCGGGGAGAGCCGGGTCTCGCCGGGGGTGAGCTGGGCGACGGCGTCGAGCAGCGGCCGGTAGAACAGCTTCTCGTGCAGGCGGCGGACGACGGAGGCGTGCCGGCGCCAGGCCTTGTTGAGTTCGGCGACGGGTTCGGTGCGCAGGCCCATGGACCGGCCGAGGCGGCGCAGGTCGTTCTCGTCCTCGGGGACGAGGTGGGTGCGGCGCAGCCGGTAGAGCTGGATGCGGTGTTCCATGACGCGCAGGAAGCGGTACGCGTCGTGCAGCTGGGCGGCGTCGGCGCGGCCGACGTAGCCGCCGGCGGCGAGGGCGTGCAGGGCGTCGAGGGTGGTGCCGGAGTGGAGGGTGGCGTCGCTGCGGCCGTGTACGAGCTGGAGCAGTTGGACGGCGAACTCGACGTCGCGCAGCCCGCCGGGGCCGAGCTTGAGTTCGCGGTCGACCTGGGCGGCGGGGATGTTGTCGATGACGCGGCGGCGCATCTTCTGGACGTCGGCGACGAAGTTCTCGCGTTCGGCGGCCTGCCACACGAGCGGCGTTATGGCCTCGATGTACTGGGCGCCGAGTTCGGGGTCGCCGGCGACTGCGCGCGCCTTGAGCAGGGCCTGGAACTCCCAGGTCTTCGCCCAGCGCTGGTAGTAGGCGAGGTGGGAGGCGAGGGTGCGCACCAGCGGGCCGTTGCGGCCCTCGGGGCGCAGGTTGGCGTCGACGGGCCAGATGGTTCCCTCGACGGTGGTCTCGGAGCAGATCCGCATGAGGTGGGAGGCGAGGCGGGTGGCGGCCTGGACGGCCTGGCCCTCGTCGGTCCCCTTGGTCGCGTCGCCGACGAAGATGACGTCCACGTCGGAGACGTAGTTGAGTTCGTTGCCGCCGCACTTGCCCATGGCGATGACGGCGAGGCGGCAGCGGGCCGCGTCCTCGGGGGCGGCGGCGCTCGCGATGCGCAGCGCCGCGCGGAGGGTGGCGGTGGCGAGGTCGGCGAGTTCGGCCGCGGTCTCGGCGAGGTCGATGGTGCCGCAGACGTCGCGGGCCGCGATGGAGAGCAGGCAGCGGCGGTAGGCGATGCGCAGGGTGACGGGGTCGTGCGCGTCGGCGAGGCCGCGTTCGAAGTCGGCGAGGCCGGGGTGGAGGTCGGCGGCTTCGTAGGTGACGAGGGCGTGCCAGTCGCGGGGGTGGCGGGCGAGGTGGTCGGCGAGGGCTTCCGAGGCGCCGAGCACGCCGAGCAGTCGGTCGCGCAGCGGTTTGGCGCTGAGCAGAGTGTCGAGGAGCACGGGCAGCTCGTCGGGTCGCTGCGCCTCGGCGAGCCGGACGAGGCCGAGGAGGGCGAGGTCGGGGTCGGCGGTGGCGCCGAGCGCGTCGAGGAGCACGGGGTCGGTCCGTACGGAGGCCAGCACCGCGCTCTCCAGCAGGCGGGCGGCGGAGGAGGGGTCGGTGAACCCGCTCCGCAGCAGCCGGATGAAGGTGCTGCTCCTGCGTCCCGGGACTGTCATCCCGCCGCCTCCCGCGTGCGTCGCTGCCGGGGGTGGCCCGGCCGTGCCTGGGGCCGAGCCTAGCCGGAGCGGGCGCGCGGCTCACCGGGGCGCGGGGTGGCCCCCGCCGCGGGCGGACGGGTGGCGGTCGGAGCGGGGGCGCGGGCCGCGTCGGCTCATGGCGGGCGGCCGACGTGAACAACGTCACAGCGCAGGCGGGGTGAGCGCCGGCAGGGCCGCGCCGGCGGGGGTGGGCCGGTCGCCGCTGCCGCTCATGGGGGCGTCCGTCAACGCGTTGACCGGCGCGAACGTGCCCGGGGCGGGGCCGGGAGGGGGCAGCAGGGGATCGGGGGCGGCGAGCCCGGATACGTGGAAATTCCCCCAAACCGCACAAAGCTCTCAAAGGGGACTCAACGCCGCATATCCTGGCGGAATTTGGCTCGCAGGGCGGGACAAAGACGTTCGCATGGTGGGCCATTGCCGCGATCGAACCCGCGCAAGGCACAATCACATCCGGTCGCTTTTCGGAAAGCACGAGTCATCGGCGACATCGATGAACCAAGTCGCCCGGATTGACCTCTATTTGAGTGACCGCTTAGCGGTTCTTCCCGCTCGGAACGACCCCAAGGCGTGACCATGCCAATGACCCGCCGCCGCCTTCTGCTGGCCGCCGCCCTGCTGCCCGTCCTGACGGTCGGCACCACCGGCGTGCTCGCCATCGCCTCGGGAGAGCAGACCTCGGCCGAGGCCAGCCAGGAGAAGCACCCCGCCGCGCCCGTCATACCCGCCAGCACCACGGCCGGGTCGGTGGTCCAGGTCGTGGCGCACCCGGACGACGACCTCTTCTTCATGAACCCGGACCTCAGCCGCTCACTGACGGCGGGTATCCCGCTCACCACCGTCTACCTCACCTCCGGGGAGGCCGACGGCCGCAACGAGGCCGCGGGCGGCGCCGCCAAGGACCCCGAGCAGCCCGCCGACCGCGCGCACTACGCGGAGGCCCGGCAGAACGGCATCCGCTGCGCGTACGCGCAGATGGTGACCGGAGACCGCACGAGCCCGTGGCAGCGTACGGTCATACCCACCGTCGGGGGCGGCCACGCCGAGGTGGACGTCCTCGTCGCCCACCCCCAGATCAACCTGGTCTGGCTCCAGCTTCGCGAGGCCCGCACCACCACCGCGGAGACCCCCGAGAGCCTGCGCGGCCTGTGGAACGGCGAGATACCCGCCCTGGAGGCCCAGCTCGCCTCGGGCAGCCCCGTCACGCAGCCGTTCACGTACACCAAGGACCAGGTGGTCCAGGTCATAGCCGGGGTCCTGACGAAGTACCGTCCGACGACGATACGGATGCAGGACCCGACCCCCGGCCGGGAGTTGCTGACCGGCAAGTACACCGACCACCAGGACCACATGTACGGCGCCCGCTTCGTCCAGGCCGGGTACGCCGCCTACGCCCGCCAGATCAGCGACCGCCCCCACTTCTCGGTCCAGAACTACCTCGGCTACCACACCGGAAGCCTCCCGCACGCGCTGGACCCGCAGACGGCCGAGACGAAGATCGGCTACCTCAAGACCTACGCCTGGCTCGACCACGAGAACTACTGCGGCAGCGTCGCCGGCTGCGGCGACCGGAAGGTCGCCGGCAGCCCCACCGGCCGCAACTGGGCCCAGTCCCTGCGCTACGCCCGCGCCGACAACACCTCCTGGATGACCGAGGGCACCCTCGGCCGGCTCTACGCCTTCGCGGTACTGGACGGCCGGCTGGCGGTCTGGACCCGCGAAGCCGCCGGCTCCTGGACCGGCCCGGCGCTCCTGCCCGGCGAGGGCATCGACCCCGGCGTCTTCGCCACCCGCCTCCCCGACGGCCGGGTCACGGTCGTCGCGACCCGCACCGCCTTCGGCGAGCGGGGCAAGGACTACCGCCGCGAGGTCGTCACCCTCACCCAGTCGACGCCGGGCGGCCCGTTCGGCACCTGGCAGTCGCTTGGCACCCCCGAGGCGGCGGACGAGACCGGCACCTCGGCGATCAGCGCCCCGACGGCGGTAGTCGGGGCGGACGGCCGGCTGACGGTCTACCTGCGCGACTCCCACCGCACCCTGCGCGCCGCCGCCCAACAGCCCTCGGGCGCCTTCGGCGAATGGCAGCACCTGGGCGGCGCGGACCTGCAGAGCGACCCGGTCTCGGCGGTGGACGCCGCAGGCCGCCGCCACGTCTACGCGACCACCAGCACCTCCGTGCTCGCCTGGACCCAGGCCGCCCCGGACGCCCCGCTCCAGGGTCCCTTCCAGACGAACCTCCCCGCCACCACCGTCCCCATCACGGCGGCCCCCGAGGGCATCGGCGTCCGGCTCTACTTCCGCCGCCCCGACTCGGGCCTGGTCCGCAGCGCCCTGGTCACGGCCGGTCCCGGCAAGCCGGAGGTCTCGCCCATCACCGAGTCGGGCGGCCGGGCCGGCTACGGGGCGGTCGGCGTCGCGGGCCGCCTCGTGGCGGGCCGCGCCGACACCGGCACCGTCAGCACCACCTCGATCGGCGGCCCGCCGGCCTGGACGGAGTCCGCCATGCTCTACACCGGCGCCCCGTCCGCCACCCTCGACCACACGGGCGCCACGACGACGGCGGTCCTCGGGCTCGACGCCGCGCTGCACACCACCACGACCCCGCCCACCGGCGCCCCCCACCCCACCTGGCACCCGGCGCTCTTCCCCCTGACGCCGCGCGCGTGAACCCGCGCGCCTGAACCCGCGCGCCTGACCCGGCACGCCGCGGACCCGCCTGCCACGGCCCGTGGGCCAGGCGGGTCGCCGGAGCGCGGGCCGTCGAAGTCGGCGCGACGCACGTCGATATTAAGGCGTTCCGGGATGCCCAGCCCTATGGTGGCGCGGTGAACGGTTACCGGCGGGCGCGGGACGAGGAGGGGAGCGCGGCCCGGGTCCTCGCGCTGTCGGACGGCGTCTTCGCCATCGCCATGACACTGCTGGCACTGGACATCACACTGCCCACCGGGCTGGACCCGGCCGGCTTCGAGCACGCGCTGGGGGAGGTGGTGCCCAACCTGTGGGCGTACGCCCTCAGCTTCGTGGTCATCGCGGCGTTCTGGCGCGGCCACCATCAGGTCTTCCAGTACGTGCGGGAGGTGGACGGAACAGTCGTCAAGCTCGGGCTGCTGAACCTGGGGCTCATCGCCCTGATGCCCTTCCCCACCACCCTGCTGGCCGAGTACGGGGACCAGCCGCAGTCGGTGGCCGTCTACTCCGGCGCCGCCGCGGCCATCGGGGCCGCACAGCTCTCCCTGACGGTCGTGCTCTGGAAGCGTCCGTGGCTGAGCAGCATGGCCATCCCCGATCAGGTGGCGCGCAACGATGTGCTCGATCTGGCCTCGATGGTGCTGGTCTTCGCCGCCGCCGTGCCGCTCGCCTTCGTCTCCCCCGCGGGCGCCGAGCTGTGGTGGGCGGTACTGGTGCCGGTGAAGGTGGTGCTGGGCCGGCGGGGCAAGCGTCTGCGCGCGGCCGTCTGAGGGACAGCCCTCAGCGGCCCCGCGTCCGGGGCGGTCGAGGCGTCCGGCCGGAGTGTGAAGCGCCATTCGGGGGAACCACGGGTGTCGCGCACAAGGAGGTCGCGGGTGCGGCTCCTACGTTCGGCTGCCATGACGTACGAACCGACTCGCGCCGCCGGCCCCACCCGTCGCACCACGCTCGCCGGGCTCGTCGGCGGGGCCGGTGCCGTGCTGGCCGCCGGATGCTCGCCGTCGGGCGCCCCGCCCGCGAACGCGCCCGCGCCCGGTCCCTCGGAGTCGGCCTCCCCCGCGGGCGGACCCGCACCCGGGGTGATGACCCTCTTCAAGGACCCCGCCTTCAACTTCAGCGGGCTCCTGGCACTCGGCGGGGCCGGTTTCGGCGCCGCCGAGGTGGGCGAGGTACTCACCGCCGTGAACACGATCAACAAGGCCGGCCTCTCCGCCCGGACGTACACCGCGACCTTCAGGACGCTCGGCGATCAGCTCATGGCGCCGCCCCGGGGCGGCAAGCCCGACCGGGGAACCACGCGCTCGCGCGCCCTGCGGGCCGCGCAGTACTACGCCCAGGCCCTGTTCTTCGTCCTCGGCTCCGACGACCCGGGCAGCGAGGAACAGCTGTACAAGGCCGGGCGCGGCGCCTGGGACAAGTTCTGCGGACTGTGGGACCCGCCGCCGGTGACGGCGAACGTCCCGTACCCGAAGACGCCGCTGCCGGTGTGGTTCTTCCGGCCGGACACCTCAGGCGGGCGGCGCCCCACCGTGATCCTCACGAACGGCAGCGACGGGCAGGACGTCGACATGTGGACCTACGGCGTCTCGGCCGCCCTGGCGCGCGGCTGGAACGCCCTGGTGTACGACGGGCCGGGCCAGGGGCAGCTGCTCTTCGTCGACCGGGTGGTCTTCACGCCGCGCTGGGAGACCGTTGTGACGCCGCTCGTCGACTGGCTGGTCGCCCGCCCGGACGTGGACCCGGACAAGATCGCCCTGACCGGATTGAGCATGGGCGGGGACCTGGCGCCCCGGGCCGCGGCCTTCGAGGGCAGGATCGCCGCTCTGGTGGCGATGCCCGGCTGCTTGTCGCCGTGGCTGGGCTTCCCTCCGGAGCTCCGGAAGATCGTGACGCCGGACAAGGAGGAGACCAACACCATCTGGAACAAGGAGGTCGTCCCCGCGCTGCCCCCGGGCGCGGCCGCGACGATCAAGAAGCGCGTCGAGCCCTTCTCCGCGCCGGCGATGCTCGACGCCCGAAAGGGCAAGATGTTCACCGACTTCTGGACCCCCGCGAAACTCATCCAGTCGATGGACATCACGAACGTCGTCGGCCGCATCAAGACGCCCACGCTGGTCCTCGACTACGACGACGAACAGTTCTATCCCGGCCAGCCGCGCCTGATGTTCGACAAACTGACGGCTCCCAAGGACTACGTGAAACTCACCGCGGCCACCGGGGCACAGCTGCACTGCTCCCCGATGGCCCCGCAGCAGCACTGCGACGTCGTCTTCGACTGGCTACAGGAGAAGCTGCCCGGCAGCTGAGGCACGGGCGCTGACCTGCGGTTACAGCACCGGCATCATCTTGCGGAGCTCGAAGGCGGTGACCTCGGAGCGGTACTCCTCCCACTCCTGCTTCTTGTTGCGCAGGAAGAAGTCGAAGACGTGCTCGCCGAGGGTTTCGGCGACCAGTTCGCTGCGTTCCATCAGGGAGATGGCCTCGCCCAGGTTCTGCGGGAGGGGCTCGATGCCCATCGCGCGACGTTCGGCGTCGGAGAGGGCCCAGACGTCGTCGTCGGCGCCGGCCGGGAGCTCGTAGCCCTCCTCGATGCCCTTGAGGCCCGCCGCGAGGAGGACGGCGTACGTCAGGTAGGGGTTGGCGCCGGAGTCGATCGAGCGGACCTCGATGCGGGAGGAGCCGGTCTTGCCCGGCTTGTACATCGGGACGCGGATCAGGGCCGAGCGGTTGTTGTGGCCCCAGCAGATGTACGAGGGGGCCTCGCCGCCCGAGCCGGCGGTGCGGGACGAGCCGCCCCAGATGCGCTTGTAGGAGTTGACCCACTGGTTGGTGACGGCGGCGGTCTCCGCGGCGTGCCTGAGCAGGCCGGCGATGAAGGAGCGGCCGACCTTCGAGAGCTGGTACTCGGCGCCCGACTCGTAGAACGCGTTGCGGTCGCCCTCGAAGAGGGAGAGGTGGGTGTGCATGCCCGAGCCCGGGTACTCGGAGAACGGCTTCGGCATGAAGGTGGCCTGGACGCCCTGCTCCAGGGCCACCTGCTTCATGACGAGGCGGAAGGTCATGATGTTGTCGGCGGTGGAGAGCGCGTCGGCGTAGCGCAGGTCGATCTCCTGCTGGCCGGGGGCGCCCTCGTGGTGGCTGAACTCGACCGAGATGCCCATGGATTCGAGCATGGTGATCGCCTGGCGGCGGAAGTCCATGCCGACGTTCTGCGGGGTGTGGTCGAAGTAGCCGGAATTGTCCGCGGGAACGGGCCGGGTGCCGTCCAGCGGCTTGTCCTTGAGCAGGAAGAACTCGATCTCCGGGTGGGTGTAGAAGGTGAAGCCCAGGTCGGAGGTCTTGTTGAGGATGCGCTTGAGGACGTAGCGGGGGTCCGCGTACGACGGGGAGCCGTCAGGCATCAGGATGTCGCAGAACATCCGGGCGGTCCCGGGCGCCTCGGCGCGCCACGGCAGTATCTGGAACGTGCCCGGATCCGGCTTGGCGATCATGTCGGACTCGTAGACCCGCGCGAAGCCCTCGATGGCGGAGCCGTCGAAGCCGATGCCCTCGTCGAAGGCCTGCTCCAGTTCCGCGGGCGCGACCGCGACGGACTTCAGGAAGCCCAGTACATCGGTGAACCACAGGCGCACGAAGCGGATGTCGCGCTCCTCGAGCGTCCGGAGGACGAATTCCTGCTGCTTGTCCATGCCTTCATCCTCGCAGTTCAGACGGCGTGTGCACCACCGCCCCCCGGAGGGGGGAGCACAGTCGGGCCGGCCCAGTATCGCCACCCGTGGTTTCCGCCACATTACGCACCCCTGAAAGGTCGTGGCACCCCCGCACTGACCTCGGGCCGGTCATGAGCATTACCATCTGCGGCCATGGGGGGCTGGAAGCACAGGGAGCTCGGGGGCCACACCGGTCCCCCGCCCCGGCGTGCCGCCCGGTCGGCGGCGCCGGTGGCCGTGGCCGCCGTGCTCGCCCTCGGGGTGCTGCTGTGGGGTGCCGTCTTCCCCTGCGCGGGGAGCCCGGTGGCCCACGGGCCCCGGACGGCCGTCGCCCAGGCGCACCACCCGGCGCGGTACCCCGCGCACCATCCAGCGCACGATCCGGCGTACGGGACGGCTTACGCGACGGCGTACGGAGCTGCGTACCGCCCGGTGCACGGCCCGGCGCACGCCGACTGCGGGGCCCCGTACGAGCTGCCCGGCTGTGCCCCACGCTCCGACGCGCCGCCCGCCGTACCGCCCGTCCCCCCGTCGGCCCTCGCCGCGGTGGGGGCCGGGGCGGTGGTGACCGCGCGCCCCGCGTGCGCCGGCCCGGTCCGCGCGGCGGGGACGCTCGCGCGCGCCCCCGACCTGCACGCCCTCCAGGTACTGCGGACCTGACGCCCTCGGGCGCGCCCGACCGCGCCCCCGTAGCGGAACCGCCTTCCACCCCCCTCAGCAGAAGGAAACAGGGCACATGGCCAGCAAGTCCGGCAAGACCACCACCGACCACAACGCGCGGCAGGCCCGCATAGCCGAGATGCGCCGCGCGGAGAAAGCACGCGACCGGCGCAACAAGATCATCGCGATCACCGCCTCGACCGCCGTCTTCGCCGCCCTCATCGGCTTCGGCTCGTGGATGCTGATCAACCAGAAGCAGAAGGAGAAGGACGCCGCCTCGGCCCGCAAGGCGCCGGTGAGCGGCGAGCGGAGCTGGGACGCCAAGACGCTGGGCCGCAACCACGTCGAGACCCCGGTCACCTACCCGATGAACCCGCCGGTCGGCGGTGACCACAACCCCCGCTGGATGAACTGCGACGGCGACGTCTACCCGAACCCGCTGCCCGAGGTGAACGCGGTGCACTCGCTGGAGCACGGCGCGGTCTGGGTGACGTACAACGAGAAGGCCGCCAAGGCGGACGTGGACACGCTGGCCGAAAAGGTCCGCAAGACCCCGTACACGCTGATGAGCCCGGACAAGACGCAAGCCGGGACGATCATGCTCAGCGCGTGGGGCAAGCAGCTCACCGTGAGCAACGCGGCCGACCCGCGGGTGGCGGAGTTCTTCACCAAGTACGTGCAGGGTCCGCAGACCCCGGAGCCGGGCGCGGCCTGCACCAACGGGCTGGCCGGGAAGTGACCCCGTCCCAGGGGTGGCGCGGCGTGTCCCCTACGTACTGGGCCGCGGGCACGGCGGTCGTCGTCGCCGCGCTGTTCGCGATCGGGGCCACGGTCGCCACCGCGAACGGCGGCGGCGGGGACGACGGTTCGGGCTCCTCCTCCCGGACGCCGGGGCTCTACTCGGCGGACGCCGGCTTCGCCCGGGGCATGGCGGTGCACCACCAGCAGGCCGTGGAGATGTCCTTCATCGTCCGGGACCGCACCCAGGACGAGGCGGTCCGCGGCCTCGCCTACGACATCGCCAACACGCAGGCCAACCAGCGGGGCATGCTGCTCGGCTGGCTGGACCTGTGGGGGTTGCCGAAGGTGGTGGCGGACGAACCGCCGATGTCCTGGATGGGCAGCGACCACGGGCACGACATGCCGGGCATGGACGGGCACGACATGGGCGGGCAGGACATGTCGGGTCACGACATGGGCGGCGCCACCACGAAGCCCGGCGCGCTGATGCCCGGCATGGCCACCAAGGAGGAGCTGGACCGGCTGCGCGCCGCCCAGGGCCGGGACGCGGAGGTGCTCTACCTCCAACTGATGACCGACCACCACAAGGGCGGCGTCGCGATGGCCCAGGGCTGCGCGAGCCGGTGCGCGACCCCGGCGGAGCGGAAGCTGGCCGAGGGAATGGTGGCGGCGCAACGGTCTGAGCTGACGCTGATGGCCGACATGCTGAAGCAGCGCGGGGCCGCGCCGCGCGCGTGAGGGGTGACGCCCGTACGGTGGTGGGAGGCGCCTCGACCGATGCCTCACGGTCGGCCCCCGCGCCTTCCACCTGGCCTCTCACCTGGCCTTACGTCCGGCCTTTCACCCGTACGGGCCTACGCCGTTCGGGTGGGGTCGCCTAGTCCGTCCGGCCGAACGACGATGGGGACGCCGGGACGGGTGCGTCCGCGCCCGCCCGAACGGCGCGCTCAGGAGGTACACGAGATGACGACCGCCGCAGACATCATGCACCCCGGGGCCCAGTGGATCCCGGCCGGTGAAACCCTGGACCGGGCCGCTCAGCTCATGGCCCGACTGAACGTGGGCGCCCTGCCCGTCAGCGACGAGAACGAACGCCTCTGCGGCATCATCACGGACCGCGACATCGTGGTGTCGTGCGTGGCCAAGGGGCACGACCCGTCGGTGGTCACCTGCGGTGACCTCTGTCAGGGCACACCGCGCTGGATCGACGCCGAGGCGGACATCTCCGACGTACTGGACGAGATGGAAAGCCATCAGATCAAGCGGCTCCCGGTGATCCAGGACAAGAGGCTGGTCGGCATGATCAGCGAGGCGGACCTGGCGCAGCACCTCTCGGAGGAGCAGATCGCCGGCTTCGTCGAGAAGGTCTACGCCCGGCGCTGACCGGCGGGACCGGCCGACGCCGCTGCAAGGACCGCCCGTGCCACCCGGCGCGGGCGGTCCGGCATGCCGGGGTGCCCGGCCGGCTCGACCTCCTCGAAGCGTGCCCCGAGCCGGCCCGCCGGCGCGGCGTGCCCGGCCCTGCGGCCGGGTCCGTCCCCGCCGGCCCGGGCGGCGCCGGTGCGCGGGGCCGCCGGGGCCGGCCCGGCGCCCGGACATGGTGCGGCTCATGCCGGAACGTGACGCCGTCCCGGATCGGCGGGTACCGAAGCGGTTGGAGCCCAAAGCGGTTGGAGGGGGTCGAGGGGCGTGGCAGGGTGGTGATCACCGCGTCGTCCGCCGACGCGGGGCACCGCCACCGCCGTTCCGAAGGACACCGTCAGGTATGACTACGCCCCCGAACCCGCCGAGCAGCCCGAGCGACCCGCCGACGGAGCCCTCGGGGACCCCTACCCCCATACCGGAGGACACGGCAGCCCCGGCCCCGCATCCCATACCCGAGGACGCTGCGCCGCCCGCCCCGCCCCTCTCCCTGGCCAAGACCCCGCGGCCCGTGCCCGAGGACCCCGAGGACGCGGCGCCCTCCGCCGAGCCGCTCTCCCTCACCAAAACCCCTCAGGCCGCGCCCCAAGACGCCCCGCCGCAGGAGGCGCCCGCACCCTCCCACTTCGCGCCGCTCACCCCGCCGCCCGCCGCACCCCGGGCGGCGCCGCCCGGCGCCGCGCCGTACCCCGCGCCGTACGCCTCGCCGTACGCCGCGCACCAGGGCGGTCCCGGCCCCGACCCTCAGGCACCGGCCTACCCGGGCCCCGCCCCCCAGGCCAACCCCTTCGCGCCCCCCGGCCACTCCGGATACGCCGGATACCCCGGACAGCCCGGACAGCCCGGCTACCCGGGCTACCCCGTCGCCCCCGCGCGGCCGTCCAACCACCTGGCCGTCGCCGCCCTCGTCCTCGGGCTCACCGCCCTCTGCTTCGGCGCGATCCCGTTCGCGTTCTGGGTCGGCGCCCTCGTCGGCCTCGTCGGCCTCGGCCTGGGCATCGCCGCCATCGTCGGCGCCTCCCGCGGCGCCCCCCGCAAGACGATGTCCGTGATCGCCACGGTCCTCTGTGTCCTCGGCCTCTTCGCCTCGGTCGGCGGCTACTACCTGACGGTCGCCGTCATCCACAGGGCGTCGGACCAGGTGGACCGCAGGCTGGACCACGACTGGACCCTGCCGGACGACCCGGGCGCGAACGCCGACCCCGACGACACCACCGACCCGGACCCGGACCCCACCCGGGGCTTCGGCGTCCCGGTCCCCTTCGGCAGCACCGTGGACTACCCGAACGGCGTCCGCGTCAGCCTCTCCGAGCCGAAGGAGTACGTCACGAAGAGCAAGTACATCGAGGTCGGCAACGCGGTGGGGATGGACATCACGATCACCAACAGCTCCGACAAGCCCATCGAGGTCATCTACGCGCTCCCCACCGTCCGCGACGAGCACGGCGGGCGCGGCAAGCTCGTCTTCGACGGCGCCACGCCGAAGATGGTGACGGGCACCATCCAGCCCGGCGCCACGGCCACCGGCTTCGCCGCGTACGAGGTCCCCGAGGGCACGAAGAGGATCACCGCCGAGGTCTCCCCCGTGATCCCCGGGCCGCCCGCCCGCTTCCTCGGCAGCATCGGCTGACGGTCCCGCCGACGGCCCGGTCCCGCGCCGAGCGCCCGTACGGGAGGCGAAACGCGGGACCCGGCACCGGGCCCCCAGGACATCGCGTCAGTAAGACGATTACACTGGGCCCGTGCCTCAACTACGCCTCGCTCTGAATCAGATCGACTCGCACGTCGGCAACATCGCCGCGAACGCCGACTCGGTCGTCCACTGGACCCGGCACTCCGCCGAGCAGGGCGCCCATTTGGTGGCGTTCCCGGAGATGATGCTGACCGGGTACCCCGTCGAGGACCTCGCCCTGCGCGGCTCCTTCGTCGACGCCTCCCGCGAGGCCCTGCGCGACCTCGCGCGGCGCCTCGCGGCCGAGGACCTCGGCGAGCTGCCGGTCGTCGTCGGGTACCTCGACCGCTCCGAGCGGACTGCCCAGCGGCTCGGCCTGCCGCCCGGCTCCCCGGAGAACGCGGCCGCGGTGCTGCACCGCGGGGAGGTCGTGCTGCGCTTCGCCAAGCACCACCTGCCCAACTACGGCGTCTTCGACGAGTTCCGGTACTTCGTGCCGGGCGACACCCAGCCGGTCATCCGGGTGCGCGGCGTCGACGTGGCGCTGGCCATCTGCGAGGACCTGTGGCAGGAGGGCGGTCGCGTCCCCGCGACCCGCTCCGCGGGGGCCGGCCTGCTGGTGTCCATCAACGCCTCGCCCTACGAGCGCGACAAGGACGACACGCGCCTGGAGCTGGTCCGGAAGCGCGCCCAGGAGGCCGGCTGCACGCTGGCGTACCTGGCGATGATCGGCGGCCAGGACGAGCTGGTCTTCGACGGGGACTCGATCGTCGTCGGCGCCGACGGCGAGGTCATCACGCGCGCCCCGCAGTTCTCGGAGGGGTGCGTCCTCGTCGACCTCGACCTGCCCGCCGCCGGCGCCGATGCCCCGGAGGGCGTGGTCGAGGACGGTCTGCGGATCGACCGGGTGATCCTCTCCGAGGAGCCGGTGGAGCCGTACGACCCGGTCGCGCCGGGCGGTTACGCCGAGCGCCTCGACGACGACGAGGAGATCTACGACGCGCTGGTCGTGGGCCTGCGCGCGTACGTCAAGAAGAACGGGTTCCGTTCGGTGCTGATCGGGCTGTCCGGCGGCATCGACTCCGCGCTCGTCGCCGCGATCGCCTGCGACGCCATCGGCGCGCAGAACGTGTACGGCATCTCGATGCCCTCGAAGTACTCCTCGGACCACTCCAAGGGCGACGCGGCCGAGCTCGCGCGGCGCACCGGCCTGAACCTGCGCACGGTGCCGATCGAGCCGATGTTCGACGCGTACATGGACTCGCTGGGCCTGACCGGCCTGGCAGAGGAGAACCTCCAGTCCCGGCTGCGCGGCACCACGCTGATGGCGGTCTCCAACCAGGAGGGCCACATCGTGCTGGCCCCCGGCAACAAGTCGGAACTGGCCGTCGGCTACTCGACCCTCTACGGGGACTCCGTCGGCGCCTACGGCCCGATCAAGGACGTCTACAAGACGGTGGTCTTCCGCCTGGCGGAATACCGCAACCGGGCCGCCGCCGAGCGCGGCGAGACCCCGCCGATCCCGGAGAACTCGATCGTGAAGCCGCCGAGCGCCGAGCTGCGCCCGGGGCAGGTGGACACGGACTCGCTGCCGGACTACCCGGTGCTCGACGCGATCCTGGAGCTGTACGTGGACCGCGACCGGGGGATCGAGGAGATCGTCGCGGCCGGATACGACCGCGAGCTGGTCGCCAAGACCCTCCGGATGGTGGACACGGCCGAGTACAAGCGCCGCCAGTACCCGCCGGGCACCAAGATCTCCGCGAAGGGCTTCGGCAAGGACCGCCGGCTGCCCATCACGAACGGCTGGCGCGAGCACGCGTAGGACGGGCGCTCCGTACGCCGGGGCCCCGGCCGCTCTTCTCGGCGGCCGGGGCCCCGGCGTACGTGCGGGAGGGGTTACGGCGTGAGCGCGACCCGGGCCGCGACGGGCAGGTGGTCGCTGTCGGTGCGCGGGAGGGTCCAGGATGCCTTTGGCGTGACGCCCCGGACCAGGATCTGGTCGATGCGGGCCATCGGGAACCGGGCCGGCCAGGTGAACCCGAAGCCGTCGCCGGCCGCGCCCTGGGTGGAACGCATCTGCGAGGTGATCTCCGACAGGGACCGGTCGTTGACGGTGCCGTTGAGGTCGCCGAGCAGCACGACCCGCTTGAGCGGTTCGGCGGCGAGCGCGGCGCCCAGTGCGTCGGCGCTGTTGTCCCGCTGGTTCGCGGTGAACCCGGCGTTCAGCTTGACCCGAACGGACGGCAGGTGGGCGACGAAGGCGGCCACGTCCCCGGCGGGGGTCTTCACGGTGACGCGCATCGCCCGCGTCCAGCCCATCTTGATGTCGACGGGCCGGCTGGAGGTGAGCGGGTACTTGCTCCACACGCCGACCGTTCCCTCGACGGCGTGGTACTTGTACGTGGGCTCCAGCGCCTTCTCGTAGGCCGGGACGGCGCCCGCCTTGAGCTCGGTCAGGGCCAGTACGTCGGCCCCGGCCGCAGCGACCGATTCGGCGGTGCCGCGGGGGTCCGGGTTGGCGGCGTCCACGTTGTGGGTGGCGATCGTCAGGTTGCCGCCGGTCCCGGACTTGTCGGTGACCAGGCCGCCGAAGAGGTTCACCCAGACGGCGGCGGTGAGCGCTATCGAGAGCAGCGCGGTCGCCGATTTCCGGATCACGGCCGCCACCAGCAACAACGGGACGGCCAGACCCAGCCAGGGCAGGAAGGTCTCGGTGAGGCTGCCGAGGTTGCCGACGTCGTTCGACAGCTCCGCATGGAAGATCATCACCAGCGAGACCAGCGCGGCCAGCGCCGCCGTCACGATCCCGCGCCGCCAGATCCCGCGGTCCCTGCGCCATTCGGCGATACGGCGCCGCAGACCGGATCGGGAGGGCTCCGGCTCCGAGCCGCCGCCGTTCCCCGTCTCCGTCATGTACGCCTGTGCCATGTGACTGCCCTCGCTGCCGTGCTTGCGCTGCGTCCCCGCCCCTTGACCCTAGGCGATCGACGCGGCCATCCGTGCCGTACGTTCCGGCCGTACGACCGGGAGGACGAACAGCTGTCCGCCCCGGGTTCCGGTTGTCACGAAACGCGCACATTCGATCAGGCGCGACCGGAGTCCGGCCCGCAGCCGGACCCGGAGTGTGACGGACCGGTCATCCCACCACTTCCGCCTCCGGCCCGAACAGTGCCACCATGGTGGGTGAGTCCGGGGACGTCGTCAGGACGCCTCGAGATGACACAAGGAGCAGCAGCAATGACGCATGCCGTTTCGCCTGCCCGCGAAGCTTCCAGCCCCACCCTGTACGGGGGCACGGGCACCCGCCGCGTCACCATCCGCGACCTGGCCCTGGCCAAGGAGCGCGGGGAGAAGTGGCCCATGCTCACGGCGTACGACGCGATGACCGCGTCGGTGTTCGACGAGGCCGGCATCCCGGTCGTCCTCGTCGGCGACTCCATGGGCAACTGTCACCTCGGTTACGAGACCACCGTCCCCGTGACGATGGACGAGATGACCCTGCTCTCGGCGGCCGTCGTACGGGGCACCCGCCGCGCCCTGGTCATCGGCGACCTGCCGTTCGGTTCCTACCAGGAAGGCGCCGTGCAGGCGCTGCGGAGCGCGACCCGGCTGGTCAAGGAGGCGGGTGTCGGGGCGGTCAAGCTGGAGGGCGGCGAGCGCTCGCTGGCCCAGACCGAGCTGATCGTGCAGTCCGGCATCCCCGTCATGTCCCACCTGGGTCTGACCCCGCAGTCCGTGAACGCCATGGGCTACCGGGTGCAGGGCCGCGGCGACGAGGCCGCGCACCAGCTGCTGCGCGACGCGAAGGCGGCGCAGGACGCGGGCGCGTTCGCGGTGGTGTTGGAGCTGGTCCCGGCCGAGCTGGCCGCCGAGGTCACGCGGTCGCTGCACATCCCGACGGTGGGCATCGGCGCGGGCTCGGAGTGCGACGCCCAGGTGTTGGTGTGGACCGACATGATGGGTCTGACCGGGGGGAAGATGCCGAAGTTCGTGAAGCAGTACGCGAACCTCCGTCAGACCATGGGCGATGCGGCGAAGGCGTTCGCCGAGGACGTGATCGGCGGATCGTTCCCGCAGCCGGAGCACGCCTTCCACTGAGTCTCCTTCCCCCGCTCAACCCCCCTTCCTGACAGCCCGTCGGCCCCGTGCCGGCGGGCTGTCGGGTTCGCCCGCCGGTTCGCCGTCGCCCCGCCCGCCGGTTCGCTGTCGGTCGGCTGTCGGTCGGCTGTCGGTCGGCTGTCGGTCGGCTGTCGGCGGTTTGTCAGTGGGGGGTGGTCCCATGGTGGACATGACGCGAAACGACAAGAATCCCCTGAACGGCTCGCACGCCGTAGAGGTGCGGGGGCTGGTCAAGCACTACGGCGAGACCAAGGCCCTCGACGGTGTGGACCTCGATGTGCGCGAGGGAACCGTGCTCGGGGTCCTCGGGCCCAACGGCGCAGGCAAGACCACCCTGGTCCGCATCCTGTCCACCCTGATCGCCCCGGACGCCGGGACCGCGACGGTCGCCGGTTTCGACGTGGTCCGCCAGCCCCGGCAACTGCGCCGCACCATAGGTCTGACCGGCCAGTACGCCTCGGTCGACGAGAAGCTCTCCGGTTGGGAGAACCTCTACATGATCGGCCGGCTGCTGGACCTGCCCCGCAAGGAGGCCCGGTCCCGCGCCGACGAGTTGCTGGAGCGGTTCTCGCTCACCGAAGCCGCCAAGAAGGCCGCGATGAACTACTCCGGCGGCATGCGACGCCGGCTCGACCTCGCGGCGTCGATGATCGGCCGCCCGGCCGTCCTGTACTTGGACGAGCCCACGACCGGCCTCGACCCCCGGACCCGTAACGAGGTGTGGGACGAGGTGCAGCGGATGGTCGCGGAAGGCGCGACCGTCCTGCTGACCACCCAGTACATGGAGGAGGCAGAGCAGCTCGCCGACGAGCTGACGGTCATCGACCGGGGCAAGGTCATCGCCAAGGGCAAGGTCGACGAGTTGAAAGCCCGGGTCGGCGGCCGCACCCTGCGGATCCGGCCCGTGTCCTCCTCGGACCTGCCGGGCATGGCCCGGGCGTTGGACGAGGCCGGATTGGACGGGGTGGCCGGCTCCCAGGCCGTGCCCGACGAGGGCGTGCTGCTGGTGCCGATCCTCAGCGACGAGCAACTGACCGCGGTGGTCGGCCTGCTGGCCGCCCGGGGCTACGCCATAGCCGACCTCGGCACCTACCTGCCCAGCCTCGACGAGGTGTTCCTTTCCATCACCGGCCAGAAGCCCTCTTCCGAGGTCTCCGCCCAGCAGACCGAGGAGGTCGCGGCATGAGTACCGTCACCACGTCCAAGCCCACTCCCCCCGTGGCCACTTCGGCCACGCCGACCGCGGGGCCCGCCGGCGAGGGTCGGATCGGCCTGCGGGCCAATCTGCGGCACATCGGCGCCCTGGTGCGCCGCAACACCCTGCAGATCAAGCAGGACCCCGAGTCGATGTTCGACGTCGTGTTCATGCCGATCATCTTCACGCTGCTGTTCGTGTTCGTCTTCGGTGGCGCGATCTCCGGCAAGGGCCAGCAGGAGGCGTACGTCAACTACGTGGTCCCGGGCCTGATGGCGATGATGGGCATGAACATCGCCATGGGAGTCGGCACGGGGGTGAACGACGACTTCAAGAAGGGCGTGATGGACCGCTTCCGGTCCATGCCCATCGCCCGGTCCTCCGTACTGATAGCCAAGATCGTGGTCGAACTCGGCCGCATGATGGTCGCCATCGCGATCCTGCTCGGCGTCGGCTTCATGCTTGGTCTGTCGATCAAGACCTCGGTGCTGGACCTGTTCCTGTCGATCGGGCTGTCCGCGGTGTTCGGCGCCTCCCTGATGTGGATCTTCATCCTGCTCGGTCTGACGATGAAGACCGCGCAGGCCGTCCAGGGCATGGCCATGCTGGTCCTGATGCCGCTCCAGTTCGGCAGCTCGATCTTCGCCCCGCCGTCGACCATGCCGGGGTGGCTGCAGACCTTCACCGACTACAACCCGCTGTCCAACCTGGCCGACGCGGCACGCGGTCTGATCAACGGCGGCGCGGTCGCCCACCCGGTGTGGGTGACGCTGGCCTGGTCCGTGGCCATCACGCTCGTCACCATGCCGCTCGCGGTGCGCAAGTTCCGCCAGAAGACCTGATCCGGGGGCCGGTCCGTTCCGGATCGCGTCCCGGACGGGCCCCGCACGGGGGACCGGATCAGCAGAGGGCGGTGGCCTCCTCCAGGGAGAGGCCGCCGCCTTCGGCGTACGCCGCCTCGTAGGCGGCGTCGCCGAGGACCGCGCGGGCCCGTTCCTCGGCGTGGATGGCGTCGGCGCGTTCCGTGGACACCGGGACGTGGCCGGGGGGCAACAGGGACCGGTAGGCCCCGACCAGCCGGGCCGCGTCATAGGCGCGCTCGGGGCCACCGAGACCGCTGTGGGAGACGGCCGCCGTGATCAGGACCACTGCCGGCATCTGCGGAGCGACCATCATGGCGAGCGGGTCGTCGGCGGCGCGCATGGCCCGGCGCACCAGGTCGAGTGCCTCGCGGTGGCGGCCCTCCTGATTGTCGAGCCAGGCCAGGGTCGCGAGCAGGAAGCAGTCGAAGATCGCGTACGCGCCGGTGGCGAACTCCTCGCGCAGCGACTGGAGCTGGGCCCGGGCCTCGGGGATGCGGCCGGTGCGGCCGTAGATACCGGCGAGGAACATCCGGGCGGCCGGCATGGCCTCGTTGTTCAGTTGCCGGACGAGGCCGAGAACATCGTCGAGGATCCTTTCGGCCTCCTCGATCTGACCGTTCTCGACCAGCGACCCGGCCCGTCGCACCCGTAGGACGGCCACCTGCGCCTGGGCGCCCAGGCGTTCGGCGTAGGCGATGGCGGCCCGGAAGTCCTCCGCGGCCCGCGCGTACTCACCGCGCTTCTCCAGGGATTCGGCGCGCGCCGACAGGGCTTCGGCGCAGCCCCAGGCGTCGCCGAGCTCTCGGAAGACGGCCAGGCTCTCCTCCGCGTCGCGGGCCGCGTCGCCGCTCCAGTCGGCCCGGTTGGCGAGGACGTTGGCCCGCAGTTGGAGGGCGGTGGCGTACGCCCAGCGGTAGCCGAGCTCCCGGGAGGTCTCGACGGTCGCGTCGAGGATGCGCCGGAGCAGGTCCGGGTCCCCGTTGATCATGACGGCGTAGATCCAGAGGGCGCCCGGCACCTGGCAGGTCTGCGGAAGGCCCGGCCGGTAGACCCGGACGATGCTCTCGATCTGGGCCCGCACCTCGGGGGTGCTCCAGTCGGCGCTGTTCTGGTCGCGGGAGGTCAGGCACATCATCCGCACACCGCGCCAGGCTTCGGTGAGCAGTTCGCCACTGTACGGCGGCGGGGAGTCGACGATCCGTTCCCGCACGGGCTCGGCGGGGAGCGCGGGCGGGGCGAAGGGATCGGGTCCGAGGGCGGCGGCGAGACCGGACCAGTGGCGGCTCTCGGCCCGCAGGTCGTGCATGTGCCAGTACCAGCCGAGCGAGTGCACCAGGCACAGCACTTCGCCCGTGTCCTTGACCGCGATGGCCCGGCGCAGGGCGGTACGGATGTTCTCGTACTCCAGCGCCAGCCGCTCGCCGGCCGCGCGCTGGCCGTGGCCGCGCAGCAGCGGCTCGGTGGTGCGGGCGAGTTCGCGGTAGTGGGTGAGGTGGCGACGCTCGGTGGCCTCGCGGTCGCCGGGGCGTTCGGCGAGGCGCTCGGCCGCGTACTCGGCGACGGTCTCCAGCAGCCGGTAGCGCATGTCTCCGTCGGGGCCCGGGGCGGCGACGACGAGGGACTTGTCGACGAGCGAGCCGAGCGTCACGAGCACGTCCACGCCGTCCCGCGCCGCGGTTTCCCGGCCCCGTCCGCCCTCGGAGCGGCCGCTCTCGCCCCGGCCGGCCTCGCCTCGTCCCGTCTCGCCTCGTCCCATCTCGCCTCGTCCGGTCCCGGGGCGGCCGGCCTCCGAGCAGACGGCTTCGGCGGCGGCCAGGTCGCAGCCGCCCGCGAAGACGGACAACCGTCGCAACACGGCCCGTTCGGGGGCGTCGAGGAGGTCCCAGGACCAGTCGACGACGGCGCGTAGGGTCTGCTGGCGCGGCAGCACGGTACGCGAGCCGCTCGTGAGCAGCCGGAACCGGTCGTCGAGTCGTTCGGCGATCTGTCTGGCGGTCAGCAACCGCAGCCGGGCGGCGGCGAGTTCGATGGCGAGCGGCAGCCCGTCGAGGCGGCGGCAGATCTCGGCGGCGGCCTCCGGGTCGTCCTCGACGCGGAACCCCGGGCGGGCGGCTGCGCCCCGGTCGGCGAGGAGGTGCAGTGCGACCGGGTCGGGCAGCGGTTCCACCGGGCGCAGCCTCTCCCCCGGCACCCCGAGGGGTTCGCGGCTCGTGGCCAGGATGCGTACGCCGGGGCAACGGGCGAGCAGTTCCTCGGCGAGGCCGGCGGCGGCTTTGACGACGTGCTCACAGTTGTCCAGGAGCAGCAGGAGCCGCCGCCGCGCGCAGTGGTCGACGAGCCGTTCGAGGGGGTCGTCGCCGTTCCGGTCGGTCAGCGCGCGCAGTTCCTCGGCGGCGGCGCCGCGCAGCTTGGTCTCGCGGGCGCCGAGCGCGGCGAGGACCGCCTCGGGTACGTCGTCGGGGTCGTCCACGGGTGCCAGCTCGACGAGCCACACCCCGTCGGGCGGGGCGTCGGCGCCCTGCGCCTCGGCGGCCTCCTGCGACAGCCGGGTCTTGCCCGCCCCGCCGGGGCCGAGGAGCGTGACGAGGCGGGCGCGGGCGAGGTCGTCGCCGATGGCCCGGATGTCGTCCTCGCGGCCGACGAAGGTGGTGAGCCGCGACCGTAGGTTGCCCCGGACGGGCGGCGGCCCGGACGCGACGGCGGGGGCGGCCTCGACAGCGTGGCCGGGAAGAGGCGTCGCGGCGGGAGCTGTCGTCGAGGCGGGAACGGGGGTGGGGGCGAGAGCGGGGGCGAGAGCGGGGGCGGGCGGGGCCGCCGCCGGGGTCAGGAGCTCGGCGTGCAGGGCCCGTAGGGCGGGGCCCGGGTCGGTGCCGAGCCGATCGGCGAGGTCCCGTCGGACTTCGTCGTAGGCGGCCAGCGCCTCCGCCGGCCGGCCCGCGTCGCGCAGCGCGCGGATCCGCAGCGCCTGCGACGGCTCGTCCAGCGGCTGCTCGGCGCACAGTGCGCCCAGCTCGGGCAGGATGCGCTCCGCCTGCCCCAGCGCGAGGGCGGCGGCCAGCCGGCCCCGGCGCGCGTCCAGCCGTACGGCTTCCCAGCGCGCGGCCTCGGCCGCCGGGTCGGGCAGGCACGCCAGCGCCGGTCCGCGCCACAGGGCGAGGGCCTCGTCGTACAGGGCGGCGGCGCGGGCCGGGTCCGGCTCCGCCGACGCGGCGCCCGACAGCCGCTCGAAGCGGTACAGGTCGATGTCGTCCCGGTCGGCGGCCAGCAGGTAGCCGCCCTCGGCGGACCGCACTGCCTCGTACCCGAGCGCCCGCCGCAGCCGCGCCACGAGGGCCTGGAGGGCGGCGACCGCGTCGGCGGGCGGGTCACCGTCCCACACCTGGTCGACGAGCAGGTCCGTCGACACCGTGCGGCCGGGCCGCAGCGCGAGCGCCGTCAGCAGGGCGCGCAGGCGCGCTCCGCCGACGGCGACGGGGCTCCCGTCGTCGCGGACGGCCTGGGCGGTGCCGAGAATCGCGTAACGCACCGGCCCATTGTCGCTGCCCGGGCCCCCGGGCCCGACCGATTTCCGGGCCGGGATAGGTTTCGCCGCATGGGTCACCAGGGGAGCCGCGCCGAGCGGCAGATCAGTTCCGTGTTTCTGGGCATCGTCGCGGTCATGGCGGTCACCGGCTGGGCCGTGTGGACCGGCTTCGCGACGAGCCCCGGGCTCGCCGTGTTCCTCTTCGTCACCTCCGCGTGGGTGGTCTCGCTGTGCCTGCACGAGTACGCGCACGCCCGTACCGCCCTGCACGGCGGGGACATCACGGTGGGCGCCAAGGGGTACCTGACGCTGAACCCGCTGAAGTACACGCACGCGCTGATGAGCATCGTGCTGCCGGTGGTCTTCGTGATCCTGGGCGGTCTGGGTCTGCCCGGTGGCGCGGTCTACATCGAGCGCGACCGGATCCGCGGCCGCTGGAGGCACAGCCTGGTCTCGGCGGCGGGGCCGCTGACGAACGTGCTGTTCGCGGCGGTGTGCACGGCGCCGTTCTGGTTGCACGCGCTCGACGGCGTCCCCCTCGCCTTCCGCTTCGCGCTCGCGTTCCTCGCGCTGCTCCAGGTCTCCGCGGCCATCTTGAACTTCCTGCCGGTGCCGGGCCTGGACGGCTACGGCGTGATCGAGCCGTGGCTGTCCCGGCGGGTGCGCCGCGAGGTGGCGCCGCTGGCGCCGTTCGCCCTGATCGGTGTGTTCGCGCTGCTGTGGATCCCCGAGGTGAACATGTTCTTCTTCGACCGGGTCAGCGACATCCTCCGCGTTCTGGGCGTGTCCGACCTGGAGACGTACTGCGGCCACGACCTGTACCGCTTCTGGGAGGAGACGGACGGCTACTGCCAGATCCCGTCGCGTTAGTCCCTCGCCCGGCGGCGTTCACGGCGGTGCCATTACAGTCGGATCATGATCAATGGGGAACAGGGGTCGGAGCTGACGACGCGGGACGCGGTGGAGTTC
This sequence comes from Streptomyces sp. NPDC046557, assembly GCF_040645975.1. Taxonomy (NCBI): domain Bacteria; kingdom Bacillati; phylum Actinomycetota; class Actinomycetes; order Kitasatosporales; family Streptomycetaceae; genus Streptomyces; species Streptomyces sp. NPDC046557. The sequence goes on from NZ_JBEYZH010000003.1 coordinate 46,206, forward strand.
CGGGCGGGAGATGCCGACCGCGAGGCGGTGGCCGAGCGGCTGCGGATCGCCGCGGGAGAGGGCCGGATCGGCCTTTCCGAGCTGGAGGAGCGGCTCGACCGGGCCTTCGCCGCGAGGACGTACGGCGAACTCGCCGTGCTGGTGGCCGACTTGCCGCAGGAGGGGCCTTCGGTACCGCGCCCCGGCACCGACGCCGACACGCTCGTCCTCAAGACCAGCCTGAGCAGCATCAGGCAGAGCGGCCTGTGGACGGTGCCGCGGAAGATCGTCGCCGAATGCAAGATGCTGGGCATCGTCATCGACTTCACCGAGGCGACCTGCGTCCACGGTGACGTGACCGTCGAGGCACGCTGCGGATCGGGCATCATCCAGCTGATCGTCCCGCAGGGCTGGGCGGTGCGGATCGACGGATCGAGCACCAACACCGCCCACATCACCAACGGGGCCACGGCGCCGGCGGACCCGGGCGCGCCGAGGCTCACGGTCGTCGGACACCCGCGCGCCGGCCACATCAAGATCAAGCAGCCCCGCCGGAAGCGCTGGCTCCATTGACCCGCAGCGTTGTTGACGCGGCTGATGGGCGGGTGTCCGGGGGCCGGTCAGGCCCGCTTCTCCGCCTTCGCCTTCCGCAGGTAGTACCAGGCCATGTTGGAGGTCAGCCCGGCCAGCAGGACCCAGATGATCCCCAGGAAGCTGCCCTCCACGAAGGCGACCACGGCCGCGGCCACGGACAGGACGCAGACGACAACGGCGAACACGGCAAGGCGGGGCATGCGGCAGAGCTCCTCGGCGGCACAGAAGGGGTCGAGCCCCTCCAGTGTCCCCCATCCCCACCCGCCGGCCGGACGGCCACCGTCGCGACGGGGCGGAGGCCGTCGCGACGGGGCACCGGTCAGACGTCGGTGACGCGCAGGCCCGCGTGGGCCTTGTAGCGGCGGTTGGTGGAGATGAGGTTGGCGACCAGGGCTTCGACCTGGTGGGCGTTGCGCAGGCGGCCCGCGAAGACGCCGCGCATGCCGGGGACGCGGGCCGTGAGTGCCTGGACGAGGTCGGTGTCGGCGCGGGATTCGCCCAGGACCATCACGTCGGTGTCGATCTCCTCGACCGCCTCGTCCTGGAGCAGCACCGCCGACAGGTGGTGGAAGGCCGCCGTGACCCGGGAGTCCGGGAGCAGGGCCGCGGCCTGCTGGGCGGCGCTGCCTTCCGGGACCTGGAGGGCGTAGGCGCCCTGCTTGTCGAAGCCGAGCGGGTTGACGCAGTCCACCACGAGTTTGCCCGCGAGGTCCTCGCGCAGCGCTTCGAGGGTCTTCGCGTGGCCCTCCCACGGCACCGCGACGATCACGATGTCGCTGCGCCGCGCGCACTCGGCGTTGTCCGCGCCCTCCACGCCCAGGCCCAGTTCCCCGGCGGCGGTCCGCGCGCGATCGGCGGCGCGGGAGCCGATGATCACCTTCTGGCCGGCGCGGGCGAAGCGGTAGGCCAGGCCCCGGCCCTGGTCGCCGGTGCCGCCCAGGACGCCGACGACGAGGCCCGAGACGTCCGGGAGGTCCCACGGGTCCTTGGCCGGCGGCTTCTGCGTGCTGTCTGAGGAAGTCATGGGGGCAAAGGTACTGCCGAGTACCCGCGCCCATACCCGTCGGGACGTATCGCGGCGAAGTGCCCGCCGCGCGTCCCCGGTGTGCGGCAGGATTGCCGCCATGGACGCCGTGAGGGTCGCGTTGTTGCGCGAGGTGCTCGCCGGTACGCAGTGGCCCGGGGCCGCGCGCCGGTTCGCCGGTTCGCTGCGCCGTTCCGTGGTGCCCGCCGGCGGGAACCTGCTGCTGGTGGGCACCGAGCGGTACGAGCCCTGGCACCTGGCGGCGCACCTGGTGGACGAGGCCGCCTGGTCGGGGCTGCCCGAGTTGGCGCCGACCCTCGTACGCCACCGGGTGCGGCCGGGCGAGCCTCCGCACCTGTCGGTGGGGCTGAGCCGGTTGGAGGCGGCCCGGCGCGGACACACACTCTTGGTCGTGGCCCCGGAGCAGCCGGGCGAGGGGCTGCTGGAGCGGGTCCACGACGCCCGCCGGGCGGGGGCGACCGTGCTGTCGCTGGACGGCGGGGACCGCGACCTGGGCACGCTGGCCCACGAGGCGCTGTCGGTGCCGGACGCCACCGCCGAGCTGGACCTGGACACCGTGCAGCACCTGGTGAGCGCGGCGGCCGGGGAGAACAGCCTGCCCGCGCCGCGCGACGGGCCCCGTCGGCTGCGGGACCGGCTGGCGCGGCTGGCCGATCAGCTGACCGCACCGCCACCCAGCCGCTGGTAGCACCGCGACGCGACGGCGGCTACGGCGTCTGTGCTGTCCCGTCCGGTCCGTCGGTCCCGTCGGTCCCGTCGGCCTCGTCGGCCTCGCCGCTCTTGTCGTTCCACTTGGGGTCGTTCTGCCACTCCAGGTTCCGCTCCTCGGCGGTCTGCATGGCGTGGGCCGCCTCCTCGGGGCTGGAGTACGGACCGAACCGGTCCTTGGCCGGGCACTCCGGTCCTTCCTCGACCTTGTGGTGGACCAGGCAGTAGTACCACTCGCCCGGTTTGCCCGTTTGGCGCTTCTTGAACAGTGCCATCGTCGGCCGGCTCCTCTCGTCGCGGCTCTCGCCGCTCTCTGCCGCCATGCTGCCCCATCACCGCCGGCTACACTCGCTTGCATGTCTGGCCAGTCGCTGCTCGTACCCGGCGAGCTCTCCCCCGCCCGTTCCGTTCCCGGCAACATCCGCCGGCCCGAGTACGTGGGCAAGCCCGCGCCCACTCCCTACACCGGACCGGAGGTGCAGACGCCCGAGACCATCGAGGCGATGCGCGTCGCGGGCCGGATCGCCGCCCGGGCGATGGAAGAGGCCGCCAAGCACATCGCGCCGGGGGTGACCACCGACGAGCTGGACCGCGTCGCGCATGAGTACATGTGCGACCACGGCGCCTACCCCTCGACGCTCGGCTACCGCGGCTTCCCCAAGTCCCTGTGCGCCTCCGTCAACGAGGTCATCTGCCACGGCATCCCGGACTCGACCGTCCTGCGCGACGGGGACATCGTGAACCTCGACGTGACCGCGTACATCGGCGGGGTGCACGGCGACAACAACGCCACGTACCTGTGCGGCGAGGTGGACGAGGAGTCGCGGCTGCTGGTAGAGCGCACCCGCGAGTCCCTGAACCGGGCCATCAAGGCGGTCAAGCCGGGCCGGCAGATCAACGTGATCGGCCGGGTCATCGAGTCGTACGCGAAGCGCTTCGGCTACGGCGTGGTCCGGGACTTCACCGGTCACGGCATCAGCACGTCGTTCCACTCGGGCCTGATCATCCCGCACTACGACAGCCCGCACGCCACCACGGTCATCGAGCCCGGCATGACCTTCACCATCGAGCCGATGCTGACGCTGGGGACGCACGAGTACGACATGTGGGCCGACGGCTGGACGGTCGTCACCAAGGACCGCAAGCGCACCGCGCAGTTCGAGCACACCCTGGTGGTGACCGACACCGGCGCGGAGATCCTCACCCTCCCGTAGGGCGGCCGCGGGCGGAGGTTTTTGCCGACACGGCGTCGGGAAGACTTTTGGGAGACCGGTCGGGGCGGCGGCGCCGTCGCGCGCCCGCCGCTCTGCCGATGACCCTCGGAGGTCCGCCTTGGACGCCTTTTCCACGGCCATCCGTGTCGCCTCGCACCAGCAGCACACCGAGGCCGAGACCTCGACGTTCATGAGCGACCTGCTGGGCGGCCGGCTCGGCGTGGCCGCCTACGCCCGCTACACCGAACAATTGTGGTTCGTGTACCGGGCCCTGGAGGACGCGGCCGAGGCCCTCAAGGGGGACCCGGTGGCCGGGCCGTTCATCCGACCGGAGCTGATGCGCGTCGCGCAGATCGAACGCGACCTGGCGCACCTGCGCGGGCCGCGGTGGCGGGAGGGCCTCTCGGCCCTGCCGGCGACGGGCGCGTACGCGGCCCGGGTCGCGGACTGCGCCGCCACCTGGCCCGGCGGGTACGTGGCCCACCACTACACCCGCTACCTGGGCGACCTGTCGGGCGGGCAGATCATCCGGGACAAGGCGGAGCGGACGTGGGGCTTCGCGCGCAAGGGCGACGGGGTGCGGTTCTACGTGTTCACGGACATCGCCAACCCGGCCGCCTTCAAGCGGGCCTACCGGGAGCTGCTCGATGCGATCGCCGCGGACGACCTGGAGAAGCAGCGGATCATCGACGAGTGCAAGCGCGCGTTCGAGCTGAACGGTGCCGTGTTCCGGGAGCTGGGCGAGCAGTTCCCCCTCAGCGCGTAGGCCCTGGCCGGGCGGTTGACGGGGCCCGGCGGTGCCTCCCCGCGGCAGCCGCGGGGAGGCACCGCCGTCCGCTGCCCGGCAAGCGGAGGAGCACCCGGACCCCCGCACGGGACGCCCTCTGGCCCCCGGGACGGAGCCCGCACCGCGCCCGAGGGGATGCCCGGGTCGGGCTCGCCGTACCACCGCCGGGACCGGGTCTGAAGGGGCTGCCCGGGAGGGCCCGCAGTGCCACCGCCCGTGACGCCGCCGAGGCGACTGCCCTTGTCGCACCGCCGGGCGCCGAACTGAGCGGGTTCGCCACGTCAACGCCCGGGCCGGTTCGCCGTGTCAACGCAGCGGCCGGGCCGAGGAAAACCGCCCTGCCGGGCTCCGCCCTCTCACCGCCGGACGGGGATCGGGGTGCCACCGCCCGAACCGGGTCCGAGGGGGCTGCCCGGGCCGCGCCCCGCCGGGGCGCCGTACGGAGCGGGCCCCCGGGCCGGGCCGGAGGTGACCGCTCGCACCGCGTCCGAGGCGGCCGGCCCGGGCCCGAGCCCCGGCGGGGTGCCGCTGCCGGGGCGGGGGTCAGGGCTCGCGGTGGGCGAAGCGGACGCGGCCGCCGATTTCGACCGTGCCGTCCGGGCCGGGTGCGGTGAGGATCTGGGAGCCCGCGCCCTGGGTGATGTTCAGGGCCCGGTTCAGCTCGGCGGTCAGCAGGATCGCCGCCGAGCCGGTGGCCTCGTCCTCGGTGATAACCCCGTCCGGGCGGCGCGGGAAGCCGCGGGCCCGGATGCGTCCGGCGGCCTCGTCCTCCCAGGCCCAGGCGTAGAGCCAGCCATCGCCGGGCGGTGGCGCGGGCAGCGCCTCCACCTCCGCGGCGCTCGCGTACTGCTCGGTGCGCTTGCCCTCGACCCACTCGGGGCGGGCGGTGATCCAGGTGAACTCGCCGTCGTCGCGGGCCCACACGGGGCCGGCCGGCGGCTGGAGTTCCTCGATGTCGAGCAGCCAGGCGACCCCGACCAAGGGGTGGCCCGCGAACCGCATCCGGGTGCCGGGGGTGCGGATGTCGACGATCCCGCGCTCGGGGTCGTCGACGAAGACCGTCTCGCTGTATCCGAGCTCCGCGGCCAGCGCCTGCCGGGAGGCGTCGTCGGGGCAGGTGCGGCCGTCGCGCACGACGCCGAGCAGGTTGCCGTGACGGCCGTCGCCCGCGCAGAAGACGGAGAGCACGTCGAGATCATTCACCCCGGCATTCAAGCACGGGCACTCTCCTTTGCCTCCGCTTTAACTTTTCTTGGGGCGACCGTGGGAAGCCCGTGACGGCCTCGTGTCCAGCGTGCAACGGTGTGCGCCGAATCACTGGACGCGGGGTCCGAGGTCAGGTAAGCCTCGGTTAAGTTAGGTCCGCCTCACTCGGCCGCCCCCACCCGACGGGGCGGCCTTCTGCCGAACGCCAGACCCGCCAGGAGCCCGCATGCGCCCCGCCCGCCTCACCGTCGTCACCGCGGCCGCCGCAGTGGCCGCGCTCACCGCCGTCACCGGTTGCGCCGAGAAGAGCGCGGTGGGCGCCGAGGGCGCGATCCAGGTGGCGGCCTCGGACAGCGCCTGTGACGTCTCCAAGAAGGAGTTCCCGGCGGGCAAGGTCACCATCGAGGTCGACAACAAGGGCTCCAAGGTCACCGAGGTCTACGTCCTCTTCCCGGACGACCGCATCGTCGCCGAGCGCGAGAACATCGGCCCCGGGACCAAGGCCACCATCACCGCCGAGATCAAGGCGGGCGACTACGAGGTCAACTGCAAGCCCGGCATGAAGGGCGACGGCATCCGCCAGAAGGTCAAGGCCACGGGCGGCGGCACCGCTTCGAAGCGCAGCCCCGAGTTGGACACTGCGGTCGCCGAGTACCGCAAGTACGTACAGGCGCAGGCCGACGACTCTCTGCCCACCACCAAAGCCTTCGTGGACGCGGTGAAGGCCGGTGACGTCGAGGCCGCGAAGAAGGCGTACGCCGTCTCCCGCATCGGCTGGGAGCGGACCGAGCCGGTCGCCGAGTCCTTCGGCGACATCGACCCGAAGATCGACGTGCGCGAGGACGGGCTGGAGGCGGGCCAGGACCCGGCGAAGGACTGGACCGGCTGGCACCGCCTGGAGAAGTCGCTCTGGGCCGAGAACAAGATCGACGACAACGACAAGAAGCTCGCCGACACCCTGATGAACGACGTGACCGACTGGCAGAAGCGGATCGGCACGGCGGAGATCACCCCCACCTCGATGGCCAACGGCGCCAAGGAGCTCCTCGACGAGGTCGCCACCCGCAAGGTGACGGGTGAGGAAGAGCGCTACAGCCACACCGACCTGATCGACTTCAAGGGCAACGTCGAGGGCGCGCAGAAGGCGTACGAGCTGCTCAAGCCGGTCGCCGCGAAGAACGACGCGGAGCTCGTCAAGACGCTCGACGCGCAGTTCGCCGCGTTGGACACGCTGCTCGACAAGCACCGCGCGGACAAGAACGGCTACGACTTCACCTCTTACGACAAGGTCGGCGACGCGGAGCGCAAGGAGCTCTCGGACGCCGTGAACGCACTGGCCGAGCCGCTTTCCAAGCTGGCCGCGGCGGTCGCGAAGTAACGGTCGGGAACAGCGGAGCAGGCGGGAGGACCGGAATGGCTGACTCGGAGTCGGTGATGGTGGAAGAGCACGACGGCACCCCGGAAGGGGCCACGGCGCCCTCGCGGCGTGCCGTGCTCGGCTGGGGCGGGGCCGGGCTCGCGCTGGGCGCCGCGGCGGCCGGCGGCGCGGTCGCGGCGTTCGGTGGCGGCTCGGACGTGGTGCCCGCGGCGTCGGCCGGGGCGGCCGTGCCGTTCCACGGCGAGCACCAGGCCGGTATCGCGAGCGCCGTCCAGGACCGCCTGCACTTCGCGGCCTTCGACGTGAAGACCAAGGACCGCGGGGAACTGATCCGGCTCCTCAAGGACTGGACCGAGGCGGCCCGGCTGATGACGGCCGGGCACCCCGTCGGCGACGGCGGCTACGGCGGCCTCCCGGAGGCCCCGCCGGACGACACGGGCGAGGCGCTGGGGCTGAAGGCGTCCCGGCTCACCCTGACGATCGGTTTCGGCCCCGGCCTGTTCGCCAAGGACCGCTTCGGGCTGGAGGACAAGCGCCCCGAGGCCCTGGTGGACCTGGAGCAGTTCCCCGGCGACAACCTGGACCCGGCCCGCTCCGGTGGCGACCTCTGCGTCCAGGCGTGCGCGGACGACCCGCAGGTCGCGGTGCACGCCATCCGCCAGCTCGCCCGCATCGGCTTCGGCAAGACGGCCGTCCGCTGGTCGCAGCTCGGCTTCGGCAAGACCTCGTCCACCACGCCGGACGCGCAGACCCCGCGCAACATGATGGGCTTCAAGGACGGCACCCGGAACATCTCGGGCACCGACCGGGCGGCCCTGGACCAGCACGTCTGGGCGGCCGCGTCCGACGGCAGCGCGTGGATGGCCGGAGGCTCGTACCTGGTCGCCCGCCGCATCCGGATGCACATCGAGACCTGGGACCGGACCTCCCTACAGGAGCAGGAGGACGTCTTCGGCCGCGACAAGGGCGAGGGCGCGCCCGTGGGCAAGGCCAAGGAGCGCGACGAGCCCTTCCTCAAGGCGATGAAGCCGTCGGCGCACGTGCGCCTCGCCCACCCGGACAGCAACAGCGGTGCGACGATCCTGCGCCGCGGCTACTCCTTCACGGACGGCACGGACGGGCTGGGCCGCCTCGAAGCGGGCCTGTTCTTCCTCGCCTACCAGCGGGACGTCCGCAAGGGCTTCATCCCGGTCCAGCGCAACCTGTCGAAGAACGACGCGCTCAACGAATACATCCAGCACGTGGGTTCGGCCGTCTTCGCCGTCCCGCCGGGCGTCCGCGACAAGGACGACTGGTGGGGCCGGACGCTGTTCGCGTAGACCCGTAGACGCGTAGGAGGAACCACGTGTTCAGCAACTATCTGATCGGTCTGCGCGAGGGGCTGGAGGCCAGCCTCGTCGTCTGCATCCTCATCGCCTACCTGGTGAAGACCGGTCACAAGGACAGGCTCGGGCCGCTGTGGCTGGGCGTCGGCCTGGCCGCCGCCCTCAGCCTCGGCTTCGGCGCGGCCCTGGAGTTCGGCACCGAGCAGCTGACGTTCGAGGCGCAGGAGGCGATCGGCGGGTCCCTGTCGGTCATCGCGGTGGGCCTGGTCACCTGGATGGTCTTCTGGATGAAGCGCACCGCGCGGCACCTGAAGGCCGAGCTCCACGGGAAGCTGGACGCGGCGCTCGCGATGGGCACCGGGGCGCTGGTGACGACGGCGTTCCTGGCCGTGGGTCGCGAGGGCCTGGAGACGTCCCTGTTCGTGTGGCGTTCGGTGAAGGCGGCCGGTGACGGCGCGGGTCCGCTGGTCGGTGTGCTGCTGGGCATCGGCACCTCGGTGCTGCTGGGCTGGCTGTTCTACCGGGGGGCCCTGAGCATCAACCTCGCCAAGTTCTTCACCTGGACCGGCGGCATGCTGGTCGTAGTCGCGGCGGGCGTGCTGGCGTACGGGATCCACGACCTCCAGGAGGCCGGCTTCCTGCCCGGCATCCTGACGAAGGCGTTCGACATCAGCGACACGATCCCGCCGGACAGCTGGTACGGGACCCTGCTGAAGGGGACGCTCAACTTCCAGCCCGACCCGACCGTGGTCCAGCTCGTGGTGTGGGTGCTGTACCTGCTCGCGGTGCTGACCCTGTTCCTGGCGCCGTCGGCCGCCAAGGGCCGGAGCGGCCAGGGCGAGTCCGCGGACCGGCGGCCGGCGAGCGCCGCCGCCGACGCGCAGGGCTGAGGGCCGCCGCCCGCGGGGCGGAAAGAGCGCGGCCCGGAAAAGAGCACGGGCCGGACGACAGCGGTCGTCCGGCCCGTCGCCGTATCCGTCAGCGGCCCAGCGGCCAGGCGACGGCGGCGGGGGTCTGCTCCGAGGTTCCCGCGTACCGGGCGCAGGCGTCGGTCAGGGTTTCGAGCAGCGTCAGGGGGTCCGGGAGCGCGTGGTCGATGCCGCGCAGCCAGGCGACGGCCTGCTCGCCCGGGAGGGCGGCCGGCGGCACGAGGACGTAGCTGCCGCGGCAGTGCCAGCGCAGGCCCGGGTGTTCGTCCATCGTCTCGGGGTGGCAGTCCAGTTCACAGGGCCACCATTCGTCCTCGTCCTCCGGCGTGCCCCGGGTCGCCGTGAAGAACAGCATGCGGGCCTGGTCCCCCGTACCGCCGGACTCGGCCACCGGGCCGACGTCCACGCCGGCCGCCAGCAGGCGGGTCAGGGCGTCGCGTCCGGCTTCCAGCGGGACGTCCAGGACGTCGTGCACCATGCCGGTCGCGGTGATGAAGTTGGCCCGGGGCTGGTCGTGGACCCATCGTTCGATCTGCGCGCGGTCGGTGGTCGCCTGGGTCTGCCAGGCGAAGGAGACGGGGTGCCGTGCGGGCGTCGGACAGCCGATGCGGTCGCACGAACACCGGTAGCCGGCCGGGCGGGCGGCCGGGGCGATCGGGAGGCCGGCGGCGGCGACGGCCAGGAGGAGTGCCTCGCGTTCCCTGCCCGGGTCTTCCGGAGCCGGTTTCGAGCGGCGGCGCAGCCACTGGGAAATCCTGCTCTGCTCGCCGCGTTTGACGCGGCCGGACTCGGACCCCATCTATCCCCTCACCTCACCGTTGCCCCCGGCGGACCTCCCCATGGTCCCACCCTCCGGGGCGCCGGGTGACCGCACCCCCGGATCGGGCCTACCCAAAACCGCGTAATTCGGCCATATGTTCTCGGTCACGCGGACGTCGCGGCCGGGGCCCCGGTCGGTACGGCTCCGCCCAACACGGCGTCCACCAGGGAGTCCGTGAACGCGTGCGTCAGCGGCGCCGTCCGCATCAGCCAGCGGTACGTCAGCGGCCCGACCAACATCTCCACCGTCAGGCGCAGGTCCACGTCCCGCGCGAGCTGTCCGACCTCCCGGGCCGCCCGCAACCGCGCCTCGTACAGGGCCAGCTGCGGCTCAAGCAGCCGCTCGGTGAAGCGGGCGCCCAGCTCGGGGTCGGTGGCCCCGGCGGCGGTCAGCGCGCGCGTGGGGGCGGCGTACTTCTCGTCGTTGAACTGGTCGACCGTCGCCCGCAGCACCAGCTTGAGGTCCGCCGCGAGGTCTCCGGTGTCCGGGAAGCCGGGCCGGTCGACGTCGTCCTCCGCCTCGCCGAAGAGCGCGAGCGAGGCGTCCAGCAGGACCGCGGCCTTCGAAGGCCACCAGCGGTAGATGGTCTGCTTGCCGACGCCCGCGCGGGCGGCGATGGCCTCCACGGTCAGCTTGTCGTAGCCGACCTCCCCGACGAGGGCGAGCGCGGCGTCCAGGATGGCCCGCCGGGACCGGTCGTTGCGGCGGGTCGGGTCGGGCGACCTGGTCGGGGGCGCTGTGGTCGCGGGCGTCTCGTGCCGGGTGGTCCTGCTCATGGTCCAAACGTATCAATGCGAGACGGATCGTCTTCCGGTTCCGGTCATTCCGATAAACCACCCAATCAGTTCACTGCGCGGTCCCCGTTGAGGAGAGACGATTCTCTGCACACGCACAGCACACGCACCGCGAGTCAGTCGTGAGGAGCCTTCTTTGCGCAGAGACGCCACACCCCGGCGCTACCTGATGTGCCCACCCGCGCACTTCAAGGTCACGTACTCCATCAACCCTTGGATGGACCCCGCGAAACCGGTGGACCTGCCGCTCGCACAAACCCAGTGGGAAGACCTGCGGGACCGCTACCGCTCCCTCGGGCACACCGTCGAGACCCTCGTCCCCGACCCCGCACTGCCCGACATGGTGTACGCGGCCAACGGCGCCCTGGTCATCGACGGCCGCGTTCTCGGGGCCCGCTTCGCCTACCCGGAACGCTCCGCCGAGGCGGAGATCCACCTGGAGTGGTTCCGCACCCACGGCTTCCGGGACATCCACGAGCCGTCCCACATCAACGAGGGCGAGGGCGACTTCGCCGTCACCGCCACCTACATCCTGGCGGGCCGGGGCTACCGCTCCAGTCCGCTCTCGCACGACGAGGCGCAGGAGTTCTTCGGCCGCCCCGTCATCGGCCTCGACCTGGTGGACCCGCGCTTCTACCACCTCGACACGGCCCTGTGCGTCCTCGACGGCGACGAGATCATGTACCACCCGCAGGCGTTCTCACCCGGCAGTCAGGCCGTCCTGCGGCGACTGTTCCCCGACGCCTTGGTCGTGGACGCCGAGGACGCGGCGGCCTTCGGCCTGAACTCGGTCTCCGACGGCCTGCACGTCCTGCTCCCCCAGGCCGCGGCGGGCCTGCTCGCACCCCTGCGCGAGCGCGGCTTCGAGCCGATCCCGATGGACCTGGGCGAGCTGCTCAAGGGCGGCGGCAGCGTCAAGTGCTGCACCCAGGAGCTGCGGCCCTGACGGCGCCCCGCGCTCAGGAGGAGGGCGGCCACTCCCGGCCCCAGTCGGCGTCCCGCGCCGCCTTGTAGAGGTCACCTTGGCGCTTGGTCACGGTGACCCGGGTCAGGCCGTCCTCCGGGGGACCGCACAGGTCCAGCAGGACCTGCCCCTTCCGGATCTGCGGTCTGCGCGTGATCCGGGAGGCGGCGGGCTCGACGGGGAAGCACGTCGCGGCCACGTAGCTGAACTTCTCGTCCTCGTACGGCAGGGAGCCGCCCTTGATCTGCCGGTGCAGCGAGGAACGGCTGACCCGCGCCGAGAAGTGGCACCAGTCCCGGCCGGTCTCGATCGGGCAGGCCGCGTCGTGCGGGCAGGGCGCGGCCACCGTCAGCCCGGCCGCGATCAGCTGCTCGCGGGCCTCCCGGATGCGCAGGTAGCCCTCGGGGGTACCCGGCTCGATCAGCACCACCGCCCGGCCGGCGCGGGCCGCCTCGGCGACGACGGCTCGGCGGGCGTCCGCGGTGAGTTCGCCGAGCACGTACGACACGGTCACCAGGTCGGCCTCGGGGAGCGCGATCCCGGAGCCGATGACGGCCCGGCGCCACTCGGCCGCGCGCAGCACGGGCGAGGCGGAGCGGGAGGCCAGTTCCCGGCCCAGGGCCAGCGCCGGTTCCGCCCAGTCCAGCACCGTCGTGGGGCGCGGGCCGTCCCAGGTGGCGTCCGCCGCCCAGGTGGCGGCGCCGGTGCCGCCGCCCACGTCCACCTGCGAGCCCGGCGTCCATCCCGGGGCGGCCTGCGCCAGGGCGTCCAGGGCGCAGCGCACGGCTTCGAAGGTGGCCGGCATCCGGTACGCGGCGTACGCCGCCACGTCCGAACGGTCGCGCAGGACGGGCGCGTCGGTGGGGGTCGTGCCCCGGTAGTTCGCGATCAACCGCTCGACGGCGGCCGCGGCCTGCTTGGGCGGGAGCCCGTCGAGCAGCCCGCCGAGCGCGGAGCGCAGGGTCTCGGCGGTGGTGGGACCGGAAACGGGAAGGGCGGAGGCGTTCACCTCGGAAGTTTACGGCGCCGGACGCGCCCCGCGCTCCGGCGCCGACTACGCCCCGGCCGCCGCCATCGGCTCGCGGGTCCGCCACGGACGGCACAGCCCCAGGAAGGAGGCCGCCGCCAGCAGCGAGCAGACGAGCTGGACCACGGCCATCGGCACCGCCGTCCCCTCCCCCGCGATCCCGACCAGCGGCGAGGCGACCGCGCCGACCAGGAACGAGGAGGTGCCCAGCAGCGCGGACGCCGATCCGGCGGCGTGCGGGGTACGCATCAGCGCCTGCGCGTTGGTGTTCGGCATCAGCACGCCCATCGCCGACATCAGCATGAACAGCCCGGCCGCCATGGGCAGCAGCCCGACCTCGCCGAACGCCCCGCCCGCCATCAGCAGGAGCACCACCGAGTCCAGGGTCACGACGGCGAGCCCGACGGCCAGGACCTTGTCCAGGCTGACCCGGCCCACCAGCAACTTGCCGTTGATCTGGCCGACCGCTATCAGGCCGACCGAGTTCAGGCCGAACAGCAGGCTGAACTGCTGCGGCGAGGCCCCGTAGATCTCCTGCACCACGAACGGCGACGCGGAGATGTACGAGAACAGCACCGCGAACGCGAAGCCGCCGGCCAGGGTGTACCCGGCGAAGACCCGGTCGCCGAGCAGCCCGCGCATCGTTCGCAGGGCGGCGCCCACGCCCCCGGTGTGGCGCCGCTCGGGCGGCAGCGTCTCGTCGAGCCTGCGCCACACCACCAGCGTCAGGGCCGTGCCGACGGCCGTCAGGACGACGAAGACCCCGCGCCAGTCGGCGAAGCGCAGCACCTGGCCGCCGATGAGCGGGGCGATGATCGGGGCGGCGCCGGAGATGAGCATCAGGGTGGAGAAAAACCGGGCCATCTCGACCCCGTCGTAGAGGTCGCGCACGACGGCGCGGGCGATGACGATAGCCGCCGCGCCCGCCAGGCCCTGGGCCAGTCGGAAGCCGACGAGCAGTTCGGTGGTGGGGGCGAGCGCGCAGACGGCGGTGGCCAGCACGTAGACGATCATGCCGGTCAGCAGCGGCCTGCGGCGACCCCACTTGTCGCTCATCGGGCCGATGACGAGCTGGCCCAGTGCCATGCCGGCGAGGCAGGAGGTGAGGGTCAACTGGACGGTGGCGGCCGGGCTGTGCAGGGCGGAGGTGACCTGCGGCAGCGCGGGCAGGTACATGTCCATGGACAGCGGGGGCAGCGCCGTCAGCCCGCCGAGTATGAAGGTGACGAGCAGACCGGTGCGCCGCGCCGCGGGAGAGGGGCCCGCGGCAACGGACGACGGCTTCCGGTCGCGGGCCGTTCCGGGGGCTCTCTCCGGCATGCGGAACTCCACTCTCGTCGTATGTTTTCGCACCCCTGACCGACCCATGCTCTCAGCTGTCGGAACGTCCGTGGGCGAATGTCCGGTGTGACGTACTCTGCGGCCCCATGAACGCACCTGGGAAGAAGATCGCTGTGGTGACCGGGGCCGGGTCCGGCATCGGCCGCTCCGTCGCCCTCGCCCTGGCGGGCGCCGGCTGGTCGGTGGCCGTGGCGGGACGCCGTCCGCAGCCGTTGGAGGACACCGCCGAGGCGGCGGGGGCCGGCGCCGACGTGCTGTGCGTACCGGCGGACGTGAGCGACCCGGACGAGGTGACCGCCCTCTTCGAGGCCGTCCGCGAGCGGTACGGCCGGCTCGACCTGCTCTTCAACAACGCCGGCACCTTCGGCCCGGGCGGGGTCCCGCTGGAGGACATCACGTACGAGGCGTGGCGCTCGGTCGTCGACGTCAACCTGACCGGCTCGTTCCTCTGCGCGCAGGCGGCCTTCCGCCTGATGAAGGCGCAGCACCCGCAGGGCGGCCGGATCATCAACAACGGCTCCATTTCCGCGCACGTGCCGCGCCCGCACTCCGTCGCCTACACCGCGACGAAGCACGCGATGACGGGCCTGACGAAGTCGCTGTCGCTGGACGGACGCCCGTACCGGATCGCCTGCGGGCAGATCGACATCGGCAACGCGGCGACCGAGATGACGGAGCGGATGCAGAGCGGCATCCTCCAGGCCGACGGGCAGTTGGCCGTGGAGCCGGTGATGGACGCCGCCGACGTGGCGCGCACGGTGGTGCACATGGCGGAGCTGCCGCTGGAGGCGAACGTGCAGTTCGCCACGGTGATGGCGACGACCATGCCGTACATCGGGCGGGGCTGAGCGGCCGGGAATGGCCGCAACCACCCCGGAGTTGAGCTGATCATGACTGATACGACGGGACAGGCCCCGGTACTGCGCTACACCGCTTTCTCGACCGACCCCGCCGGGGGCAACCCCGCCGGGGTCGTGCTCGACGCGAGCGACCTGGACGACGAACGGATGCTCGCCATCGCGGCGGAGCTGGGCTACAGCGAGACGGCGTTCCTCACCGTCCCGCCGCGGGGCCTGGGCGCCGAGCCCGGACGGGGCTTCACCCTGCGGTTCTTCAGCCCGAAGGCGGAGGTCTCCTTCTGCGGGCACGCCACCGTCGCCACCGCCGTGGCGCTGGGCGAGCGGATCGGTCCGGGCGAGCTGGTCTTCGCGACGCCGGTGGGCACGGTGCCCGTCTCGGTGACGGAGGCCGACGGCGGACTGCGGGCGGTCCTGACCAGCGTCGAGCCGCACACCGAGGCCGTGGCCGCCGAGGACCTGGCGGAGGCGCTGGCGGCGCTGGACTGGCCGGCCGCCGATCTCGACCCGGCCTTCGAGCCGCGCATCGCCTACGCCGGGGCCCGCCACCTGGTGCTCGGCGCCGCGACCCGCGCCCGCCTGGCCGACCTGGACTACGACTTCGCCCGGCTGGAGGCGCTGATGCGCCGCCTGGACCTCACCACGGTGCAGCTGGTGCACCGCGAAGGCCCGGAGCTGTTCCACGTACGGGACCCGTTCCCGGTCGGCGGCGTCGTCGAGGACCCCGCCACCGGCGCGGCGGCCGCCGCGTTCGGGGCGTACGCGCGCGAGCTCGGGCTGGTCCCGGACGACGCGACGCTGACGCTGCTCCAGGGCGAGGACATGGGCCGGCCGGGGGTCTTGACGGTGGAGCTGCGGCCGGGCGACGCCCGGGTCCGCGTGGGCGGCGCCGCGGTGGCCATCGTGTGAGGGGCCGTACCGCGTGACCGGCGTGTACGAGGCGCTCCCGGCCGGGCTCGCCGCGCAGGCGGAGGCGCTGGAGGCGGCGGCCTGGCCCGGCGCCGGGTCGGCGGCGCACGACCCGGCGCCGGCCCCCGCGCACGGTGCTCGGTGAATCCGGCTCAGTGGATTCGGTCAGTGAATTCGGGTCAGTGGATCTGGGTCACCACGACGTCCAGCGACCACGCCTTCGCGGGCTTGCCGGGCTCCCGCGCCTCCACGACGTACCCCAGCTCCCGCAGCGCCCCCACCAGCTCCGCGGGGCCGTCCGGGACGGCGCCCGCCAGCAGCAGGTCCCGGACCAGCCGGCCCTTCGTCGCCTTGTTGAAGTGGCTCACCACCGACCGCTTCTCCACCCCGTCGACCAGTTGGGAGTGCAGCACCCGCACGGTCGCGGCGCGCGCCGCGACCTCCCCCTTCGGCTTCCAGGCGGACGCGTACGCGGAGGAACGCAGGTCCAGGACGAGACCCGCGCCGGCCGCCTCCGGCATGACCTCCGCCATCGGCGCCCGCCAGTACGCCCCGAGGGCTCCCAGCCCCGGCAGCTTGACGCCCATCGAGCAGCGGTAGGAGGGGATCCGGTCGGTGATCCGCACGGCGCCCCACAGCCCGGAGAACACGAGCAGCGACCGCTCGGCCAGGGCTCGCGCCCCGGCGGGGAGGTCGGCCAGGCCGAGGGCGTCGTAAAGCACCCCGGTGTAGATCTCCCCGGCAGGACGGGCGACCGCCGACCGCAGCTCGGCGTTCTTGGCGACCTCGCCCCGCAGGCCCTCGCTCAGGCCGAGCACCTCGCGCGCCTTCGTCTCGTCGCCCGCGCACAGCTCGACCAGCTCCTCCAGCACGGCCGCCCGCGCCCCGGCCAATCCCGGCAAGGACAGCGACCCCGGCTCCAGCGGTGCGCCGGAGCCCCCGGCGGCCTTTCCCTCGGAGGGCGGCAGCAGCACGAGCACGGTGGTTCTCCTTCGGTACGACACGGCGCAGGGGGTGCGGCCCCCGGCGCCCAGCGTAAACGGCGTGGCCGGGCTCGTCCGTCGCGTCCACCCGGCGGGCGCGACGGGGACGGCCCGACGTGTGCTCGCGACGGCTCGACGGGCAGCCCGGGCCCGTCCCCCCTAGGCTCGGTCCATGCCACGCCGTCACCTGCACATGACCGGCGCAGACGGGTCTGCCCTGCGGGCGGCGCTGCGCGACCTGCGGACGAGGCTGGGCGTGCCGGGGCAGTTCCCCACCGCCGTGCTCGCCGAGGCCGAACAGTCCGCCGCCCACCCCCGGCTGCCCCCGACCGACGTGACCGGCATCCCCTTCTTCACCGTCGACCCGCCCGACTCCGTCGACCTCGACCAGGCGATGCACCTGGCGAAACGTCCCTCCGGCGGCTACCGCGTGCACTACGCCATCGCCGACGTCGCCGCCTTCGTCACCCCCGGAGGCGCCATCGACACCGAAGCCCACCGCCGGGTCACCACCCTCTACTTCCCCGACGTGAAGGTCCCGTTGCACCCGGTCGCGCTCTCGGAGGGCGCGGCCAGCCTGCTGCCCGAAAGGACCCGCCCGGCGCTCGTGTGGCGGCTCGACCTGGACGCCGACGGCCGGGTGGAGAGCACCGAGGTGCGCCGGGCCCTGGTCCGCAGCCGGGCTCGACTCGACTACGCCGGCGTCCAGAAGGCCATCGACTCCGGCACGGCGGAGGAGACCGTGGCCCTGCTCAAGGTCATCGGGACGCTCCGCGAGGCACTGGAGGCGGAGCGCGGCGGCATCTCGCTGGGCGTGCCCGAGCAGGAGGTCGTCGAGCGGGACGGTTCGTACTCCCTCGCCTACCGGGCCCCGCTGCCGGCGGACGGCTGGAACGCGCAGATCTCCCTCATGACGGGGATGGCCGCCGCCGACCTGATGCTCACCGCCGGAACCGGGATCCTGCGGACCCTGCCCAGCGCCCCCGACGGCGCCGTCGCCCGGCTGCGGCGCTCGGCGAAGGCCCTGCGGATCGACTGGCCCCACCATGTCGCGTACGCGGAACTCGTCCGCTCCCTCGATCCGCACCGGCCCGACCACGCCGCGTTCCTCCTGGAGTGCACGACCCTGCTGCGCGGCGCCGGGTACACGTCCTTCACCTCCGGCGAGACCCCCGATCCGCTGCTGCACGCCGCCGTGGCCGCCCCGTACGCGCACTGCACCGCGCCGCTGCGCAGGCTCGTCGACCGGTACGCCGGCGAGCTGTGCGTGGCGGCGTCCGCCGGGGCCGAACCGCCGGAGTGGGCCGTCGCCGCGCTGGGGGCGCTGCCGCACGAGATGGCGGAGGGCACCCGGCTCGCCAACACCGCCGAGCGGGAGTGCGTGGACCTGGTCGAGGCAGCCCTGCTCAAGGACCGGGTCGGCGACACCTTCGAGGCGACGGTGATCGACGTCAAGGACCACGAGCCGCAGGTCGGCACGGTCCACCTGGAGGACCCGGCGGTGGTCGGCCGCGTCGAGTCCCCCGCGGCCGAGCTCCCGCTGGGCGAACGCATCCGGGTCAGATTGACCCGGGCCGACCCGGGCACGGCGAAAATCCTCTTCGCTCCCGCGTAACCGCCGCTGTGCGTCACGGGGGTGCGGACTGCCGCAGCGCGGCGACCACCGCGCGGGGGTCATCGGCGTGGAACCGCACGGCGCGCGCCCGCGCCCGCCCGCCGAGCGGCCGGACGAATTCCAAAGGGCGCCCCAGCTCGACGGTCACCGTGGTGTGGCCTCCGACGATCAGGTCGAGCACCCCGTCCTCGGAGACCGTGACGAGGCTCCCCTCGGGGTAGCGGCGCTCCACGCGGACCGACATCACCGCGCCCGGCGGGACGGTCGCACCGAAGAGGACCCCGTAGCGGATCCACAGCGACCCGTCGGCACGGACGACGTGCGGCCGTTGCACACACGCGGCGTGCAGGGCGAGCACCATCAGGACGCCGTACAGGTCGAGGACCAGCAGCACCGCGTGCACGGCGGGCCACGGGACGAGGAGCCCGAGGGCGACGATCTCGATCAGGGCCACGAACAGCAGCCCGTACGTCATGGCCGTCTGCGGTCCGGTGTAGCCGGCCGCGATGTCGCCCGCACCCCGTGCGGTGGCCTGCGCAGCGCCCACCTCCCCGGCGAGGCGGCGGCCCGCAGCTCGCCACTCGGTCAGCCGACGTACGCGGGCCAGCAGGACGGCGTCCCGGACGGTGTACGCGCGGTAGCCGTTGGCTTGCCGGGCCGGTTAGGGGAGCAGGCCGATGTGGTGGTAGTGCCGTACCGCCCGGGTGGTCACACCGACGAGGGCGGCGATTGCTCCGATCCGCATGGCGCCCAGCAGAAACCCTGCCCCTGCGGGAAGGTCAGGCCGTGACGGCACAGCCGGTAGCATGGTCGACACGACAGACGAGTCGGCCGGACGGTCGCGTCGGGATCCTCGGATCCCGCCGAGGAACGTCCGGGCTCCACAGGGCAGGGTGGTGGGTAACGCCCACCCGGGGTGACCCGCGGGACAGTGCCACAGAAAACAGACCGCCGGGGGCTTCGGCCCTCGGTAAGGGTGAAACGGTGGTGTAAGAGACCACCAGCGCCTGAGGTGACTCAGGTGGCTAGGTAAACCCCACCCGGAGCAAGGTCAAGAGGGGTCGTTCTCGGACGGCCCTGCGCGAACGTTCGAGGGCTGCCCGCCCGAGTTCGCGGGTAGACCGCACGAGGCCGGTGGCAACGCCGGTCCTAGATGGATGGCCGTCTCCCCGGCGACCGCGAGGTCTCCGGGCGACAGAACCCGGCGTACAGGCCGGCTCGTCTGTCCTCACGTGTACGCAGAAGCCCCCGCCACGCTGTGGCCGGGGGCTTCTGCGTACGTGGACTCAGCGCAGGTGCGAGGTGTCGTTCAGGAGGCGGACCGAGGCGTTGCCGTCGGCGTAGTAGGCCACCGCCGAGAGGGAGGCGGCCGACAGTTCCATCTTGAACAGGGACTCCGGGGGCGCGCCGAGCGCGAGGCGGACCAGCGTCTTGACCGGCGTCACGTGCGTGACCAGCAGCACCGTACGGCCCGCGTACGCGCCCAGCAGGCGGTCGCGGGCGGCCGAGACCCGACGGGTCACGGCGGCGAAGCTCTCGCCGCCGCCCGAGGGGGCCGCCTTCGGGGAGTCCAGCCACGCCTGGAGGTCGTCGGGGAACCTCTCCTGCACCTCGGCGAAGGTGAGGCCCTCCCAGGCGCCGAAATCCGTTTCGCGCAGGCCCTCTTCGATCACGACGGGCAGTCCCAGCCGGTCGGCGACGGCCTGGGCGGTCTCGCGGCAGCGGCGCAGCGGGGAGCTGACGACGGCCTCGACGGTGCCCCGCGCGGCCAGCGCCCCGGCCACCGCGGCGGCCTGGCGGCGGCCGACGGGAGACAGTTCGGGGTCGCTGCCGCCACTGCCGGAGAAACGCTTCTGCGGGGTCAGCGCCGTCTCGCCGTGGCGCAGCAGGACCAAAGTGGCCGGGGTGCCCAGGTCGGGACCCCACCCGGCCGACGGCGCCGCCGGGGCCGGGGCGGCGGCCGGGGCGGGCTCCGCGAACAGCGTGTCCGCCGCCTGTTCGGCCCCCGCGGCGGGTGCCGACGTGGCGACGGAGGCCGCGGCGAGGGCCGCGCGGACCGCGGCCGCTCCGGCGGTGGCGTCGCCGGGAGGACCCGCGGGCGGCGGGGTCGCCAGGGCGCGCGCCGCCGAGGTGTCCAGGGCGGCGGAGGAGGCCGACGGCTCCCACTGCCGGCCGCGCTTGCCCGCGTCCATCGCCTCGTTGGCGAGCCGGTCGGCGTGCTTGTTGCGCTCGCGCGGGATCCACTCGTACGTCACCTGCGCGCGCGGCAGGATCGTGGCCGCCTCGGTGGCGAGCGGCTTCATGTCCGGGTGCTTGATCTTCCAGCGGCCCGACATCTGCTCCACGACGAGCTTGGAGTCCATGCGTACGAGGACCACCGCGTCGGGGGCCAGTTCGCGGGCGGCCTTCAGCCCGGCGATCAGCCCCTTGTACTCGGCCACGTTGTTCGTCGCGACGCCGATGTACTCGGCGCGCTCGGCCAGCGTCTCGCCCGAGGCCGGGTCGAGGACCACCGCGCCGTAGCCGGCGGGCCCCGGGTTGCCCCGGGATCCGCCGTCCGCCTCCACGACGAACCGGACAAGCCTCGACATCAGATGCCCGAGTCCGCCGTACGGACCAGGATGCGGCCGCAGTTGTCGTGGCGTACGACCTGGTCGCGGGCGGCGGCCTTGATCTCGTTGACCTCGGCCATGTCGAGCTCCAGGCGGCAGCCTTCGCAGCGGCGCTGGTACAGGCGCGCGGCGCCGACGCCGCCCTGCTTGACGCGGATCTTCTCGTACAGGGCCATCAGCGCCTCGGGCATCGAGGCGACGATGACCTCGCGGTCCTTGGCGATGCCCGCGGCCTCGGCGTCGATCTCGGCGGTGGCGGCGTCGCGGCGCGCGGTGGCGTCCGCGAGCTCGGCTTCCAGGCCGGAGACCCGCTCGGTCAGTTCGGTGACGCGCGCCTGCGCGGCCTCCAGGCGTTCCATGACCTCCAGGACCACGTCCTCCAGGTCGCCCTGCCGCTTGGCGAGGGAGACGACCTCGCTCTGGAGGTTCGCCAGGTCCCGGGCCGAGACGCCCGCGCCGGAGTCCAGTCGCGCCTGGTCGCGGGCCGCGCGCTGGCGGACCTGGTCGACGTCCTGCTCCGCCTTGGTCTGCTCGCGGGCGGCGTCGCTGGCCTGCGTCTGAGCGGCGACGAGCAGGTCCCGCTGCTGGGTGAGGTCCTTGGTCAGGGAGTCGACCTCGGCGTGCTCGGGCAGCGACTTGCGCTTGTGGGCGAGCTGAGACAGCCGGACGTCCAGGGCCTGGACGTCGAGAAGTCGGATCTGGTCGGCGGGCTCGGCGTTCAGTTGGGGGCTCCAGGGTTGGTAGAGGAGGTGACGGACGGCGCGTGCGCCGTCCACGGGTCGGTGACGAGGCGCGAGACGTGGGTGCGCAGGCCCCAGCCGTGGCGCTCGGAGATCGCGTCGAGCTGTGTTGCGGCCTGCTCGCACCAGGGCCACTCGGTGGCCCAGTGGGCGGCGTCGACGAGGGCGAGCGGGCTCTGCTCGCGGGCCTCGGACGCCGGGTGGTGGCGCAGGTCGGCGGTGAGGAAGGCGTCCACTCCCGCGGCTCGGACCTGCGCGAACAGGCCGTCGCCGGAGCCGCCGCTGACGGCGACGGTGCGGATGGGCGCGTCCGGGTCGCCGGCGGCGCGGATGCCCTGCGCGGTGTGCGGCAGCCGGGCGGCGGCGCGGGCGGCGAACTCGCGCAGCGTCTCGGGGTGGTCGAGTTCGCAGATGCGGCCGAGGCCGCGGCGGCCCGCGGGGTCGGTGGGGTCGGGCACGAGGGGGCCGGTGACGCGCAGGTCCAGGGCGCCGGCGAGGGCGTCGGAGACACCGGGGTCCGCGGTGTCCGCGTTGGTGTGGGCCACGTGCAGCGCGATGTCGTTCTTGATCAGCGTGTGCACGACGCGGCCCTTGAAGGTGCCCGCCTCGACGGTGGTGGTACCGCGCAGGTAGAGGGGGTGGTGGGTGACCACCAGGTCGGCGCCGAGCTTCACCGCCTCGTCGACGACTTCCTGTACGGGGTCCACGGCGAACAGCACCCGGGTGACCTCGGCGTCGGGGTCACCGCAGACGGTGCCGACGGCGTCCCACTGCTCGGCCCGCGCGGGGGGCCAGAGAGCGTCGAGAGCGGCGATGACTTCGGAGAGACGGGGCACGGGCCAAGGCTACCGTCCGTGGCGGCCCCCGGTCGCGGCGCCGGCGGACCCCGGCGCCGCACAGCACAACCATCCCCCGCGTCACACCTGAACCGCCGTGCCGCCACCCGTATGTGTGAAGCGCGTGAGGTCGTGTTGTTCGGCAGGAAGTGCGAAAACTAGCTTCCTCACCGGAGGTGACGCACGGATGACTGTCTGTGCCATCGAGATGACGACGGCTGCCGCGTTCACGATCGCGGCGGACGGGGCGTACGCCGCGCGGCTGGCCGGGGAGGGTCAGGCCCGGTATCCGGAGCGCTGGACCCTGGCCGGGCCCGAGCCGTACGCGGTACCGCTGCCGCTCGCGCAGCCGGAAGAGGCGGACAGCGAGGTGCTGCCGCTCGCCGACGGCCGGGTGTTGATCCACCGCCGGGTGGCGGACCGGCACGCCTTCGCGCTGTTGTACCCGACCGGCGGCGCCGGGGTGGGGTCGCGCACCGGGGAGCTGCCGCTGGGCTCGATCGGGCCGTGCGCGCGGGACGTACGGGTCTTCCTGCTGCCGCCGTCCCCGGACGGACACGGCGCCTTCGCCCTGGCGGTGGGCACCGAGGAGACGGTGCTCTGGCAGGTGGCCGGTGCCCCCGGCGGCCCCCGGCGGGCGGCCCGTGTCCCCGGCCGCTGCTCGGGCGGCGTCTGGCTGGACCGTGCCGGCCGACTGCTGGCGCTGGACCGCGAGCTGGACGGCCGCACCAAGACGGTGACCGTGGACCTGGCCCGGGACGGGCTGGTGACCCCGCTGCTCCAGATCGCGGACGACAGCGACGACCGGCTGCTGCTGGCCGAGCCGGACAGCGGGCTGCTGCTGATCCGCTCGGACGCGCCGGGCGAGCCGCGGCTGGGCTGGGGGGTGCTGGGCAGCGAGCGCCCGGTCCGCTTCCCGGAGTGCCTGCGGGCGGCGGACGCGGTGCCGTTCGCGGTACAGCCGGGGCAGGTGCTGATGCCGGAGAGCTGCGGGGTCGCGCTGCGGGTGCCCGAGGGCATCGCGCTGTGGCGGCCGGCCGACCGGCACGTCTTCCGGCTCTCCGCCCCGGCGGGGTGGCTGGGGAGCGGCCTGTGGACCCCGCAGGGGGTGCTGCGCCTCCCCTACGCCACCCCGGAGGTGCCGTGCGGGATCGTCACCCTGACCCAGCCGGCGGCCCCGCCGCCGCCGGTCCGGATCACCGCTCCCACGGCCCCCCGGCCGGTGCCGCTCCAGCAGGCCCCGCTGAACTGAGGTCGGAACGGCCGGGGCCGGGGGCCCGCCGGCCGCTCCCCCGTCGTGCCGGGCGTGCCGGGCATGCCCGGCGTGATTCTCGCGCTAGTCGTGCTTGAGGCCCAGTACCTCCGCCGCCGCGAAAGTCTCGTTCGGCGGGCGCGACTCGTAGTGCGGGGTGAGGAGCCCGTCGAGCTCCTCGAAGCTGAACGCCTCCTTGGTGGTGTCGAACTTCGCGGCCACCTTGGGGCGTTCCATCACCACCACGATCCCGCCGTGCACCACGAACAGCTGCCCGTTGGCCTTCGCTGCGGCCGGTGAGGCCAGGTAGCCGACCAGCGGGGCGACGTGCTCGGGGGCGAGGGCGTCCAGCTCGCCCTCCTCCGGCTCCTGAAAGCCCGCGAACACGTCCTCGGTCATCCGGGTACGGGCGCGCGGGCAGATCGCGTTGGCGGTGACCCCGTACTTGGCCAGGGCCAGGGCGGTCGAGGTGGTCAGACCCACGATGCCGCCCTTGGCCGCCGCGTAGTTCGGCTGGCCGGCGCTGCCGCCGAGGAACGCCTCGGAGGAGGTGTTGACGATCCGCCCGTAGACCGGGCCGCCCGCCGCCTTGGACCGCTCACG
Organism: Streptomyces sp. NPDC046557; assembly: GCF_040645975.1. Lineage (NCBI taxonomy): Bacteria > Bacillati > Actinomycetota > Actinomycetes > Kitasatosporales > Streptomycetaceae > Streptomyces > Streptomyces sp. NPDC046557. Next base: position 70,724 of record NZ_JBEYZH010000003.1, read on the forward strand.
CCAGTGCGCCGAGGCGAAGTGGGTGGTGTTGAAGTGGCCCTTGAGGTGGACGCGTATCACCGAGTCCCACTCCTCCTCCGACATGGAGAAGACCATCCGGTCGCGCAGGATGCCCGCGTTGTTGACCAGGATGTCGAGCTTGCCGAAGTTCGCGACCGCCAGCTCGACCAGCTCCCGCGCCTGAGCGAAGTCGGCCACGTCACCGAGGTGTGCCACCGCCTGCCCGCCCGCGGCCCGGATCTCGTCGGCCACCTCCTGCGCCGGGGCCGCCGACGCCTCCCCGGAACCGTCGCGGCCGGGCTGCCCGAAGTCATTGACGACCACGCTCGCCCCGAGCCGCGCCAGCTCGATCGCCTCGGCCCGACCCAGCCCGCGGCCCGCGCCGGTGACGATGGCGCTGAGCCCCTCAAGTGGCAGTGACATCTACCGCATTCCTCTCGTCGCGCTCAGAATTCGATGCAGGTGCGCAGGGCCACGCCCGTACGCATCTGGTCGAGGGCGTCGTTGATCTCCCCGAGCCGTACCCGGTGCGTGATCAGACCCGCCAGGTCCACCCGGCCGGCCCGCCACAGCGCGATGGTGCGCTCGTAGGAGCGGAGCACGTCACCGCCCCCGTACATCGAGGGCAGGATCTTCTTCTCGTCGAAGAACAGCGAGAACATGTTGATCGAGTACGTGTCGTCCAGCGCTCCCGCGCCGACCACCACGACGGAGCCGCCGCGCCGGGTCATCTCGTACGCGGTCTGCGTCGTCGCGGATTTTCCGACCACCTCGAAGACGTAGTCGAAGCCCTCCCCGGCCGTGATCCGGTTCTTCGCGTCGCCGAAGGCGTCCGGTGCGACCGCCTCCGTCGCCCCGAACCGCAGCGCCGCCTCGCGGCGCGAGGCGACCGGGTCGACGGCGACGATCTGCGCCGCGCCCTGCACCTTGGCGCCCTGGATGACGGAGATGCCGACGCCGCCACAGCCGATGACCGCGACCGAGGAACCGGCCTCCACCTTCGCGGTGTTGATCGCCGCGCCGAGCCCGGTGGTCACTCCGCAGCCGATCAGGGCGGCGATGTCGTAGGGCAGGTCGTCGGGTATCGGCACCGCGCACCCCGCCGGGACGACGACCTCCTCGGCGAAGGTGCCCGTACCGGCGAAGCCGAAGACGTCGCTTCCCGCGCGACGGAAGTTGGGGGTGGCCACGTTCCCGAACGCCTCCAGACACAGGTGGCCCTGGCCGCGTTTGCAGGAGGGGCAGTGGCCGCACGGCGGCAGCCAGCACACCAGCACCCGGTCCCCGACGTTGTGTCGGGTCACTCCGTCGCCGATGTCGGTGATCTCGCCGGAGCCCTCGTGGCCCGGGATGAAGGGCGCGGGCTGCGGCAGTACGCCGCTCATCGCGGACAGGTCGGAGTGGCACAGGCCGGTGGCCTTGATGCGGATCTTGACCTTGCCGGGGCCGAAGCCCACGGCCTCCATGTCCTCGACGACCTCCAGCTTGTCCTGGCCGATCTCGCTCTGCAGTGCTGCGCGCACGGTGCGGCTCCTTCGGTTTCGCTCGGGGGTGGGGGCGTAGGCGATCGGGGACGATCGGGGGTTACGCGTGTTCCACGACGGTGTCGGCGAGGACCGGGGCGTCGTCCCGTTCGACGGCGGTCACCGCCACCCGCACCCGGCCGGGCTCCTCCCACATCCGGATGCGCAGGGTCTCGCCCGGGAAGACGATCCCGGCGAAGCGCGTGCGGTACGCGCGGACCCGGGACACGTCCCCCGCCAGGGTGGTGTCGACGACGGCCTTGAGGGTGATCCCGTAGGAGCACAGGCCGTGCAGGATCGGCCGGTCGAAGCCGGCGAGCTTGGCGAACTCCGGGTCGGCGTGCAGCGGGTTCCAGTCACCGGAGAGCCGGTAGAGCAGCGCCTGGTCCTCACGGATGTGCCGCTCGACCGTGCGGTCGGGGTCGCGGTCGGGGGCCTCCTCCCGGGCGGAGGGCCCGCGCTCGCCGCCGAATCCGCCCTCGCCGCGCACGAAGAGCTGCGCGTCGCTGGTCCACAGCGGCCCGTCGGCGTCCTCGACCTCGGAGCGCAGCACGATGACCGCCGCCTTGCCCTTGTCGTAGACGGCGGCGACCTTGGACCGGGAGGTGGCCCGGCCCTTGACGGGGATGGGGCGGTGCAGCTCGATGGAGTGGCCGCCGTGCAGGACGGCGGCGAGGTCGACGTCGATGCCGGGGGCGGCGAGGCCGCCCAGCATGGCCATGCCGGCGCCGGCGACGGTCGCGAAGCTGGGCAGTACGTGGAGCCTGGACTCCAGGGTGTAGCGCAGCTCGTCGGGGTCGGTGGCGGGCAGGCCGGCGCCGACGCCGAGGTGGTAGAGCTGGACGTCCTTGTGGTCCCAGGCGATCTCCCCCCGGCGGGGTTCGGCGGCGAGGGCCTTGGCGGCATCGATCGGCATTCGGATGCTGCTCCTTGCTGAGCGGGTGCTCCGTGAGTGGAAGACCTCGGCGCGGTCGTCCGCACCGTCGGCCGCGCCGAGGTCGTCTGCGGGGCCGCCGCCGAAGCGCGGGTAGAACGCGTTCTAGGCGGCCGGTGAGGCCATGTATAACGCACCCCCCAGCAGTTGGGAAGACTGCTGACTCAACGTCAGATCATCGGTCCACGGCATGGTTTCCCGGTGCGCGGGGGCCGGGACCCTACCCTGACGGGATGGACGAAACCGGTCGGTCCCTGCGGGTCCTGCTGTGGCCCGCGAACCCGGCGCTGGCGGTGCGGCTCGGCCTGGAGCGGGACATCGAAGTGGTGTCCTCGCCGATGGGCCGTCCGGCGGTGGCGCTGGTGGAGTCGGTGGACGGGGTCCGCGAGGTACGGGAGGAAGCGCCGGAGTGCGCGGTCCTGGTACTGGTGGGCTCCGCCCGGTCGGGCCTGCGGGAGGCGGCCCTGGCCGCGGGCGCGGCGGGGTTGGTCCTCCGCGACGGCCCGCTCGCGGACCTGGCCGCATCCCTCCACCGCGCCTCCCGCGGCGAACCGGTGACGGATCCCGCCCTCGACGTCCCCTGACCGAACCCAGCCCGCGGGGGCGCCCGCGCCCCTTCCGGCCCCGCCCCCGCCCCGCGGCTACCGCCGCAGCAGCGTCACCACCGCCGCGCCGCCCAGGCCGATGTTGTGCGCGAGCCCCACCCCCGCCCCCGGGACCTGACGCCCTCCGGCCTCGCCCCGGAGCTGCCAGACCAGCTCCGCCGCCTGCGCCAGCCCCGTCGCGCCGAGCGGGTGCCCCTTGGAGATCAGGCCCCCCGACGGGTTCACCACCCACCGCCCGCCGTACGTCGTGGCCCCGCTCTCCACCAGTTCCCCGGACCCGCCCTCCGCGCACATCCCGAGCGCCTCGTACGTGAGCAACTCGTTGATCGAGAAGCAGTCGTGCAGCTCGATCACGTCCACGTCCTCCACGCCCAGACCCGACGCCTCGAACACCGCCCGCCCCGCCGCCGCCGACATCGGCTTGCCGACCACGTCGATGCACGAGCCGGACGCGAACGACGCGGCCGTGTCCGTCGCCATCGCCTGCGCCACGATCTCCACCGCCTTGTCGTGCAGCCCGTGCGCGACCACGAACCGCTCCGACACCACCAGCGCCGCCGCGGCCCCGTCCGAGGTCGGCGAGCACTGCAATTTCGTCAGCGGCTCGTGGATGGTCTTCGCCGCGAGGATCTCCTCGACCTCGTACACGTCCCGGAACTGCGCGTTCGGGTTGTTCGCCGAGTGCCGGTGGTTCTTCGCCGCCACCGCCGCCAGTTGCGCGGGCGTCGTCCCGTACCGCTCCGTGTGCTCGCGCGCCGCGTTCCCGAAGATCTGGGCGGTCGGCGGCGACATCTCGAAGCCGTGCCCGGCGGCCATGATCCCGTAGTGCCGGGCGACCGGGGAGGTCTTGAAGTCGGCGCCCGCGTCGGCGCCGCCGCCCAGCGCGCCCTTCTTCATCTTCTCGAAGCCCAGCGCCAGCACGCAGTCGCTCTGGCCGCCCTCGACGAACTGCCGCGCCATCATCAGCGCCGTCGAGCCGGTGGCGCAGTTGTTGTTCACGTTGTAGACGGGCACCCCGCTCAGGCCCAGCTCGTACACCGCCCGCTGTCCGGCCGTCGACGCCTGGAAGCAGTACCCGACCGGCACCTGCTCCACCAGCTCGTACGCGATCCCCGCGTCCGCCAGCGCCGCGCTCCCCGCCTCCTTCGCCATGTCCCAGTACTGCCAGTCCCGCGACTCCGGCTTCTCGAACTTCGTCATGCCGACGCCCACGATGTACGACTTCATCCCTGCCACTCCTCTTCCTCATCAGTCCCTGGGAAGGCCGAGAATCCGCTCGGCGACGACGTTGAGCTGGACCTGGGTGGTGCCCCCGGCGATGGTCAGGCAGCGGGACATGAGCATCCCGTGCACCGCCCGCTCCCCCGCCCCCTCGCACACCGCGCCCGCCGGCCCCAGCAGTTCCAGCGCCAGTTCGGCCAGCCGCTGCTGGTGCGGGGTCTGGACGAGTTTGCGTACGGACGCGCCCGCGCCCGGCTCCAGCCCCGACACCTGGAGCAGCGTGGTCCGCAGGCCGATGCAGGCCAGCGCGTGCGCCTCGGCGGCCAGCGCGCCGAGGCGCACCCGGTAGGAGTCGTCCTGCCGTGCGGCGCAGGCGGCGATCAGCGCCTCCAGCCCCGAGTCGAAGGTCATCTGGTCGGCCATGTGCACGCGTTCGTTGCCGAGGGTGTTGCGGGCCACCTTCCAGCCCTCGTCGGCCGCCCCGACCAGGGCGTCGGCCGGGAGCGCGACGTCGTCGAAGTAGACCTCGTTGAACAGCGCCTCCCCGGTGATCTCCCTGAGGGGCCGGATGTCGATGCCGGGTGTGCGCATGTCGACGACGAAGTACCCGAGGCCCTTGTGTTTGGGCGCTCGCGGGTCGGTCCGGGCGAGGAGGATGCCGAAGTCGGCGCTCTGCGCGGAACTCGTCCACACCTTCTGTCCGTTGACGATCCAGCCGCCGTCCGCCGCCCGTTCCGCCTTGGTCCGCAGCGAGGCGAGGTCCGAGCCCGCGCCCGGCTCCGAGAAGAGCTGGCACCAGGTGACGTCCCCGCGCAGGGTGGGCAGCAGGTACGTGTCCCGTTGGCGCGGGGACCCGTAGGCGATCAGCGAGGGCACGACCCAGGTGGCGATCCCGAGGTCGGCGAGGCGGACCCCGGCCGCCGCCAGTTCCTGCTGCACCACCAGTTGTTCGACGGGGCCGGCGCCCAGCCCGTAGGGCGGCGGCAGGTACGGGGCGGCGTAGCCGGTCCGCGCGAGGACCCTGCGGGCGGCGGCCGGATCGAGGCCCCGCGCTCCTTCGATGACGCCGCGGGCCCGCGTCCGGTACGTCTCGGCCTCCGCGGGGAGTTCCAGCCGCAGCTCCCGGCGCGCGCCGGCCGCCGCGTGCCCCGCGGCCCGTGCGCGGTGCGCGTCGCCGGGGCCGAGGAGCTGGCGGGCGACGACGGCCCGACGCAGGTGGATGTGCGCGTCGTGCTCCCAGGTGAAGCCGATCCCGCCCAGCACCTGGATGCAGTCCTTGGCACAGGAGTAGGCGGCGTCCAGGGCGGTCGCGGCGGCGAGCGCCGTCACGAGGGAGCGCGCCCCGGCCGCCGGTTCGTCCAGGACCCGGGCGGCGTCCCAGGCCAGTGCCCGCGCCCGCTCCAGCCGTACCAGCATGTCGGCGCACAGGTGCTTGACGCCCTGGAACCGCCCGATGGGCCGGCCGAACTGCTCGCGCACCTTCGCGTATGCGGCGGCGGTGTGCACCGCCCAGGCGGCGGTCCCGCAGGCGTCGGCGGCGAACAGCGCGCAGGCGGTGTCCCGCACCAGGTCCCGGTCCAGCGTGGGCAGCGGCCCGGCCGGTACGCGGACCGCGCGCGCCCGCACCTCGGCGGTGGGCCGGGTCGGGTCGACGCTGTCGTGGGTACGGATCTCCAGGGCGGCGGCGTCGACGGCGAACCAGAGGGTCCCCCGCGCGGCCTCGGCGGCGAGCAGCACGAGCTCCGCCTCCCCGGCGCCGAGCACGGGCGGCGCGAGACCGTCCAGCAGGTGGCCGCCGCCTTCGACGGCGACGGCGGTCATGGTCCCGGGCCCGAGCGCGACGGCCCCCACCCGTCCGCCGAGCGGCTCGGCCCCGGTCCGCTCCAGGAGTACGGAGGCCAGCGCGCTCGGCAGGTACGCCCCGGGCAGCGCCGCCCGGGCGGCCTCCTCCACGACGACGGCGAGATCGAGCAGGGTGCCGCCCTCCAGGTGTGGGAAGAGGAGCCCGGAGTCGGCCAGGGCGTCCCAGTAGCCGGGTCGCGCCCCGGTCCGCGGCGGGGTGTCGAGCAGCTTGCGCACTTCCTCGACCGGCACGTCTCGCGCGAGCCGCCCGCGCACGGCGTCGGCCAACTCCCGTTGCTCTTGCGTGATTCCGATGCCCATGCGCGGCAGATTAGAACACGTTCCATTCTGACGGAAGGTCAGATCCGTGCCTAGTCCAGAACTTTATGACACCGGTCAGTACCAGTTGCGGGCATCCGAGTTTCACGCCGAACCCCTGCGAGAACATATGCACCGCGGGCTGTCAGCCGATCGACCCGCATGTTTTTGTAGGGGGAATTCGTGACGCAGGGATGGAAGATCACGATCATCGTGCTGGCGGTAGGAGGGATCGTCTCCACGCCGTTGCTATGGCTGCTCGACAGTCCCGACTCCGGCCAACTGGCCGGGGCGTCGGTCCAGGCTGCTGTCGGAGTCGCCGCCCTGGTATGGGCACTGTTCCAGCAGCCGGTCAGCCGTACAGATGACGTAGCTCTTCGCACGGGCATGCCACGCGCCAGCGGCGGGAGCACGGCAGTCACCGGCGTGCGGCGCCCTCAGGGGCGCGGCAGTGGGTCGGCGAAGGCGGAAGACACCGGCGACGCAATCGCCGACGACGACAGCCAGTCCGTCAGTGGTGTCGACCACAGCTGACCGGAGCCACCGCGGCGCAGCCAACAGTAGGGTGGGGAGGACCATCACATGGCATGGAGACACAAGCCGCGGCATGCCGCCGGGGAGGCGGACGGGGAAGTCACGGTCAGCGGCACCGCGCCGGCGAACGCCGTAGGGGGCTCCATTGCCAACAGCGGCTACATCGGCACGGTGTACGTGGACCAACAGCTCGCGCCTCAGGAACCGGCTCCCTGGCCACAGCATGTCGGTGCCATCCCCAAGAAGGCAGCCCCCTTTCAGCATCGTGCCGAGATGGACCGGCTGCGGGCGATGGTGGAGCGCGGCGAGACCACCGTCCGCACGCAGTTCCTGACCGGCATGGGCGGGACGGGCAAGACGCAGCTCGCCGCCGACTTCGCCGGCCACGCCAGCGAGTCCGGCGAGCTGGATGTTCTGGTGTGGATCACAGCGAACAGTCGGCAGGCCATCCTGGCGGCCTACCGGGAGGCCGGTGTCAAGCTGTGCCGGGGTGATCCCAACGATGCCGAAAGCGCCGCCCGGTCCTTTCTTGCCTGGCTCAGCCCGAAAGCCGCGACACATCCGTGTCGCTGGTTGATCGTTCTCGACGATGTCGCGGACCCCGACGACTTGCACGGTCTGTGGCCGCCCTCAAGCCCTCATGGCCGCACCCTGGTGACAACCCGACTCCAAGACGCCGCTCTCCGCGCGGACGGCGGCCGCAGGATCGAGATCGGCCTGTTCACCGAGAGGGAAGCCCTCACCTATCTCACCGATGCCCTCGAAGGCCGCGACACCACCGGTGCCGACCTGGAGGCCCTGGCATCCGACCTCGGGTATCTACCCCTTGCCTTGGCCCAGGCCACCGCCTACATCATCAACAGCGGCCACGAGGTGACCACGTACCGTCAGCTGCTGGCCGACCGCGCCACCAAGCTCACTGACATCGCCCCCGATCGCCTCCCCGACGACCAGTCCATTCCTTTGGCCGCCGCCTGGTCTCTGTCGATCGACCGGGCCGATAGCCTGGATCCACCGGGCCTGGCCCGTCCCATGCTTGCCCTGACCACCATGTTGGACGCCAACGGTATCCCGCAGGACGTCCTCACCAGCGAGCCCGCCCTGGTCTACCTCGGCGCCTGTCGTGAGGCCAACAAGACAGCCGCCGGCGCGCCTGCGGGGAAGAGCCGGTGGCGATGGGCCCGACGCCACCGGCAGGAGCAGCCCGTGCCCGTCGCCGCAGATGAGGCCGTTAACGCGTTGCGGGCACTGCACCGACTGAGTCTGGTCCGCCACCCCACCCGTGGTGGCGATGTCGGCGTCCATCAGCTCCTGCAGCGTGCCGTCCGCGAACAGGTCCCCACCCGTGAGCGCGCTCGTCTTACCCGCGCCGCTGCCGACGCCCTACTTGCGGCCTGGCCCGAGGCCGAAGGATACCAGCCGGGCGGGGTGCGGCTCCGGGCCTGTGCGCAGGCCCTGGAAGGCAGTGACGCCACCGGTGCCCTGTGGGGCCCGGAGGGACACGAGGTGCTCTTTCGGTGCGGGCTCAGTCTCGGTGCGGCAGGGCAGTTCGCGGCCGCCGCCGACTACTTCGGCCGCCTTGAGCAGACGGCGACCTCGTCCTTGGGCGGCAGCCATCTGCAGGCTATTGCGGCTCGTGCCAATCATGCCCGGTGGCGAGGCCGGGCCGGGGACCTTGCCGGCGCGAAGCAAGCCTCCGAGACACTGCTGCCCATCGCAACGCAGGCTCTGGGTCCCGACCACCCGGTCACCCTCGGCGTTCAGGCAGGACTGGCCTTCTGGCAGGCGAAGGCTGGGGATATCGAAAGTTCGGCCCGCATCCTGCGGGACCTCCTGCCAGAAATGGTGCGCGTGCACGGGCACTACGCCACCAGCACCCTCGTGGTTCGCCATGAAATCGCGCGGCGACGGGGCCAGGCCGGGGACGCAGCCGGAGCGGTCGAAGAGCTCCGGGAGCTGCTGGCGGACATGGTCTGCCTGATGGACCAGCATGACCCTCACTTCCTCAACGCCATACACAACCTGGGCGTCTGGCAGGGCCGCGCCGGAGACGCCGCCGAAGCAGCCCGCGTTCTTCAAGACCTGCTGCCCATACAAACCAGCGCACTGGGAGCCGACTATCCCGACACCCTCGCCACACGTCACGAGCTGGCCTGGACCCGAGGCGAGCTCGGGGAAGCGGCAACGGCCGCCGCAGAGCTCAAGCTCCTTTTGGCCGACCGCGAACGAGTGCTCGGACTCACGCATCCCGACACTCTCACCACGCGCTACGCCATATCCCATTGGGAAGGCGAAGCCGGGGACGCAGCCGGCGCAGCGGCTGCGTTGGCCGACCTCGTTCCGCTGATGGTGAGCGCACTGGGGGCCGATCACCCTGAGACATTCATCGTGCGCCGCGCTCGCGGCCTGTGGTTGGAGCGGGCCGGGGACACAGTCGGCGCGATCGGCGTCCTACGCGCTCTCGTGGACGACCAGGCGGCCTCTTGGGGACCCGAGCACCCCGAAACCCTCCTCACCCGCGCCGTCCTTGCCCACTACCAGGGGGAGGCCGGGGCTCCAGCCGGTGCGAGCCGCAGCTTCGGCGAGTTGCTTTCCGCGTATGAGCGCGTGTACGGCCCCGACCACACCGAGACGCTCACCATCCGCGCGACCCTGGCCCGCTGGCAGCAAGAAACCGGGGACGCGACCGGTGCCATCACAGCCTTGCAGGACCTCTTGTCGCACCAGGCGCGTGTCTTGGGCGAAGACCACGTCGGCACCCTCACCACCCGCGCCAACCTGGCCTTTTGGCGAGGGCGGGCCGGTGACGCAGCCGGAGGGGCGAGGACCTACGAGCAGCTGCTTCCCGACATGACCCGGGTCCTTGGGCCTGAGGCCCCAGACACCCTCGTCGTCCGCAGCAACATCGCCTTCTGGCACGGCGCGTCAGGCCATCCCGCACGAGCCGCCGCCGCTCTGACCGACCTTCTGCCCGACCTCATCCGCGTACTCGGCGAAGACCACCCCATAACCATCGCGACCCGTCGAAACGTCGCCCGTTGGCAGCGGAGCCAGTAACGCACTCCGGCTCCGCGAATCATGGGAACTTCACACCCGTCTTGATCCACCTCACGTTCCTTGCCGCCCGGCACCCGGCGCGAGGCATGTGTCTCGCGCCGGAACCGGGCCGGGCCGGGCCCGAAGGAGCGTTTCCGCCCGGCGGGTCAGAGACCGCGCACGAACACCGCGAAGGCGTCCGGGCTCACGGTGAAAGCGGGCCCCCCGGGGTTCTTGGAGTCCCGGACGGCGACGCGGCAGGGCTGGGCGGCGACCTCGACGCAGTCACCACCGGTGTCGCCACTGAACGAGGACTTGCGCCAAGCGGCAGCGCCGAGCGGGGCGCACTCGACGCACTCACCACCGTTGCTGCCGCTGTACGAGGACTTACGCCACAACGTGCCCGTCATGTGCTGGATGGTGTCCATAACGCTCCTCCATTACGCGGGCGATCCGTGCCGACGAGTCCTCCACAGAGAGGGCCGCGGCCTGCAGAAGATCGTATCGGAGCGAACCTTCCCTGAGTGCTTTTGGATTGGCCGTCGTATGCCCTTGGACCAAGTCCTCCGTATACACGACGTCATGTCCATCATCGAGCCGCAACAGAGTGAAGGAGCCATCAAGCCCCGCATGCGCGCCCGCCTCGAACGGCAGGATCTGCACCTTCACCCACTCCCACTCCTGTAGCACCACCAAGTGGGCAAGCTGCTCCCGCATGACCTCCCGGCCGCCGATCTCCTGGTGCAGGGCGGCTTCGCTCATCACCACCCACATCAGCGGCGGGTCCTCACGCTCCAGGATCCGCTGCCGGTCCATCCGCGCGGCCACCTTCGCGTCGAGGTCGTCGTTGCTCCGCGACCCCAGCACCGCCCGGGCGTACGCCGGGGTCTGCAGCAGTCCGTAGATCAGCTGAGCCTGGAAGGTGGAGATGTACCCCGCCCGCGCCTCCATCTCCGCGTACGCCTGGAACCACGCCGGCAGCTGGCTCCGTAGCACCAGCCCCACCAGCCGGGAGAAGAACCCGCCCGTGTTGAGCACCGCGTCCACCCGCTCCGAGAAGTCCCGGGTCGGCACCCGGCGGGCCTTCTCGATCATGCCGACCAGCGAGCCGGTACAGAAGACACTGCTCCCGAGCTCCGCCTGTTTCAATCCGGCGTCCTCCCGGTGGCGGCGCAGTTCGGCGCCGTAGTAGTCCAGCGGAGAGGCACTGGGATCGAGTTCGCGGCTGCTGACCATGGAGCCGTCACCACCAACTACACGCCGTGAGGCGTAGGTTTCCTTCTGTAGTCGATCGTAGGGGCCCCGGCGGCACCAGGTGGCCCGAACGGCCAGAGATAATGCTCTGCCGGGGCGGCAGAGCATGGCATTACGGGGGCCGAGGGCATGCGGGAACGAATCGAAGACCGGTACGAGCTGGAGGCGTTGCTCGGGCAGGGCGGATTCGGTGAGGTCTGGCGGGCGCGGGACGAGCGGGTGGGCCGCCTGGTCGCGGTGAAGATCGGGTATCCGCAGACCACCGAGGACGTCCGCCGCTTCGAGCGGGAGGCCAGCCTCGCGGGGAACCTGGCGCACCCCCACATCGCCACCGGTCCTGCTGGACGTCCGCCGCCGGCTCGCCCACGATGCCTGGGTGGTGAGCGACTTCGGCACGGCCGCGGCCCTGTACCTGCGGCTGTACAGGGATCCCGCGGCCCTTGTGGCGCGGGGGGGGACGCGGAGATGGCGTACCGGGTGCTGCGCAGCATCGGGGAGTCGGGAGATCCCGGTTACCCGCTGGCCCTGCTCAAACCGCTGCTGCACAGGCTGGAGGTCAATGCCGGAGGGACCCACTGGCTGACGCAGCGGGTCCGGGAGACGCGGAGTGATCTCCGCCGGGCGCAGCGGGAGCAGCGGCGCTCCGCCGGAACGGGCACCCTGCCGCGCCTCTTCGGCCGCTGACGGGCCGCGGCCCAGGCGCCCCGGGCGCCTGGGCGGGGCCCGGCCCGAGGAACGCCGCGGCGGCCGCCGGGAACCGGTCCGGCTCCCGGCTGGACCGGAGCTCGGCGTCCGGGAACAGCCCGGCGAACCCGGCCGCGCGGCGGCGGTGCGCCCGGATCGACCTCCCCGGCGAGCAGGAACACCGGCGCCAGGAACCGGGCGGGCGCCGGGCGGGTCGCGTCGGGGTCGAAGGCGCCTTCGGTGTCGAAGGCAGCCCCGACCAGTGGGTTCAGCTGCGTCTCCCCGGCGGCCCAGTGGGCGCAAGCCGACTCGTCCCAGCGGCCGTAGGAGACCGGTGCGACGGCCTGCCGGCCGGTGGCGGTGGCCCGGCCGGCCCCGATCACCCCCACCGCTGCCTCCCACCCCGGCCGGGCACATCCAGCCCCGCCGGCGCATGAGGCGCGGGCCCCGGGGGGATGGCGCCGTACATGACCCCGGCCGTGGTGTCCTACCAGCCGGTAAGGCACCATGGGCGGCCCACGCGCACCCCGCCCAGCAGGAGGAACACCATGGCCAGCCCCAAGCCGGAGACCCTCGCCGCCTTCGAGGCAGCCAAGGGGTTCATGCCCGTGGGCGAGGGGCTCGCCCTGTACGCCGCCGCGGCCGAGGCGGCCGCGCTCGGGCTGCCGTTGCTGGAGGTCGGCACGTACTGCGGCCGCTCCACCCTGCTGCTGGCCGACGCCGCCCGCGAGGCGGGCGTGGCCGCGCTCACCGTGGACCACCACCGGGGCAGCGAGGAGCAGCAGCCCGGCTGGGAGTACCACGACCCGACCGTGGTGGACCCCGAGGTCGGGCTGATGGACACGCTGCCGACCTTCCGCCGCACCCTGCACCGGGCCGGCCTGGAGGACCACGTGATCGCGATCGTCGGCCGCTCCCCGCAGGTCGCGGCCGCCTGGGGCGGCCCGCTCGGCCTCGTCTTCATCGACGGCGGCCACACCGACGATCACGCGAACGGCGACTACGAGGGCTGGGCCCCGCACCTCGCGGTCGGCGGCACCCTGGCGATCCACGACGTCTTCCCGGACCCGGTCGACGGCGGCCAGGCCCCGTACCGGATCTACCTGCGCGCCCTCGCCTCCGGCGCCTTCGAGGAGGTCTCGGTGACCGACTCGCTGCGCGTCCTCCGACGCACCGGCGCAGGCATCTAGCACCTCTCCCCCACCCGCCTCGGGCATATAAACAGACCACGCCCTCGAATGGCTCAGCCCCGGCCTGCCGGGGCGGGGCCGGTCTAGCATCGCGGCGTGCGCTACGACGACAGCCCCCCGCCCCCGGAGTCCGCCTCTTCGATCAGTCCGGACCGGCGCTGGTTCACGCGCCGCTCCGCCCTCACCATCGCGGTCGCGTCCGTCGCCCCGGCCGCGCTGGCGGCATGGGTGCTGACCCAGACGCTGACCGGGACCGGCCAGGACCGGCAGCCACCCCGGGCCGTTCCACTGCCCGCCTCCCACGCCACCCACCTGGACGGCAAGCCGAATACGGCGGCCAGCGCCACCGGCGCCACCCCCACCGGCTCCACCGGCAGCTCGCCCTCCGCGCAGCCGCCCGCCAAGGGCCCGCTGGCCGGCCGGACCGTGGTCATCGACCCCGGCCACAACACCGGCAACTTCGACCACACCACCGAGATCGACCGCCAAGTGGACATCGGCACCAACCGCAAGGAGTGCGACACCACCGGCACCACCACCAACTCTGGCTACATGGAGGCCGAGTTCACGCTGGACGTGTCCCGCCGACTGCGCACCCTCCTGGAGGCCAAGGGCCTCAAGGTGGTGTTCACCCACGAGACGGACCGCGCCTGGGGCCCCTGCATCGACGAGCGGGCCCGCATCGGCAACGAGGCCAAGGCCGACGCCGTCGTCTCCGTCCACGCGGACGGCGTCTCCGAGGGCAACCGCGGCTACCACGTGATCCTCCCGGCCGAGGTCAAGAGCGGGAAGGCGGACACCGCGAAGATCGTGGAACCCTCCCGGCTGCTCGGCGAACGCATCGCGAGCAACTTCGCCCGTACGACGGGATCCAGCCCCGCCAACTACCTCGGAAGCGGAACGGGTTTGGTGATCCGCGACGATCTGGGCGGACTGAACCTCTCAACCCGGCCCAAGGTGTTCATCGAATGCGGCAACATGCGTGACAGCAAGGACGCGGCGCAGCTGACCAATCCGCAGTGGCGCCAGAAGGCGGCACAGGGCATCGCTGACGGCATCGTCGGCTTCCTGGGCGGGTAGTCCTACCGGGGCGGCCCACCGCCCCGCCCTCTCGGCCACGGAAAACCTCCGTACCATGGTGCCGCCCGCCCCGCTCCAGCCCTGACCTGCGACCGCGGCACCACGAGACGACCGAGACCGAGAAGGACACCTAAGACGTGAACATCCGCTCCCTCACTCGAGGCGACGGCGTGGTGATCGGAGCAGCGGTGCTGCTGTTCATCGCCTCGTTCCTCGATTTCTACTCCGTAACCGGCGCAAACATGCCGAGCGTGTGGAACACCGACTACAACGGCCTCGCCCTGCCCGCCGTCTTCCTGCTCGGCTTCGTCGCGGCGGGGCTGCTGATCGCCGCCCGCTTCCAGCCGGAGTCCCGCAAGGTCCTCGGCCTGCCCCTGGCCGCCTGGGGCACGGTGCTCGCCGTCGCCGCCGCCTGGAACGCCCTGTGGTCGCTGATCGTCTGCCCGACCAACGCGGACCTCGGCGCCGGCTGCGTCCTGTCCTTCCTCGCCCTCCTCGCCCTGGCCGGTGTGGCCGTGGCCGGCCCGAAGATTCCGGCGCTGGCCGGTCAGCTCGTCCCCGAGCCGCGGCCTGCGGCCGTCCCGCCGTACGGTGGCCAGCCCGGCGCCGGGTACGGGTACCCGGGCGCCCAGCAGCCGCAGCCGTACGGGGCCACCCCCCAGCCGATGCCGCCGTACGGCGGCACCCCGACGCCCTCCCCCGGCCCGCAGGACGCGACCCCGACCCCCGCCCCGGCGGCGGACTTCTCCCCGTTCTGGTTCGCCGTCCCGGTGGCCCGCCCCCTCCTCGCCGAGGACGGCTCGCCCACCCCGATCGCGGAACTCGCCCCCGGCACCTGGTACCTGGCCGTCGAGCAGCGCGGCGAGTCCACCCTGATCGCGCAGACCCAGGACGGCCGCCGCGGCGTCCTGAACGACACCTCGGGCATCCAGCGCGGGTAACACCCTCCCCCGGACGCGACGCCCGGCCACGGCCCTCCACCCTTCCGGGTGGGGGGCCGTTGCCCTACAGTTTTCTGACGCATCGTCAGATAGCGCCCGCTACGGGCTCACCGGGACTCACAGGGGGACCGCACATGCGCCTGGGACTCGCACTCGGCTACTGGGGCCGTGGCCCCGGCCCGGACCACCTCGCCCTGGCGAAGGAGGCCGAAGCCCTCGGGTACGACTCGGTGTGGACCGCCGAGGCATGGGGGTCGGACGCCTTCACCCCGCTGACCTGGATCGCCGCGCACACCTCCCGCATCCGGCTCGGCACCGCCATCGCGCAGATGGCCGCCCGCAGCCCCACCGCCACCGCCATGCACGCCCTGACCCTGGACCACCTCTCGGGCGGCCGGATGATGCTCGGGCTGGGCCTGTCGGGGCCGCAGGTGGTGGAGGGCTGGTACGGGCGCCCGTTCCCCGCGAGCCCGCTCACCGCGACCCGGGAGTACGTGGACGTCATCCGCCAGGTGCTGCGCCGCGAGGCCCCCGTCCGCCTCGACGGCCGCTTTCACAGCCACCCCTACCGAGGCGCGGGCGGCACGGGCCTGGGCAAGGCCCTGAAGCCCATCACCCACCCCCTGCGCGCGGACCTGCCCCTCCTGCTCGGCGCGGAGGGCCCGAAGAACATCGCCCAGACGACCCGGATCGCGGACGGCTGGCTCCCCCTGTACTGGTCACCGACCCGCCCCGACGTCTACCGGACCTCCCTGACCGGGCTCCGCGACAACTTCCTGATCGCGCCGATGGCCCGCGCCAAGGTCTGCGACGACGTCGCGGAAGGGCTGCTGCCCGTCAAGGCGATGCTGGGCTTCTACATCGGCGGTATGGGTCACGCGGCCCGCAACTTCCACGCCGACCTGATGGCCCGGATGGGCTACGAGGAGGAAGCCCACCGCATCCAGGCCCTCTTCCTGGCCGGCCGCAAGGAGGAGGCGGTGCTGGCCGTCCCCGACGCCTTCGCCGACGAGATCTCCCTGATCGGACCGCGCGAGCGGATCGCGGAGCGCCTCGACCTCTGGCGCAAGGGCCCGGTCACCGACCTCCTCCTCACCGCCCCGGACCCCCACACCCTCCGCGTCCTCGCGGAACTCAACAGCTAAGGAGTGTCCGCCTCCGGCACGGCCGCCAGCAGTTCCCGCAGGTCCAGGGCCATCACCGCGATCTCGACGGCGGGGCCGGTCGGGAGGGCGCAGGTAGCGATGCGGGAGCCGGGGTTGATGGAGAGCCCCTCCCGTACCGAGGGCGGCCGGACGGCGGTGGCGCGGGCGTCGGTGAGGTCGACGGCCGGGCCCCGGCGGGGGAGCCAGCGGGCCGCGCCCTGGTCGACGTACACCCGGCCGGGCCGCCAGCGTCCCCCGCCCGCCGGGTGGCGGGCCATGCACGGGATGCCGGCGGGCGGACCGGCCGCCGCGCGGCGGCGCTGTACGCGCCGGACCTGCCGGCCGATCAGCGCGGCCACGACGGCCACGACGGCGAGGAAGAGGAATCCGAACATCCGCTCATCTTGGGTTCCGGCCGGCCACGGCACAAATCACCGGGGGACCCCGGCGTCGGGGATGGTCTCGATCCGCTCCCGGTTGAGCAGGTAGGTCGGCAGGTACGGCTGCTTCGGGTCGATCGGGAAGCCCCGGTCGTAGGCGAGGCTCGCGATCGCGAGCGGTCCGAGTGCCAGTCGGGCGCGCGGCGCCGCCGACCCGTCCCAGTAGCCGCCGTGCTCCGACAGCGCTTCGGCGAGCGCCGCGGCGAAGGCGTCGTGGTCGCCCGCGATCAGGCGGTGGAAGAGGGCGACGGGCTGGTAGTCGATCCGGTTCACGAAGTCCTTCGGCGCGTGGGTCAGGTTCTCGGGCATGGACGCCCGCATGGTGGCGAGCAGCTTCTGCACGACGTCGTCCATGGACTGCCGGGGCGAGAGGTAGGTGCGCAGGGTGTCGACCCAGTGCAGGACGTACTCGTCGACGGAGTCGTCCTCCCACAGTCTCGCCGGGGGCACTTGGCACAGCCGGCCGACCCGCTCCGTCTGGCGGCACACGAGCGCCAGGTAGAGGGCGTCGAGCCAGGCGCGGGCGTCCACGGGCGGATCGGCGGGCGTCCCGGGCAGTCCCACGACGAGGTCCTCGCCCAGTCGGCACTCCTGCGGCCGGCCGCCGCTGAACAGCGCGGAGCCGAGCTGCACGGCGGTGGCCCAGGCATCCCAGGTGTCGATCCACGCCCCGTCAGGGTCGTCCGCGCAGTGGGCGTGGGCGAGCGCGAGGGCGGAGCCGAACGCGTCACCCAGCCCCGTCGGGTCCTGGTCGAGACGCCGTATGGACTCGGCGGTGGCCTGCGTGAGCGCGTCGATGTCGGGGGCCCCGGTCGCGGCGCGGCCGGCGAGCCGACCTGCGGGGCCGAGGCGGACCAGGCCCTTCATCAGCGCGAGCAGCGGCGGCGGAGGGCGCAGGGAGAAGGTGCGGGTGGCCTCGTCGAAGACGGTCAGGGACGTCAGGCCGCCGTCGTGCCACCAGTAGACCTGCGGGGACAGCGCGCCCGGCCCGTCGCCGTAAGCCCCCAGCGCGTAGGAGGCGAGGGAGTTGAGGGCGTCGACCACCGATCCGTCGGCGATCGGGTGGTACACCAGGTTGTGCCGACTGGGCACGACGACCAGGGCGCCCGCCTCCGGGAGCGGCTCCCCGTTGACCTGCCGTGCCACCTCGGACAGGTACAGGGCCTTGGCCGCGACGAAGTGGGAGTCGCCGTAGACGGAGTACAGCCGCGCCCCTCCCTCGCCGGGCACTTCCGCGTACTCGACGGGCACGCGCATCAGGTTCGCGTACGCCGCCTGCCCCAACTCCCGGAGCCCGGCGCGCTCCACGTCCCGGTCGGTGAGGATGCGCACGCTCGTGGGTCCGTCGAGGGCGTAGGCGAGGACGAGCCCGTCGGCCACCACCCGCGCGTACCGCATGACAGCGGCCAGTTCGGGGGTGAACGACCCCGGGGGCAGCAGCCGGGCGTGCGCGCCCCGCAGCAGCTCCTCGGCGCTCTCACCGCCGCCCCCGCCGGCCTCCAGCGCGGCGAAGTGCGCGGCGACCAGGTCGGGCCAGTGGGCCTCGGGCGCCTGACGGCAGGCGTGCGCCAGATTGTGCAGGGAGTGGTGGAGGCCGTCCCGGGCGTAGGGCGCGGCGAGCTCCCTCAACCGGGCGGCCTGCGCGACGGTCAGCATCGACAGCTCGGAGTCCGGGACGTCCGAGGGGTGAAGGGCGTCGTCTCGTTTCACACCTCGACCCTACGAGGCGGGTGTGACAGTCCGGCCCGGGGCCCGGCGCGGACCACGCGCCCGGCCGGACGGCACGCACGGGACGGGCCGTCCGGGCGCGTGTGCCCGTCCGACCCGTCCGCGGCGCGTCGTCCGGGTGGGTCAGCCCTTCAGTTGGGACAGGCTCGGGACCTGGTCCTGTACGGGGGCGCCGGCGCTCTTGCCCGCGTCCTTAACGCCGCCGATGACGTTCTGGAAGGAGCTGATGTCGGCGTCGTTCGCGTCACCCTTGCGGAGCTTGGAGCCGAGGCCCTTGAGGGACTCGATGCCCGAGCTGAGCGGTGCCACCGCCTTCGACAGCAGCGGGTCGCCCTTCGCGTTGTTGATCGCCGCCTTCAGTCGGTTGTAGGCGAAGGCGCCGGCCAGGCCGGCCTTGACGAGGGCGACCGTACGGCCCTTCGCACCCTTCTTGAACTTGCCCGCCTTGTACGGCTTGATGATCCACTGGTACGTCGCCCCGGCCGCGAGGCCGGCGTTGGCCACGAAGCGGGTCTTGGCGAACTTCTGCCGCTCGGCGGACGTGCTGGGCGTCGGCTCGGCGGCGGCCGCCTGCGCGTCCGCGGCCGAGGCGGCCCCCTCGGCTTCGGCGAAGGCGGCCACGGCGACCGAGACGTCGTCGTTCTCGGTTCTCGCGCCGGAACCGCCGCCGGAACCACAAGCGGTCGCTCCGGCCAGGAGCGCGCAGGACAGCAGGGCCGCCGTCAGCGCGCGGCGGATTCGGACAGTCGTGATGGGGTGGGACACGGTTGCCTCCGGGGACTGAGGTGTCCTCCGCAGCCTGGCCCGGACCGTGTGACTCCGCTACTTGGGGGACCCGTTCGGGGTTTGTTCCGCCCTGCGGCGGCAAGACGCGGGGCATGCGGACATACACCAGAGCACCCGCCCGAGGTAGCGGCCTGGGCCGGGCCGTCGCCGTCCTGGCGGACGTGCTGGCCTTCGTGATCGGCCTGTGGATCCTGCTCTACTTGCTGGGCGCCAACCGGGGGAACGCGTTCGTCGACTTCGTGCACGACGCCGCGACCTGGCTCGCGAACTGGTCGTACGACCTGTTCACCTTCGACCGCGAGTGGGTGCAGGTGGTGGTCGGCTACGGCCTGGCAGCCGTGGTCTACCTCTTCATCGGCCACGTCGTCTCGGGCTGGCTCTACCGCCGCTGACCCCGAACCCGCCCCGGCGCCGCCACCTGTGACGTGGCGGCCGCCGGCTGTGGAAAGGGTCTAGTGCCGTGCCGGGCGCCGCGACCCGGTGGACCTTTCCGGCCGCAGCACTAGCGCAGCTACGCGCAGCAGTCCGGTTCGAGGCCCGGTGGGAGGGAGAGACCGCCGAAGATCTCGCCCGTCGCCTCGTCGCCGCCGAGCGCGGCCACGGCCAGCAGCAGCGAGCCGGCCGTCCAGGTCGTCTGCTCGACCGGCCAGACCGCCTTGTCCCGGAACACGTAGCCCGTCCAGTACATGCCGTTCTCGGCCCGCAGGTGCCCGATCGAGCGCAGGATCTCCAGCGCCCGGTCCGACTCCCCGATGGCCCACAGCGCGAGCGCCAGCTCGCATGACTCCCCGCCCGTCACCCACGGGTTCGGCAGCACGCACCGCACGCCCAGCCCCGGAACCACGAACTCGTCCCACCGCTCCGCGATGCGCGCCTGCGCCTCGGCGCCGGTGACCGCGCCGCCCAGCACCGGGTAGTACCAGTCCATCGAGTACCGCGACTTGTCCAGGAACCGCTCCGGGTGCCGCCGTATCGCGTGCCCCAGCGCGCCGGCCGCCAGCTCCCAGTCCGGCTGCGGGTCCCCTCGGTGGTCGGCGATGGCCAGCGCGCACCGCAGCGCCTGGTGGATGGAGGAGGAGCCGGTCAGCAGCGCGTCGCCGACGGGCGTGCCGTCCGCCTCCCGCTTCCAGCCGATCTCGCCGCCCGGCTGCTGTAGCGCGAGGACGAACTCCACGGCCGCGTGCACCGCCGGCCACATGCGGTCCAGGAACGGGTCGTCGCCCGTGGCGAGGTAGTGGTGCCACACCCCGACCGCTATGTACGCGACGAAGTTGCTCTCCCGGCTCGCGTCCTGCGGCGCGGCGGTGTCCACCCCGTCCGGCCGGTCGGCGTAGGCCGCGTACCAGGAGCCGTCCTCGTTCTGGTGCCGCGCCAGCCACTCGTACGCCCGCTCCGCGGCCTGGTGCTCCCCGGCCGCGTCCAGCGCCATCGCGGCCTCGGTGTGGTCCCACGGGTCCAGGTGGTGGCCGCGGAACCAGGGGATCGCCCCGTCGGCGCGCTGCGCCGCGAGGATCCCGGCGACCGTGCCGGCCGCCTGCTCGGCGGTCAGTACGCCGTCCAGGACCAGGTGTTCGGTGCGTCCGGGCGTGCTCACTGCGCCGCGCCGACGGGGAGGTGGGGCTTGGTCGCGTACGCCACGAAGCTCTTGCCGATGACCGGGTTGAGGGCCTGCTCGGCGAGCCGCGTGGCCAGCGGCTTCTTCATGATGTCCCAGACGAGGAGCTTGTGGTACGCCTTCACCGGCAGCGCCTTGTCGTTGTCGACGCCGAACGCGCACTTGAGCCACCAGTACGGGGAGTGCAGGCCGTGCGCGTGGTGCGTGCCGTACGGCTTGAGGCCCGCGGCCTCCATCTTCCCGAGCAGTTCGTCGGCCTTGTAGATGCGGATGTGTCCGCCCTCGACCTCGTGGTAGGCGTCGGAGAGCGCCCAGCAGATCTTCTCCGGGCCGTAGCGCGGCACGGTGATCGCGATGCGGCCGCCGGGCTTGAGCACGCGCACCATCTCGGCGAGCACGCCCTTGTCGTCGGGGATGTGCTCCATCACCTCGGAGATGATGACGACGTCGAAGGACTCGTCGGGGAAGGGCAGGGCCAGTGCGTCGCCCTCCATGGCGGTGGCGGTGGCGCCCGCGGGGGCCTCACCGGCCTCCCTCATGGCGGCGAACCACTTGGCGACCTCGCGGATCTCCTCGCCGTTGCGGTCCACGGCGACCACCTGGGCGCCGCGCCGGTAGCACTCGAAGGCGTGCCGGCCTGCGCCGCAGCCCAGGTCGAGCACGCGGTCGCCGGCGGCGAGCGGGAACCGGGAGAAATCGACGGTCAGCACGGGGTCCTGCCTTCGCGGGTCGCGGGGGTGTACGGGGCGGTTGGGTGGAACGGTGTCAGCGCGAGCGGCGGGTACGGGCCTGCTCGATGGCGGCCCGGTAGTGGACCACGGTCCCCTCGGCGGCCTTCGCCCAGGTGAACCGGGCCAGGACTCTCTCGCGTCCGGCGGTGCCGAGCCGGGCGCGCAGCCGCTCGTCGCCCAGCAGCCGGCCGAGCGCGGCGGCCAGCGCCCCCGCGTCGCCGGGCGGCGCGGCCAGGCAGGTCTCCCCGTCGGGTCCGGCGACCTCGGGGATGGCCCCGCCGGTCGTGGCGACGAGCGGGGTGCCGGTGGCCATGGCCTCGGCGGCGGGCAGCGAGAAGCCCTCGTAGAGGGACGGCACGCAGGCGACCTGGGCGCTGCGCACCAGGTCCACGAGCTCGGCGTCGGTGATGCCCTTCACGAACCGCACCGCGTCCTGGAGCCCGTACGCCTCGATCGCGCGGGCGACCGGGCCCTTCTCGGCGCGTTTGCCGACGACGACCAGGTGCGCGTCGGGCCGTTCGGTGCGCAGCTTGGCGAGCGCCTCGACGAGGTGTACGAGCCCCTTGAGCGGCACGTCGGCGCTGGAGGTCGTCACGATCCGGCCGGGGACCTCCGCCACGGAGGCGTCGGGCGACCACAGGTCGGTGTCGGCGCCGATGTGCACGACGTGGATGCGTTCGTCGCGCACCCCGAGGTGCTCGGCGATCTCCTGCCGGGAGGAGCCGGAGACGGTGAGCACGGACGGCAGGCGGCGGGCGACGCGGCCCTGCATGCGGGTGAAGGCGTACCAGCGGCGTACGGAGAGGCGCTTCTTGCGGTCCTTGGCGGCGGCCAGGTCCAGCTTCCGGTCGACGGTGATCGGGTGGTGGATCGTGGTGACGAGCGGCGCGCCCAGCTCGCCCAACAGGCCGTAGCCGAGGGTCTGGTTGTCGTGGACGACGTCGAAGTCACCGGCGCGGGCGGCGAGGTGGCGGCGGGCCCGCAGGGAGAACGTCAGCGGCTCGGGAAAGCCGCCGGTCCACATGGTGGCGACCTCCAGCGCGTCGATCCAGTCCCGGTACTCGTCGCGCCCCGGCGTACGGAACGGGTCGGGGCTGCGATACAGGTCCAGGCTCGGCAGCTCGGTGAGGGTGGCGCCGGTGTCGAGCACCGGGTAGGGCTGCGCGCCGATCACTTCCACCGAATGGCCCAGCCGGACGAGCTCGCGCGAGAGGTGCCGGACGTAGACGCCCTGGCCGCCGCAGAACGGGTTCCCCTTATAGGTGAGGAGTGCGATGCGCAACGGGCGGTCGCCGTCGGCGGCGGAACCCGCGAAAGGGCTCGTCACCATGGCCTCTGCGGTCACTCTCGGCCCCCTTCTCCCTGCACTTTCGCCGGAGCGTAACCGCTCGCATAATGTAGAACAAGTTTCAGACTTGATCCGTCGAAGAGCATTGAATCTACCGGCCGGAAACCACACCGTAAGAGGCGGAGCGGGTGATTCACGCCACGGCTCCAACGGCTGACATGCTGACGGCGAACCCGACGCGAGCAGCCCCCGCCAACGACACGGAACGCCTTGGAACAGGACAGATGACAGTGGAAGCGAAGGCCGTGACCACGCCGGCGTCCCCGCCCCTGACGGAACGCCAGGAGGCGCGACGACGGCGGATCCTACAGGCCAGCGCGCAGCTCGCCGGCCGGGGCGGTTTCGACGCGGTCCAGATGCGCGAGGTCGCGGAGGCGGCGGGCGTGGCGCTGGGCACCCTGTACCGGTACTTCCCCTCCAAGGTCCACCTGCTGGTCGCCACCATGCAGGACCAGCTCCAGCACATGCACACGACGCTGCGCAAGCGACCCCCCGCGGCGGAGGACCCGGCGGCGCGCGTCGCCGAAACCCTCATGCGCGCGTTCCGGGCCCTCCAGCGGGAGCCGCACCTGGCGGACGCGATGGTCCGCGCCCTGACCTTCGCGGACCGCAGCGTGAGCCCGGAGGTGGACACGGTCTCGCGGTTGACGACGGCGATCATCCTGGACGCCATGGGCCTGGAGTCCGCCCCGACGGCGGAACAGCTCTCGGCGGTCCGGGTGATCGAACACACCTGGCACTCGGCCCTGATCACCTGGCTGTCGGGCCGCGCCTCGATCGCCCAGGTGAAGATCGACATCGAGACGGTCTGCCGCCTGATCGACCTGACGTCCCCGGAAAGGGCCTGAACCCGCCCCCGCTGGGCGGGGGTTGGTGAGGCGGCCTGCGGAGGCGGGGTTTCGGCGGGGCGGGATCAGGGGCGGTATGGGGGTTCCCGTCACCTCCGAGGGCGCCGAGCCACGGGCCGACTCCGAGCAGAACACACCCCAAGCAGGGCTCAGGACGCGCACCGCACAGCAGGAACAAGGCACTTGAGCGAGCCCCGGGGGCCCTACTCCTCCGGGGGGAACACCGCCTCGCCCGTGGTGAGGAGCGTGATGGTGATGGCTTCCACCGGGCAGCCCTCGGCCGCCGTCAGGACGGGCTCGTTGGCGTCGGTCTGCGCCTCGCGGGGGTGGGACTGGCGCGCCGAATCGAGGGTGAAGCCCGCCGGTGCGTGGTTCACGCACATGCCCGAGCCGATGCAGACCCCCCGGTCGACCTCGATCTGCCAGCGGTCGCCCATCACGCACCGGTCCCTGGGGCCTGGTATCCCGCCGGCAGGTGGATCATCTTGTGCTCCAGGTACTCGCTCAGCCCCTCGGGCCCGAACTCGCGTCCCACGCCGCTGTTCTTGTAGCCGCCGAACGGTCCCAGCATGTCCAGGCTGAAGGTGTTCACGTTGAAGGTGCCGGTGCGGACGGCACGGGCGAAGTCGAGGCCGTGTTCCACGTCACCGGTCCAGACGCTGCCGCTGAGGCCGAACTCCGAGTCGTTGGCGACGCGTACCGCCTCGGCCTCGTCCCCGTACGGGATCAGGCAGACGACGGGCCCGAAGATCTCCTCCCGGGCGATCCGCATCGAGTTGTCGACGTCCCCGAAGAGGGTGGGCTCGACGTACCAGCCCCGCTCCAGGGCCGCCGGGCGGCCGCCGCCGGTGAGGATCTTGGCGCCTTCCTCCTGCCCGATCCGGATGTAGTCCAACGAGCGCTGCTGCTGGCGCCGGGCCACCAGCGGCCCGAGCTGCGTCGCCGGGTCCAGCGGGTCTCCGACGACCAGCGCTCCCGCCGCGGCGGCCAGGGCCTCGGCGATCTCCCCGTAGCGACCGCGGGGCGCGAGGACGCGGGTCTGGGCCACGCACGCCTGCCCGTTGTTCATCCATGCGGCCGGGACGATCCCGGCGATGGTGGACTCCAGGTCGGCGTCCGGCAGGATCACGGCGGCGGACTTGCCGCCGAGTTCGAGGGTGACCCGGGTCAGGTTGCGCGCGGCGACCTCCATGACGCGCTTGCCGGCGGCCACCGAGCCGGTGAAGGCGACCTTGTCGATGCCGGGGTGGCCGACCAGGTACTCGCTGACCTCCCGGTCGGCGGGCAGGATCGACAGCACGCCCTCCGGCAGGCCGGCCTCCCGCGCGATGTCGGCCAGGATGTAGGAGTCGAGCGGGGACTCCGGCGAGGGCTTGAGGATCACCGCCGACCCGGTGAGCAACGCGGGCGCGAGCTTCGCCGCGGCCACGAACTGCGGGACGTTCCAGGGGATGACGGCGGCGACGACGCCCACCGGCTCGCGCCGCACGAGGATCGGCCCGAGCGCGCCCTGGCGGTGTTCCTCGTACGGGTAGTCGCGCGCGACGGTGATCGCGGCGTCGTAGACCATCATCGGGCCCAGTGCCTGGGCGAGAACGCTCCAGGAGTACGGGGACCCGTTCTGGGAGCTGATCGAGCGGGCTATCTCCTCGTGCCGGACGGCGATGGCGTCCTTGATCCGGGAGACGGCGGCGATCCGCTCCTCCAGGGTCATCCGGGGCCAGGGCCCCTCGTCGAACGCCTTGCGGGCGGCGGCCACGGCGCGGTCCACGTCCGCCGCGGAGGCGTGCGGGACGCTGCCGATGACCTGCTCGGTGTGGGGTGAGACGACGGAGATGGTGGCGTCGCCCAGCGGATCGGTCCACTCCCCGCCGATGAACAGCTGTCCGTGTTCCACGAGCTCGGTCATGGCAATGCCTCCTGCGGCTACCAGCGGCTGGGCGTCCCAGAACTGATACCAGTTCTAGTTCCAGGAGTCCACGGCGCGGACACGATCGCCGGCGCGGACCGACCCCGCTCCGAAGGTGCGGAGCCGACGACTAGTCAGGACCCCGCGCAGGGTGGTGGACTGGGGCGACCAATGCAACACGTTCTCGTTCCCAGGGAGCCCGTATGACGCCCCTCGCCCCACCTCAGGTCACCGACCACGGCGGAGGCGTGTGGGGCATCAAGGTCCCCATCCCCGACAACCCGCTCGGGCACACCCTCGTCCACGTCCTCGACACCGACCTCGGGCCCGTCCTGATCGACACGGGCTGGGACGACCCCGAATCCTGGGACACCCTCGTGGCCGGGCTCGCCGCGCTCGGCACCGCCGTCACCGACCTCCACGGCGTGGTCATCACCCACCACCACCCCGATCACCACGGCCTCTCGGGGCGGGTCCGGGACGTGTCGGGCGCCTGGATCGCCATGCACGCCGCCGACACAGAGGTCGTCGTGCGGACGCGCTCGGCCGAACCGGGCGTCTGGTACGGCTACATGAGCGAGAAGCTGGCCGCCGCCGGCGCCCCCGAGGAGCACATCGCCCCGCTGCGGGCGGCCCTGGCGGGCGGACGGCTGCGGACCCTGCCCGGCCTGCGGGCCGCCGTCCCCGACCGGGAGATCGTCCCCGGCGAGCTTTTGCCCCTCGCCGGGCGCGCGCTCCGCACGATCTGGACCCCCGGCCACACCCCCGGCCACGTCTGCCTGCACCTGGAGGAAACCCACCCCGACAACCTCCCCGGCAACGGCCGCCTCTTCTCCGGCGACCACCTGCTGCCCGGGATCTCCCCGCACATCGGGCTCTACGAGGACCCGCAGGACGAGCGGATCACCGACCCCCTCGGCGACTACCTCGCCTCCCTCGAACGCGTCGGCCGGCTGCGCCCCGCCGAGGTGCTCCCCGCGCACCAGCACCCCTTCACCGACGCCCCGGCCCGGGTGCGTGAGCTGCTGGCCCACCACGAGGAGCGGCTGGCCGGACTGCGCGAGCTGCTCGCCGAGCCCCTGACGCCGTGGGAGCTGGCCGAGCGGATGGAGTGGAACCGGCCCTGGGAGCAGATCCCGTACGGGTCCCGGAACATCGCCGTCTCGGAAGCGGAGGCGCACCTTCGGCGGCTGGTGAAGCAGGGCCGGGCGGAGGCGGTGCCGGGCACGGACCCCGTGACGTACCGGGCGGTGTGAGGCGCGGCCCGGCACGTCGGTAAGGGGCGCTCCCGGCCGGCGCCACCCGCCGCGCCCGGCGGGGGCCGGTACAGTAAGGCCGTCGTCCACACTTCCGTACGGGGGGAAGCCGGTGCGAATCCGGCGCTGACCCGCAACCGTGACCCGCGTCCCGGCGCCGTTCCGGCGCCGCCGAGGCGGGGAGCCGGGATGCCCCGCCGGGAGTGCGCGGCTCGTGCCGCCGGGCCCCCGGCGGCCGGCACCGTCGAGGTATACGGAGCCGGAGCCCGGTACCCGCGTGTGCCCGCACCCGCGTGCGCCTGCCTCCGCTCCCCGGCACGAGAGGCACCCGCCCCGCCATGAACGTCCGCCGCAGCGCCGCCGCGCTCGCCGCCTCCGCCGTGCTCTGCGTGGGCGCGGCCCCCGTGGCCCTCGCCGCCCCCTCCCCCTCCCCGGCGCCGGTCATCCCCTCGGGGCTGTTCGGTCAGGCCGACCCCACCTACGACGGCGTCTGGCGCCAGTCGTTCGCACTGCTCGCCCAGCACACCGTCGGCCTGCGGCCCTCCCCGCGCGCCGTGGACTGGCTCGCCGGCCAGCAGTGCGCCGCCGGCGGCTTCGCCTCATTCCGCGCGGACGCGACGAAGGCGTGCGACCCGGCGACGCCCCTCGACACCAACGCCACCGCCGTGGCCGTGCAGGCCCTCAAGACGCTCGGCGGCCACGCCTCGGCGGTCAAGAAGGGCGTGGACTGGCTGAGGTCCGTCCAGAACGAGGACGGCGGCTGGGCGTACGTCCCGGGCTCCCCGAGCGAGGCGAGTTCGACCTCCGTCGTCATCAGCGCGCTCGCCGCGGCCGGCGAGAGGCCGGCCGACGTGAAGTCCAAGACGGGCAAGTCCGCGTACGACGGGCTGCTCTCCTTCCGGCTGGGCTGCGCCGCCGACCCGGCCTCCGACCGGGGCGCGTTCGGCTACCAGCCGACCGGCGGCAAGCTCCCCGCCAACGCCGACGCGTCGGCCGCCGCGACCCTGGCCGGCCTCGGCAAGGGCGCGGTCGTCGCCCCGGCCGCCACCGACACCCCGGCGACCGCGCCGAACTGCGCGGCGGACGCCGACCCGGCCGCCACCGACCCGGCGGCCGCCGCCCAGGGCGCGGCCGGCTACCTCGCCGAGGCCCTCAAGAAGGACGGCCACCTCACCGCCGTCACCCCCGGCGCCGACCAGCCGACCCCCGACACCGGCAACACGGCCGACGCCGTCATCGCCCTCGCCGCGGCCGGCCACAAGCAGTCGGCGGCGGGCGCCTTGGAGTGGCTCAAGGCCAACTCGGCGCAGTGGGCGAAGGGCAACCCGGCGGCCCTGGGCACCCTGATCCTCACCGCGCACGCGACGGGCACCGACCCGCGCGCCTTCGGCGGCACCGACCTGGTCGCGGCACTGAACGTGACCGGCCCGACCGCGCAGACCCCGGCGACGGGCGGCATGAGCGAGGCCGAGAAGGACAAGGACGGGAACGGCTCCGGCAACCTCGGCTGGATCATCGGCGCGGGCGCCGCGGCCGGCGTCGGCATCGGCTTCCTGCTGAGCGGCCGCCGGAAGGAGAACAAGAACTGATGCGCAGGCTGCCCGCTTTCGCCGTCGCGCTCGGCGTCCTCCTCACCCTCCTCGCCGCTTCCCCGGCGGTGGCGTCGAGCTACCGCTACTGGTCGTTCTGGGACGGCGGCGCCAAGGGCCCCTGGACTTACGCCACCCAGGGCACGGCGGCCCGCCCGGCGGACGGCACCGTCCAGGGCTTCCGCTTCGCGGTGAGCAAGGACGCCGGGGACCACGCGTCCCGGCCGCGCACGGACGCCGACTTCGCGACGGTCTGCGCGGGCACCCCGGCGGTGGCGGGGAAAAAGCGGGTGGCCCTGGTCATCGACTTCGGCATCCCCGAGGACTCGCCCTCCGGCGAAGCACCGCCGCAGACCGGGCCGCGCACCGCCTGCGCGCAGGTCGCCCCGGATGCCACGACCGCCGAGGCGCTGGCGTCGGTGGCGAAACCGCTGCGCTACAACGGCGCGGCGTTGCTGTGCGCGATCTCCGGCTACCCGAAGCAGGGCTGCGGCGAGCCGCTCGCGCAGGGCGCGCCCGACGAACCGAAGCACGAGGCACCGCAGCACGAGGCACCGCGGCACGAGGCACCGCAGACCGCCCCCGCCCGTGACGGCGGACCCTCCGCGGGACTGCTCGCGGGCATCGGGGCGGTAGCCGTCCTCGCGGTGGCCGCCGTCTGGCAATCCCGCCGACGCTCCCGATGACCCCGGTCCGCCGGGGCCCGCGCACGGCAACCACGCACGACGCCGTACCCGACCTCGTGACCCCGGCCCGGGGCGGCGCGGTCGCGGCCGGTCGGGGGTCGCGGGTGCCGACGTACGGGAAAAGGGGCCTGCGCTCCGCCCCCGAGGCGCGTCGTGGGAACGCCCTGCACGCGGGGGCCTGGTGGGTGTGGGCGCTCGGGCTGGCCACCGCCGCCTCGCGGACCACCAACCCGCTCCTGCTCGGGCTGATCGTCGCCGTCGCCGGTTACGTCGTCGCCGCCCGCCGCACCGCCGCGCCCTGGGCCCGCTCCTACGGCGCGTTCCTGCGGCTCGGCCTCTTCGTCATCGGCCTGCGCCTGCTCTTCTCCACCCTCCTCGGCTCGCCCGTCCCCGGCGCGCACACCCTCCTCACTCTCCCCGAACTCGCCCTGCCTGCTTGGGCGCAGGGCATCCGTCTCGGCGGCCGCGTCAGCGCCGAGCAGCTGGTCTTCGCCTTCTACGACGGCGCGAAGCTGGCCACCTTGCTGGTGTGCGTCGGCGCCGCGAACGCGCTCGCGAACCCGGCCCGGCTGCTCAAGTCGCTGCCCGCCGCCCTGTACGAGGCGGGCGTGGCCGTGGTCGTCGCGATGACATTCGCACCGAACATGGTGGCCGACGTGGCCCGCCTGCGCACCGCCCGACGGCTGCGCGGACGCCCCACCGGCGGGGTGAAGGCCGTCCTCCAGATCGGCCTGCCGGTCCTGGAGGGCGCCTTGGAGCGCTCGGTGGCGGTGGCCGCCTCGATGGACGCCCGCGGCTACGGCCGCACCGCGCAGGTCCCGCCCGCCGTCCGCCGCACCACCAACGCGCTCACCCTCGGCGGGCTGCTCGGCATGTGCGCCGGTACGTACGGGCTGCTCGCTGCGGAGGGCGCCGTGTTCGGTCTGCCCGTCCTCTTCCTGGGTCTCGTCCTGGCCCTGGCCGGACTGCGCCTGGGCGGCCGGCGCAGTGTCCGCACCCGCTACCGGCCCGACCTGTGGGGCGGCCGGGCCTGGCTGGTCGCCGGGTCCGGGGCGGCGGTGGCCGCCCTGGTCTCCTACGCCGGGACGCTGGACCCGGAGGCCCTGCGTCCGGGGGTGGTGCCGCTTCTCGCCCCGACGCTGCCGCTGTGGCCCGCGGCGGCGATCCTCATCGGCCTGCTCCCCGCCCTCGTGGCACCCGTACCGCCGAAGGAGGCGTCGTCGCTGTGATCCGGTTCGAAGAGGTGTCGGTGACGTACGAGGGGGCGTCGGCCCCCGCACTGCGGGACGCGGACTTCACCGTGCCGGAAGGGGAGCTGACGTTGCTGGTCGGCCCGTCGGGCGTCGGCAAGTCGACCCTGCTCGGGGCCGTCTCCGGGCTGGTCCCGCACTTCACGGGCGGCCGGCTGCGGGGTCGGGTCACCGTCGCGGGCCGGGACACGCGCACGCACCGGCCGCGGGAGCTCGCGGACGTGGTGGGCACGGTCGGGCAGGACCCGTCGGCCCACTTCGTGACGGACGTGGTGGAGGACGAGCTGGCGTACGGGATGGAGTCCCTGGGGCTGCCACCTGCGGTGATGCGGCGCCGGGTGGAGGAGACGCTGGACCTGCTGGGCCTGAACGAGCTCCGCGACCGCCCGCTGGCCACCTTGTCCGGCGGCCAGCGGCAGCGGGTCGCGATCGGCTCGGTGTTGACCCCGCACCCGCGGGTGCTGGTGCTGGACGAGCCGACGTCCGCGCTGGACCCGGCGGCGGCGGAGGAGGTGCTGGCGGTCCTGCAACGCCTGGTGCACGACCTCGGCACCACCGTGCTGATGGCGGAGCACCGCCTGGAGCGGGTGGTGCAGTACGCCGACCGCGTGCTGCTGCTGGCCGCCCCGGGCGCGGCCCCCGTCCTCGGCACCCCGGCCGAGATCATGGCCGTCTCCCCGGTCCACCCCCCGGTCGTCTCCCTCGGCCGCCTGGCGGGCTGGTCCCCCCTCCCCCTCTCCGTCCGCGACGCCCGCCGCCTCTCGGCCCCCCTCAAAGCCCGCCTCACCGCGACCCCCACGACCCCCGCCGCCGCACCGGCACATCCAGCCCCGCCGGTGGATCCAGCCCCGCCCGCGTTGGAGACGGGCTCTTCAGCCCCGCCGGCGTTTGAGGCGCGGGGCGCGGGGCGGAGCCCCGCACAGCCCGGCGCAGCCGGGGCCGCTCGCGCAACGGCGCCGCACCCCTCCCTTTGGGGCCGCCTCCTCCGCAGGCCCACCCCCACGCAGCCCCCGGCCCCGACCCCCGCCACGAACCCGGCGGAGCAACCGGCGGAGCAACCGGTGGAGCAACCGGCCCGCGCCACCCGCCTCACCCTCCGCCGCGCCCGCGCCGAAGTCCTCCACGACATCACCCTCACCGTCAGCCCCGGCGAAACCATCGCCCTCATGGGCCGCAACGGCGCCGGCAAGTCCACTCTCCTCGCCACCCTCGCCGGCATCCTCGCCCCCACCACCGGCGAGGTGCTCGTCGGCGGTCGCACCCCCCACCGCACTCCGCCCCGGGAGATGATCCGCCGCGTCGCGCTCGTCCCCCAGGACCCCCGCGACCTCCTCTACGCCGACACCGTCGCCGCCGAGTGCGCCGCCGCCGACGCGGACGCCGGCGCCGCTCCCGGCACCTGCCGCGCCCTGGTCACCTCCCTCCTCCCCGACGTCCCCGACGACACCCACCCCCGCGACCTGTCCGAGGGCCAGCGTCTGGCCCTGGCCCTCGCCCTGGTCCTGACCGGCGAACCGGCCCTGCTGCTGCTCGACGAGCCGACCCGCGGCCTCGACTACGCCGCCAAGGGCCGCCTGATCGGCATCCTGCGCGCCCTCGCCACCGCCGGCCACGCCGTCATCCTGGCCACCCACGACGTGGAGCTCGCCGCCGAGTTGGCCCACCGCGTGGTGATCCTGGCCGGCGGGGAGGTCGTCGGGGACGGCCCGACCGCCGAGGTGGTCGTCTCCTCCCCCGCCTTCGCCCCGCAGGTGGCCAAGGTCCTGGCGCCGGGCCACTGGCTCACGGTCTCCCAGGTCGCCGCCGCCCTGTCCCGGGAGGGCCGCCCCGCATGACCCCCGCCCGCCCCCTGCGCATCGGCCCCCGCGCCGCCGCCGCGCTGGTCCTCGTCACCCTCATCGGCATCGCCGCGTTCGGCTGGCCCCTGCTCGCCGACGGCCGGTCCGGCCTCTCCCACTCCCAGGACGCCCCGTGGCTCTTCGCGGCGCTCCTGCCGCTCCTCGTGGCGGTGGTCGTCGCGACCATCGCCGACCAGGGGATGGACTCCAAGGCCGTCGCCATGCTGGGCGTCCTCGCCGCGGTGGGGGCGGCGCTCAGGCCGCTGGGCGCCGGTACGGCCGGCCTGGAGCCCATGTTCTTCCTGATGGTGCTCAGCGGGCGCGTGCTGGGCCCCGGGTTCGGGTTCGTCCTCGGCTCCGTCACGATGTTCGCGTCCGCGCTGCTCACGGGCGGTGTGGGGCCGTGGATGCCGTTCCAGATGCTGGCGCTGGGCTGGTTCTCGCTGGGCGCCGGGCTGCTGCCGGGGCCCGGTCGGATACGTGGCCGGGCCGAGCTGTGGATGCTCGCGGCGTACGGGTTCGTCGGGTCGTTCGCGTACGGCACGGTCATGAACCTTCAGGGCTGGGTGCTCCTCCAGGGCATGGGCCAGGGCGTCTCCTTCCACCCCGGGGACCCGGTGCCCGCGAACCTGACCCGTTTCCTCGCGTACTGCCTCGCCACATCGCTCGGCTGGGACCTGGGTCGGGCCGCCCTGACCGTCGTACTCACCCTCGCGCTCGGCGGGACCCTGGTGAGAGCGCTCCGCCGGGCGACGCGGAAAGCCGCGTTTGATGTCCCGTTTTGCTTCGATATGCGTTGAAAGTGGCCCCGACCACACCCTATTTCGTTGCCCACTCGGCTACTCAGCGTTACATCGGGGCCCTCCGGAGGTGAGGCGGCCCACAGGACCCACGTCACATACGGCACTCTTTAGTAGCTACCCGGGACCCTCTCCGGACCCGTGAAACCGGCCTTGACCTGCGCGCCCCCCACCCGTGCACCGGGGGTCCCCAGGGCGGCCGCTATGAAAGTGCCTAGTAACAGGGGTCGTTGCCAGGGCGCGTCGGACCTGGCTAACTGGTGATGTCGCCACGGCGGCAGGGGTCTTCACCCCCCGCCCGACGAACCCCTCTCCTCCGCGTGAGTGGCTCACGCATGTCCTCGGCATGCACGGCGACCGCCCTTGTTCCCTTCGGAAGGTTTCCTCCGTGTCCAACGCAGTCATCCGCCGCATCGCCGCCTCCAAGAAGACCCTCGTGGGCTCCGTCCTCGCCCTGGGCGTCGCCGGTTCCATGCTCGCCACGGTCCCCGCCCAGGCGGCCCCGATGGACGCCAAGGCCATCGCGCGCCAGATGATCAAGGACCCGGCGCAGTTCGCGGCCTTCAACCAGATCGTTTCCCGTGAAAGTGGCTGGGACCACACCGCCACGAACTCCTCTTCCGGCGCGTACGGCCTGGTCCAGGCCCTGCCCGCCTCGAAGATGGCGTCCGCGGGCTCCGACTGGAAGACGAACCCGGCCACCCAGATCAAGTGGGGCCTGGACTACATGAACTCCCGCTACGGCAGCCCCGTAGGCGCCTGGAACTTCTGGCAGTCGCACCACTGGTACTAAGCCACCAGTGGCAGCAGACGCCGCATGACGCACCCCGGTGCGTGCGAAGGCCCCGGTGGCCGGCCTCCCCAGGCCGGCCACCGGGGCCTTCGACTTTTTCCCATCCCACTGGGTTCAGTGGCCCCGCGCCCGAAGCGGAGCCCGCTCGCGCGCCCGCCCCGGGGGCGGCCGCGCGCCGTCACAGCGGTCGTCACAACCGTCGCGCCGTCACAGCCGTTGGATGATCGTGCCGGTCGCCAGCGCGCCTCCCGCGCACATGGTGATCAGCGCGAACTCCTTGTCCCGCCGTTCCAGCTCGTGCAGCGCGGTGGTGATCAACCGGGCGCCGGTGGCGCCGACGGGGTGGCCGATCGCGATGCCGCCCCCGTTGACGTTGACCTTCTCCAGGTCCTGGTCGAAGACCTGGGCCCAGCTGAGGACGACCGAGGCGAACGCCTCGTTGATCTCGACGAGGTCGATGTCGCGCAGGGACATCCCGGCCTTGCCGAGGACGGCCCGCGTCGCGTCGATCGGCCCGTCCAGGTGGTAGTGGGGGTCCGCTCCGACCAGCGTCTGGGCGACGATCCTGGCCCGCGGCTTGAGCTTGAGGGCGCGGGCCATCTTCCGCGAGGCCCACATCACGGCCGCGGCGCCGTCGGATATCTGCGAGGAGTTCCCGGCGGTGTGGACGGCGGTCGGCATGACCGGCTTGAGTCGGGCCAGCGCCTCCATGGAGGTGTCCCGCAGCCCCTCGTCCCGGTCGACCAACCGCCACATGCCCTGCCCGGCCGCCTGCTCCGCCTCGGTGGTCGGCACCTGCACGGCGAAGGTCTCGCGCTTGAAGCGCTCCTCGGCCCAGGCGACCGCGGCCCGCTCCTGGGACAGCAGGCCGAGCCGGTCGACGTCCTCGCGCGTCAGGCCCCGGCGGCGGGCGATCCGCTCGGCGGCCTCGAACTGGTTGGGGAGGTCGACGTTCCACTCGTCGGGGAAGGGCTTGCCGGGGCCGTGCTTGGAGCCCGAGCCGAGCGGGACGCGGCTCATGGCCTCGACGCCGCAGGCGATGCCGATGTCCATGACCCCGCCGGAGATCATGTTGGCGACCATGTGGTTGGCCTGTTGTGAGCTGCCGCACTGGCAGTCGACGGTGGTGGCGGCCGTCTCGTACGGAAGGCCCATGGCCAGCCAGGCGTTGCGGGCCGGGTTCATCGACTGCTCGCCGGCGTGGGTGACGGTGCCGCCGACGATCTGTTCGACGCAGTCGGGCTGGATCGCGGTCCGGGCCAGCAGTTCGCGGTACGTCTCGCCGAGCAGGTAGGCGGGGTGGAGGTTGGCGAGCGAGCCCCCGCGCTTTCCGATGGGGGTGCGTACGGCTTCGACGATGACGGGTTCCGCGGCCATGAGCTCGTCCTCTCCTGCACGGTGCCGGCGCGGCGGGCCGTCCCGGCGCCCCGCCCGAACTAGTACGCGTTCTATTTCTCTGCGCAGTCTTATGACCCGGGGGCCCGGCACGCAAGGGTCTTGCACGCGGCTTGCACGGATTCCACACTCAACAGTCGGCGCCGCGACCCTTGTCACTTCTAGAACTCGTTACTACCTTCGAGCCATCTCTGATGCACCATCAGATCGATTCTGGAGTCGCCCGATGTCGTGTCCCGCGCTGCCCGAAGGCTTCGACGCCACCGACCCCGACCTCCTCCACGACCGGGTCCCGCTCCCCGAGTTCGCGCGGCTGCGGCAGACGGCGCCCGTCTGGTGGTGCGCCCAGCGGCGGGGCGTGACCGGTTTTGACGACGAGGGGTACTGGGCCGTCACCCGGCACGCGGACGTCAAGTACGTCTCCACGCACCCCGAGCTGTTCTCCTCGACGCTCAACACGGCGATCATCCGCTTCAACGAACACATCCCGCGTGATGCCATTGATGCCCAGCGCCTCATCATGCTGAACATGGACCCGCCGGAACACACGCGGGTACGCCAGATCGTGCAGCGCGGTTTCACACCGCGGGCGATCCGCGGCCTGGAACAGGCCCTGCGCCAGCGGGCGCGGACGATCGTCGAGGAGGCGCTGACCGCCTCCGCCGACGGCAGCTTCGACTTCGTCACCCAGGTCGCCTGCGAACTGCCCCTCCAGGCCATCGCCGAGCTGATCGGCGTGCCACAGGAGGACCGCTCGCGCATCTTCGACTGGTCGAACAAGATGATCGCCTACGACGACCCGGAGTACGCGATCACCGAGGAGGTCGGCGCCAACGCGGCGATGGAACTCATCGGCTACGCCATGAACCTCTCCGCCGCCCGCAAGGAGTGCCCGGCCAAGGACATCGTGACCCAGTTGGTGGCCGCCGAGGGTCAGGGCAACCTGGGCTCCGACGAGTTCGGCTTCTTCGTGCTGCTGCTGGCGGTCGCGGGCAACGAGACCACGCGCAACGCCATCAGCCACGGCATGCACGCCTTCCTCACCCATCCCGAGCAGTGGGAGCTCTACAAGGCGACCCGCCCCTCCACCACGGCGGAGGAGATCGTGCGCTGGGCCACCCCGGTGGTGTCCTTCCAGCGCACCGCCACCCAGGACACCGAACTGGGCGGCCAGAAGATCAAGGCCGGTGACCGGGTGGGTCTGTTCTACTCCTCCGCCAACCACGACCCCGAGGTGTTCGAGAACCCGGACGTCTTCGACATCACCCGCGACCCCAACCCGCACCTCGGGTTCGGCGGCGGCGGCCCGCACTTCTGCCTCGGCAAGTCCCTCGCCGTCATGGAGATCGACCTCATCTTCAACGCGCTCGCCGACACCCTGCCCGATCTGCGTCTCGCCGCGCAGGGCCCGCGCCGGCTGCGCGCCGCCTGGCTCAACGGCATCAAGGAGCTCCGGGTCGGCCACGGCCGCGCCTGACACCGCGCTCTACCGGTTCGTGACCTGCGAAACCGTTGTCCTGGCGGCGCCGGGGCAGCACACTGCGCGGATGAACCTTCAGGAGGAACGCGGGGCCGCCGACGCGGTGGAGGCCCGCTGGCAGCGCATGCCCTTGACGTGGCGGCTGGTACGGGACCGGGCCGAGTCCAAGACGCTGAGCCAGGGCGTTCTGTCGCTGCTGGCGGCTGCCTCCGCCGAGCCGGGGCTGCGCCGGCTGTACCCGTTCACCAAACAGTGGACCTTGTGGTTCAGCTCCCGTACCAGCCCGCCGTTCAACGTGGACGTGCCGGCGGTCGAGCCGCTGCCCGACGGCCGGTTCCGGGTGCGCGGCCCGCGTGCGGCGCAGCTCCTCGGCGAGACCGACACCGCCGAGGCGGCCATCGCGCTGGTGGTGGCCCATCTCCCGCCGGACGGGCGGCAGTAGGGCGTCCCGACTGGCAGGGCCGGCCCGCGGCCCCATCCTGGACGGACGCGGCGATCCA
Source organism: Streptomyces sp. NPDC046557 (assembly GCF_040645975.1). Classification (NCBI taxonomy): domain Bacteria; kingdom Bacillati; phylum Actinomycetota; class Actinomycetes; order Kitasatosporales; family Streptomycetaceae; genus Streptomyces; species Streptomyces sp. NPDC046557. The sequence continues at coordinate 108,023 of NZ_JBEYZH010000003.1, forward strand.
CGAAGGGGTGCCGGAACGGCCCGATCGCCGCTCCGGCACCCCTTCGGTCCGCGCGCCCACCGCCTGCCCGTACCCGCGTACGCCGGCGCCGCGGTCAGGCGCTGGTGCGCTCCCCCGAGGGGCTCGCGCTGCCCACCCGCTCCGGCGTGCGCGGACGCGGCATCGTCAGGCCCACCTCGGCCGGCGCCGACGCGCCGCGCGGCCCGGACAGTACGTAGACCAGCCCGAACCCGGCGCCGACGACGAGGGCGCCGCCCACCGCGTCGAGCACCCAGTGGTTGGCGGTGGCGACGATCGCGCACACCGTGATCAGCGGGTGCAGCGCGCCCAGCAGCTTCTGCCAGGTCTTGGGCGCGAGCACGATGATGACGATCCCGCACCACAGCGACCAGCCGAAGTGCAGGGAGGGCATCGCCGCGTACTGGTTGGAGATGGCGGTCATCGCCCCGTACTGGGGGTGCGCCAGGTCCTGCACGCCGTGCACCGTGTCGACGAACCCGAGGTCGGGCATCAGGCGCGGCGGCGCGAGCGGGAACAGCCAGAAGCCGACGAGCGCGAGGACCGTGGCCAGGCCGAGCGAGGCGCGCGCCCAGCGGTAGTCGCCGGGGCGGCGCCAGTACAGGACGGCCAGGATGGTCAGCGGGACCACGAAGTGGAAGGACGTGTAATAGAAGTTGAAGAACGCCTTCACCGGGGGCGCGTTGACGACGGCGTGGTTCACGGCGTGCTCGATGTCGATGCCGAGCGCCTCCTCCGCGCCGTGGATGAGGCTGCCGTTGCTCTCGGCGAGGCTGCGGCTGGTGGGTGCGGCGGCGCGGATGTGCGAGTACAGCGAGTACCCCACCCGTATCAGCAGCAGCTCCAGCAACAGGTTGGGGCGCGACAGGACGCGCCGCCAGAACGGCGTCAACGGCACGCGTGACCAGCGGGCGGCCGCAGGGCGCCCGTAGGCCGTCGGGACGGGGTCGCGCCAGTACGGGGACGACCGCGGCAGGAACGGTACGGCGCAGGCCGCGGCCAGCGCTGTCAGCAGCAGCACGTTGTCGCGTACGGGGGCCAGCGCGGCGAGGTTCGGCAGCAGCACGTCGGCGGACAGCGTCATGGCCAGGACCACGGCGACCGGCCACACGGTGCGGTCGGCGGCCCGCTTGCCGACCTTGCCGGCGACCGCGAGCAGCACCCACAGCAGTTGGTGGCGCCAGCCGGCCGGGGAGACGGCGACCGCCACGCAGCCGGTGATCGCGGCGGCGAGCAGCAGTTGCCCGTCGCGGGCGTAGCGGGCCGCGCGGCGCAGGCCGATCCAGGTGACGGCGGCGGCGAGGGCGGCGTAGAGGACGATCTCGCCGGGACCGCTCAGGCCGAGCCGCAGCAGCGCGCCGTGCAGGGACTGGTTGGCGAGGCCGTCGGGGGCTCCGCCGAGGCCGGTGCCCGCGACGTCGCGCACCCAGTACGTCCACGAGTCGCGCGGCAGGGACGCCCAGGACAGCGCGGTCGCGCCGGCGAAGGTCACGGCGGCGGCCCGGGCCCCGGCGCGGCGGCCGGTGAGCCACAGCAACGGCGCGAACAGCAGCAGCCCGGGCTGCAGCGCGGCGGCGAGGCCGACGAGGAACCCGGCGGGGCGCTCGGCGGGCACCCGGAAGACGGCGAGCAGCACCAGCAGGACCGGCAGCACCGCGGTCTGCCCGGGCGAGGCGGCCTCGCGGACGGGCAGCGAGACCATCATCAGCGCGACCAGGACGGGCGCGGCCAAGAGCGCGGTGCGGCGCGGTACGGGGTCGGCCAGCGCGCGAGCGGCCACCAGTCCGATCGCGGCGACGAACAGGAGGGTGACGCAGGTCCACGCCACCTCCAGCGAGGGCGCCGCGAAACCGACGAACGGCTTGAGGACGAGCCCGGCGAAGGGCGTGCCGGTGAACTGGCCGGAACCGCTGTCGTAGAGCGAGCCGGGCAGACTGCCGGGGAGGTGGAAGGCGCTGAGCCACTGCCCGGGCGGGACGCGCAGCACGACGGCGGCCTGTCTGACGGCGAGCACCGCCGCCAGCGCCCACAGCAAGAGGCGCGCCGCCCCGAGCCTTCCGCCATCGCCTATGACCCCGGCATGTCCGGGTCCACCCCTGTGCTCCGCCGCGTTAGCCACGCCTCGCCGGCCTCCCGCCCTGTTGACCGCAACCCCGACTTCGCCTGGCTGCCGCGCTTCATGCACCACTTGATTACCTGGGGACGACGATATCCCGCGCGCGATCCCTAGGATGGCGGGCATGAGCATCGTGAAGATCAACGCGCTGACCGTTCCCGCCGAACAGCGGGAGGTGCTGGAGCGGCGTTTCGCCTCGCGGGCGGGGGCCGTGGAGGGTTCGGACGGGTTCGAGTGGTTCGAGTTGCTGCGTCCGGTGGAGGGCACGGACCAGTACCTCGTCTACACGCGGTGGCGTTCGGAGGAGGACTTCCAGGCGTGGATGGAGGGCCCGATGAAGGCGGCACACCAGGGTGGCGCCGGCGGTGCGGGCGGGGAGCGGCCGAAGCCCGCGGCGTCGGGGTCGTCGGTGTGGTCGTTCGAGGTCGTGCAGCAGGCGGCGCCCAAGCCGCAGGGCTGAGCCCCACGCTCCGGCGGCCGGCGGGTGACGGCCGCCGGGGCGCCTCTCGATGAGACGAGCGGGTTCAGCCCCAGAAGGTGTTCTCCTCGTCGATGTCCTGGGTGCACTGGTCCATGTCGCTGACCTTGCCGCCGACGATGGTGAAGAAGATGCCCTGGTGGATCTCGATCCCGCGGTCGGCCCGGTCGGCGCGGGTGGTGTGGAAGGCCATCGCGTGGCCGCGGCCGTCGACGAGCACGGAGTGCAGCTCGACCCGCATGGTGCCGTCGGTCTCCTTGGCGAAGGCCCGGTAGAGGTCGAGGACGGCTTGGCGGCCCTTGTGGTGTCCGGAGAGCGGGTTGTCGCCGGGCATGTGGTGGATGACGTCGGCCGTCAGGAGGGAGCCGAGCGTCTCCATGTCGCCCTTGTTGAAGGCCTCGTAGCCACGGCGGACCAAGGCCGCGTCAGGGTGTTCGGACATGGCGCCCACATCCTCTTTATCGAAGCGATTTACCCCTTTTCACATCATCGGTCCGTCCCTGTGGATATTCCAACGCGGCCATCCGGCAGCCGCCCCAGAATGACTCCATGACCAGCGAACAGATCACCGCCGAGGGCACCTGGACGGTCGCCCCCGAACCGTTCACCTCTCCCGACGCCACCGCCCTGCGGCGCGCCTACTACGCCGAGGTCGCCGGCCGGTACTGGCGCAGGCCCGTCAGCGAGGCCGAGATCGACGAGGGTCTGCGTGACGACCCGGCCGACGGGCTCGCCGCGCCGACGGGCTGTTTCGTGGTCGGCCGGTACGACGGCCGGCCCCTGTCCTGCGGCGGCATACGCCTCCTCGACGCGACGACCGCCGAGCTCACGAGGGTGTACGTCGACCCCCGCGCCCGGGGTACCGGCGGCGGGGCGGCCCTCCTGGGGGCTCTTGAGGACGCGGCTCGGGACCTGGGGGCGGAGCGCGTCCGCCTGGACACCCGTTCCGATCTGGTGGAGGCCCGCCGCTTGTACGCGCGCCAGGGTTACGCGGAGATACCCGCCTACAACTCCGGCCCGTACGCGGAGCACTGGTTCGAGAAGCGGATCCCGGCCGCCCTGCCCGGCTGACCGCTGCTCCCGCCGGGGACGGGTCGGCACCACGCCGGCGCCGGGCGCGATCGGGCCGGTCAGTGGTTGGAGTGGTCGCGGCGCGGGGAGGTGTCGTAGGGCTCCTCGGAGTCGGAGCCGCAGAGTTCGTCGTTGAGTTCCTTGAGCAGGTCGGCCAAGTCGGTCGGCCGGTCGGGGCCCCACCAATCACCGAGCAGCTCGGCGAGGGACTCCTGGCGGGCGCGGGACAGCCTGGCCGCCGCCTCGCGGCCGGGTTCGGTCAGGACCAGCGGCAGGCCGTCGCGGACGGCGAGCCCGCGCTCCTCGATCTGACGGGCCGCCTCCGTGATGGTCTTGATGGGCACGGTGGTGCGTTCCGCGAGCATCGCGGGCTCCACCGATCCGTACCTGTTGATCCGCAACAGCATCCAGCTCGCGGCGGGCAGCAGATCGAAGCCGGCCTTCGCGGTGATCTTCTCGTAGACGTGGCGGCGGCCCTCGCGGCTCCCGAGCACCGACAGCGCCCGGGCCACCTCGTCTCGGGATGAGCGCTCGACGGGGTTGGTGGCGAGGGTCTCGCTCGCGTCCGGTGCGGTGACCGAACCGCGCAGCTTGTCCTCCTTGAGGAACCAGGCGACGACGAAGGCGACGAGGACCACGGGCACGGCGTAGAGGAACACGTCGGTGATCGCGGACGAGTAGGCGTCGAGCACGCGTGGCCGCAGATCGGAGGGCAGCATCGCGATCGCCCGCGGGTCGGCCTCCAGGCCGTTCACGCTCACCCCGGGCGGCAGGGGCACCCCGGTGAGGGTGGCGGAGAGTTTGTCGCCCAGCAGACTGTTGAAGATCGTGCCGAAGATGGCCACGCCGAAGGAGGCGCCGATGGAGCGGAAGAAGGTGGCACCCGAGGTCGCGACGCCCAGGTCCTCGTAGCGGACCGAGTTCTGCACCACCAGGACCAACACCTGCATGACCAGGCCTAGGCCGGCGCCGAAGACGAAGAAGTAGACGCTCATGACCAGGTCGGAACTGGTGCGCTCCAACTGGTGCAGGAGCAGCAGCCCGACGGTGGTGACGGCGGTGCCCGCGATCGGGAAGACCTTCCAGCGGCCGGTGCGGCTGACGACCTGGCCGGAGGCGGTGGAGGAGATCAGCAGACCGAACACCATCGGCAGCATATGGACGCCGGACAACGTCGGTGAGACGCCCCGGACGACCTGGAGGAAGGTCGGCAGGTAGACCATCGCCCCGAACATCGCGAAACCGATGACGAAGCTGATCACCGAGCAGAGGGTGAAGGTGCGGATCTTGAACAGTCCCAGCGGCAGGACGGGTTCGGCGGCCCGCCGTTCCACGGCGATGAAGGCGACGAGCAGCACGGCGCCCAGCACCAGGAGACCGATGATCTGAGCCGAGCCCCATGCCCAGGTGGTGCCGCCGAGCGAGGCGACGAGCACGAGGCAGGTGGCGACGGAGGCGATGAGGAAGGTGCCGAGGTAGTCGATGGTGTGCTTCGAGGAGCGCCTCGGGATGTGCAGTGCGGCCGCGATGACCACGAGCGCGACGAGACCGATGGGGAGGTTGATGTAGAAGACCCAGCGCCAGGACAGGTGGTCCACGAACAGGCCGCCCAGCAGCGGGCCGAGGACGCTGGTGGCGCCGAAGACCGCACCGAAGAGGCCCTGGTACTTGCCGCGTTCGCGGGGTGTGACGATGTCGCCGACGATCGCCATGGACAGCACCATCAGCCCGCCGCCGCCCAGGCCTTGCAGGGCCCGGAAGGCGATGAGCTGCGGCATGTTCTGGGCCAGCCCGCACAGTGCCGACCCGATGAGGAAGATGACGATGGCGCCCTGGTACAGCTTCTTGCGTCCGTACTGGTCACCGAGCTTGCCCCACAGCGGAGTGGCGGCGGTGGAGGCGAGCATATAGGCGGTGACGACCCAGGACAGGTGCTCCATGCCGCCGAGCTCGCTGACGATGGTCGGCAGGGCGGTGGAGACGATGGTCTGGTCGAGCGCCGCGAGGAGCAGGCCGAGGAGCAGCGCGCCGATGGCGACGAGCACCTCCCGGGAGGTGTGCTCCGAGCCCGGGCGGGGGCCCACGGCCGACGTGGTCACTTCCTGTGCCATCGGCTCCTCCGTACGTGTCGGGCCCCTCGGGCGTCGGGAAGGCCGGCCGTCGGTCGCGCGGACGGCTCGTCTCCCTCGTCGAGCCCCCTCGGGCGGGATCAACATCTCCATCCTGAGCGGTGTGTCCGGTTATGGCCTCTCGGGAGGTTGGGTGCGGCCTGGCGGGTCTGCATAATCGCTGGCATTGGCCAGGGAGGGTTTCCAGTGAGCGCTGAGCGCTGTCCAGATTGCGGCGCCCCGGGCGCCGGCTGCGGGTGTGCTCCGACGGCGGGTTTCGACCCCCTGCGCATCCGTCCGTACGTCAGCCTGTCCGAAACCGGCCAGGCGGGTGACACCGGGCCGTCCCCACAGCCGGTCCTGGGCGCGGTGGCACGGCCCGGCGCGCCCGCCGACGTCGACACCGACGCGACGCAGCTGCTGCCCCCGGTCCCGCCCGCCCCCGATGCGAGCCAGGACACCCCGGCGTACGGCACCCCCGTAGCTCCGGCGGCGCAGCCCTGGCCGGACCACACGGTCCCCCTCCGCGCGGTCCCGGCGCCGGGACCGGGGCCAGGGCCGGGACCGTGGCCGGGCACTATGAACGTCACAGCGGGAGGGGAGGGTGGGGGCGGGGGTCCCGAGAAGCGGCGAAAGCTGCCCCTGCTACTCGCCGGCGCCGCCGCCGTCGTCGCCCTCGGCGGTGTGGCGGTGGCGGTCGGCGTGTCCGGCGGTTCCGGGTCGGGTGAGGCGACGCTCCTCGACGCCAAGCCTTCGGCTCCGGCGGTGGGCATAGCCCCGGCCGGTCCGTCGCAGGGTCCGTCCAGCGCGCCGGCCGGCCCGTCCGCTTCGGCGTCCGCCTCGGCTTCGCCGTCGCCCAGCGCATCCCGTTCGGCGTCGCCGTCCGCGTCGCCGGGCGCGTCCCGTTCCTCGACGGCCCCGTCGCGCACCCCTTCGCCGACCCCGAGCCGTACCAGCGCCGCGCCGCCGCCTCCGCCTGCCGCCCAGGGTCCGACCCTGCGCTACGGCGATTCCGGCCCGGAGGTGAAGAAGCTCCAGCAACTCCTGGCCGGGCAGGGCCTCTTTCGCGGTAGGCCGGACGGCAAGTTCGGCAAGTCCACGGAAGACGCCGTGTCGGAGTTCCAGTGGTACAACGACATCACCGCGGACCCCTGGGGCGTCTACGGCCCCGCGACCCGCAAGGCCCTGGAAGGCTGAGCCGCCTGCCCCGCCGGAGGCGGAGTCCCGCGACCGGTGTGCACCACTCCCGGGCGGAGGCGGAGTCCCGCGACCGGTGCACCGCTCCCGGGCGGAGGCGAGCTCCGCGATGTCCGCGTCCGTGAACCCATGGCGCACCGACCGGCCGCCGGTATCGGAAGGGCCCGTGGTACTCCGCTCCGCCGAACGCGCGGCCACGAATCGGAATCGGCGGCGATCACCTCGTCGCGCGCGGTGGTCTCGACCCCGCTCCCGGCTGCCTCGAAGTCGGCCGCCGGCCGGTTGGACGCGTCCGTGCCGCGGGCGGGAGCACGTACGGGGCCGCGAAGTCCGACGGCTGCTCCGCCCGCTCCGGAAGGCGGGCGCGACGGTGGCGGCCGGGAGACCGCCTGCCGATTCACGATCGCCCCGGCGCCTTCCGGCGCTGCGCCGGAAGCGACCACGGCGTCCCTCGCCTCACCCACACGGCGCCCAGCCCCTCGTCGCGCACCGACGCGCCTACGGCTCGACTGCGCGCCGTGTCCGTGGTGGCGCGAACCCGTCCCGGTTTTGTATAGTGAAGGAACAAAGTGGTTCCGTCCACATCCCCTGACCGGTGGACGGAACCACTTGTTCTCTTTTATCCCCGTGTCTGGAGCCCCGCCGATGTCGGCCAGCACCACCGCCCGTACCACCGTCGTCCTCACCGCCAAGGCCCTGCTCCTGGATATGGACGGCACACTCGTCAACTCCGACGCGGTGGTCGAGCGGTGCTGGCGCGAGTGGGCGGTGGCCCACGGCCTCGACCCGCAGGAGGCGCTCAAGGTCGTGCACGGCCGCCAGGGGTACGCCACGATGGCGATCCTGTTGCCCGAGCGCCCGATGGAGCAGAACCACGCCGAGAACGCCGAGATGCTCGCCCGCGAGACGGCCGACACCGGCGGCGTGGTGCCGATCGAGGGGGCCCCGGAGTTCATGGCGGCGATCGCCGACCTGCCGCACGCCCTGGTCACCTCCGCCGATGCCACTCTGGCCGGCGCCCGCATGACGGCGGCCGGGCTGCCGATGCCGCGCGTACGGGTGACCGCCGAGTCGGTCGGCGCGAGCAAGCCCGACCCCGAGGGGTTCCTGAAGGGCGCCGCCGAACTGGGGGTAGACCCGGCCGACTGCATCGTGTTCGAGGACTCCGCCGCCGGTATCGCCGCAGGTCAGGCCGCCGATATGCGTGTGGTCGGCATCGGCCCGCGCGCGGCCGCGCACACTCCGACCGCCCTCGTCCCCGACCTGCGGTCGGTGCGCGTCGACTCCACACCGGACGGAATCCTCCGGCTCACGCTCACCACTCCTGCCTGACCTCACCGGCCCGGCGCGACGTCATAGCCCGTCCGGCCGGCCGGGCGGGCGTGACGCCACGGCGTGGGGCCAGGACAGCCACCCGCACAGCCCGGACCCGGCGCCACCACGCGCGTGCCGGCGCCCCTACGCACAGGCCCGCACGCACGGACGCCCGCACGAGCACGCACCGCACGCGCCCGCGCCGCCTCAGCCCACGATCGCCTCGTACAGCGAGAACCCGGCCAACGCCGCCATCACGGCCGCCGCCACCTTGGTGATCAGCCTCAGCGGCACGTACTTCATGAGCGTGCGCCCGCCCAGGATGCCGATGCCGGCGACCGCCCACAGGGCGAGCACGGCTCCGACGCCGACCGAGACGGGGTTGTCGTACCGGGCGGCGAGGTTCGCGGTCATGATCTGGGTCAGGTCACCGAACTCCGCCACCAGGATCAGCATGAAGCCGGCTCCCGACACCCTCCAAAAGGACTGGTCGGCGGGCGGCTTGACCTCTTCCTCGTCGTCACCCTTCTTCCACAGCAGCATGGCCGCACCCGCGAGGAAGAGGACGCCCACGACGGCTTGTACCAGTCGGTGCGGGAGCAGTGTGAGCACGCTGCCGGCCGCGATGGCGAGCCCGACGTGCAGGGCGAAGGCGGCGGCGACGCCCGCGAAGACGTAGGACGCGCGGTAGCGGGTGCCGAGCATCAGTCCGGCCAGGGCCGTCTTGTCGGGGAGTTCGGCGAGGAAGACGACGCCGAAGGCGATCGCCGTGACGCTGAAGCTGAACACGGGGGCAGAACCTCAATCGGTCGGGCAGGACGCCGTCGGCACCGAGAGACCTGGGATGTATCGGGGTCGCTTCGGCTCGGCGGCACCCCGGATAGGTTGCCACGCGAAGTGCGTGGCGCCAGGACACTGCGGCCGAAGGTCTCGCTGGCCGACCGCCGACGCGGTCTGCCTCCGGGCGCCGGCTGGTTTGACCCAGCAGTATGTCGACGGTCCGGCGAAGAGCTACTCCCCTTCTGCTCCTCCAGGGTACGCGATGCCCGCCGACGGGTGCGGCGTCCGGAATGTGACGTTGACCCCACCCCGCCCGGCTGTTTCGGGCACCATCCCAAGTCCCCTGCGAAGCAGGCGCCTTGGACGCCTTGATGTGACGTGCTCATGTCTGCACGCTGTCACCTGGCGCCCACCCGTCGGACACCTGGCGCCGCCACCATGGCCGCGACCCGCCGGGGTCGCACGGCCCCCGCCCCCCGCATCAAGGAGCCCCCATGGCGCTCATACCTTCCGTCTACGCGCGTCGAACCGGCCGGATCGGCGTTCTCTCCTCGGCCGCCGCGCTCGCCGCCCTCACCTCGCTCGTCTGCGCGCCCGCGGCCCAGGCGGCCCCGCCCGCACCCATCAGCGCCGCGGCGGCCCGCTCGTACCTGGCCACGGTGACCCCGGTGGCGGAAGGTTCCCTCAGCGGCTACAGCCGCACCCTCTTCCCGCACTGGAGCACGGTCTCCGGCACCTGCGACACCCGGGAGACCGTCCTCAAGCGCGACGGCTCGGGGGTGGTCGTCTCCTCCTCTTGCGCGGCGGTCAGCGGAAGCTGGTACTCCGAGTACGACGGCGCCACCTGGACCGCCGCCTCCGACGTCGACATCGACCACGTGGTACCGCTCGCGGAAGCGTGGCGCTCGGGCGCCTCGTCCTGGACCACCGCCAAGCGCCAACAGTTCGCGAACGACCTCACCCGGCCGCAACTCATCGCGGTCACCGACAACGTCAACCAGTCCAAGGGCGACCAGGACCCCGGCACGTGGCTCCCGCCGCGGACCGCCTACCGCTGTACGTACGCCCGGATGTGGGTCGGCGTGAAGCAGTACTGGGGTCTGAGCATGAACTCGGGCGAGAAGACGGCCCTGGTCGACATCCTCAACGGCTGCTGACAGCGGCCCCACCACATCCCCCGCATCCCCGTCGCCCTCCCCCAGCGCCGTCCCCGGTCACCCCCCGTCGCCCGGAAGCGGACGGCGATCTTTCTCCCCCACCAGGGGGAGGTCAGGCGCCCCCTCCACCCCGTACCGTGATCGAAGGGGATGCGAAGGAGGGGGAGTTCGATGGCCGGACTGCGTCTGGGGCCGCTGCTGCGTTACGTCGACTGGGACCGCGGCGCCTGCGCCACGGTGTGGGTCGAGACCGACCGCCCGTGCACCGCGGAGGTGCGGTGTGCGGACGGCGCCGCCGGGAGCGTGCGCACGTTCCAGATAGCCGGCCACCACTACGCGTTGGTCCCGGTGACGGGCCTGACCCCGGGGACGACCACGACGTACGAGGTGCTGCTCGACGGCGTCCGCGTGTGGCCGCTGTCCGGCAGCGGGTTCCCGTCGAGCACCATCACCATGCCCGCCGTCACCGGCCCCGGCCGGGCGGCGCCGGAGCTGCGGTTGACGTTCGGGTCCTGCCGGCAGGCGGCGCCACCGGCCGGCCGGCGCGGGCCGCACGGACCCGACGCGCTCGACACCCTCGCGGCGCGGCTGGCCGCCGAACCGGAGGCGGTTCGGCCGGATGTGCTGCTCCTGCTGGGCGATCAGGTGTACGCCGACCAGTTGTCGCGGGAGACCCGGCGGTGGCTCGCGGCCCGTCGGGACCTGCGGGAGGCTCCGGGTGCCCAGGTCGCGGACTACGAGGAGTACACCCGGCTCTACTACGAGTCCTGGCTGGACCCGGAGATCCGCTGGCTGCTGTCCACGGTGCCCAGCCTGCAGATATTCGATGACCACGATGTCGTGGACGACTGGAACACCAGCGAGGCATGGCTGGCGGGGATGCGGGCGACGCCTTGGTGGCGGGAGCGGGTGCTCAGCGGGCTGATGTCGTACTGGGTGTACCAGCACCTCGGCAATCTCTCGCCCGCCGAGCTCGCGGCCGACGAGTTGTACGGGGCGGTACGGGCCTCCCCGGACGGTACGGAGGCATTGCGCGCCTTCGCCGCTCGCGCGGACGCGGATCCCGGTTCGGTGCGGTGGAGCTATCGGCGGGACTTCGGCCGTTCGCGCCTGCTGATGGTGGACACCCGGGCGGCTCGGGTGCTGGCCGAGGACGGGCGGGCGATGCTGGATCCGGCGGAGCACCAATGGCTCCGGGAGAACGCCCTGGCCGGGCACGGGGGTTACGACCATCTGCTGATCGGGTCGTCGCTGCCGTGGCTGATGCCGCCGCTGATCCATGACGCGGAGGTGTGGAACGCGGCGCTGTGCCGTGGGGAGCGGGGGCCGCGGTGGGCGCGGATCGGGGAGGACCTGCGTCGGCGCGCGGATCTGGAGCACTGGGCGGCGTTCCCGGGCTCGTTCGCGGCGTTGAGTGATCTGATCGAGGAGGTGGGGACGGGTCCGAGGGCTCCGGCGAGCGTCATGGTCCTGTCCGGGGACGTGCATCACGCGTATGTTGCCGAGCCCCGAATACCGAGCACGTCGCGGGTGTTCCAGTTGACCTGCTCGCCGGTCCACAACTCGATCCACCTGGCGGTGAAATGGGGCTTTCGTCTGGGGTGGTCCCGGGTGGGGCGGTGGCTGGGGCGGGCCTTCTCCCGGCACGGTCGCACGGGCCGACCGCCGTTGAGTTGGCGGCGTACGGGCGGACCGTGGTTCGGCAACCAGCTGATGACGCTGGCGTTGGCGGGGCGGACGGCGCGGCTCTGGCTGGACCAGGCCCGTTCGGGCGGCTCGGGGGCCCGGCTGGTGACGGTGCTGGAGCGGCGGCTCACCGAACCGGAGTAACGCGTACGGCCGGACCGGGGCAAAGTGGCCGGCGGTGGTGTGACCGGGCTTGGGCGCTGGTGTCGGCGGCCGGGTGTGGCGTGCTGTGCGCGGAGGCTGACGGACCGGCTGCCCCGGGGCTCGGGGGTGGTGGCGTCGGGCGTACGCTGTATGGCTGTCAGCCGCCCCTGCCGCTCCCCGCGACGACGCGGCGCTTCGGACTGGGGAGTCCCGCTTTGCTTGAGACTCTGGGTTCGCTGACCACGACCCCCTGGATCTATGTCGTGGTGGCGGTGTCCGTCGTGCTGGACGTGTTCGTGCCGGTGTTGCCGAGCGGTGTCCTGGTGATCACGTCGGCCGCCGCCGCGGCGGCGGCCGGGGCCGCGGGTTCGCCGACGCCGGTGCCGGCGCGGGTGCCGGACATCATGGCGCTGCTGGTGATCGCGACGACGGCTTCGGTGCTGGGTGACATGGCCGCGTTCCGGCTGGCCCGGCGCGGTGGTGCCCGGCTGGACCGGGCGATCGCCCGCTCGCGCCGGTTGACCCGGGCCCACGAGCGGTTGGGCGTGGCGCTGGCGCGTGGCGGCGGGGCTCTGGTGGTGATCGCCCGCTTCGCGCCGGCGGGTCGTTCGGTGGTGTCGCTGGGTGCGGGCAAGACGCAGCGGGAGGTGCGGGAGTTCCTGCCGTGGTCGGTGCTGGCGGGCATGGCGTGGGCCGGCTACAGCGTCGCGTTGGGATACTTCGGCACGCAGTGGCTGGGTGCGGCCTGGCTGGGTACGGCGGTGTCCGTCATCGCCTTGTTCGCGGCGGGCTCCCTCGCGGTGTTCCTGCTGCGCCGTCCGGTCCCGTCGGCGGCCCCGGCGGCGTAGGGCGTCTCCTTCGGACGGCACTCGCAGCGGATTCGTACGGCTCTCCTGCCGCGCTCGCACGACCCTCCCGTGGGGCCGGATGTAGGCCGGTCGGGGCAGTCGGTCACCCGTTCACCCGGCTGAGATCGCCGGGTGCGGGGCGGGCTCCTAGCGTCCTGGGCAGGGAGCGCGACCGCATTCCGCGTCATGCCCGTGTCCTGGCCGCGCCGTTCGAGGAGCCCGAGGAGTTCACTCCATGCCCGCTACCCGTAAGCGGTACCGCCTGACGGGGGCCGCTGCCGCGGCGCTGGTCGTCACCGCCGTCATGCCCGCGACCCTCGCCCACGCCAACGCGTCCGCGTCCGTATCACCCGGTGTCGCCGCCCCTGGAAGCCGGGTCAACCTCAGTGTGACGGGCTGCGGCGCCCGGACCGCGAGGGCGTCCTCGCCCGCGTTCGGGGACGTGCAGTTGGCGCCCGGCAACGCCCAGGCCACCCGACTGTCCGGCAGTGCCATCGTCTTCGGCAGCGTCGCCACCGGTTCGCACCCCGTCACGTTCGAGTGTGGGGGAACCGGTGGCGAGCGGGTCACGGTGACGTTGACCGTCGGGCTCGGCGCCGCCCGTGGCGGGCTGGGCGGCAGCGTGGACTCGATGAGTACGGGTCCGGTCGCCATCGGCGGCGCGCTCGTGGCGGGCGCGCTGGGCGCGGGGCTGTGGGTGCTGCGCCGGCGCAGGGAGCCGCACGTCTGACGGTCTACGACACGCCTGCCGGTCTCCGGTACCGGGTCTGCTCACCGGATCCATTCACCGGATCCGGTCACCGGGCCTGGGCGACCGGCTCCCGGCCCCGTACGTGCACGCCGTCGAGGAGCGCCGCCGTCGCTTCGGCGATGGCGTCCACGGCGGCGTCGAAGACCTCCCGGTTGTGTGCGGCGGGCGCCCGGAACCCGGACACCTTGCGCACGTACTGGAGGGCGGCGGCGCGGATCTCCTCCTCCGTGGCCTTCTCGGGGATGGCGGGCGGGCGCAGGGTCTTAATGGAACGGCACATATCTCCACTATGGCTCCGCTACCCGGCGGCTCGGCCCCGCTCCGGCAGTTCGGCACCGGACAGTTTCATGATCAGTCCGGCCTGGAGCCGTCCGCGCAGCTCGGGATCGGCGACCTCGTCCAGCAGCCGGACCGCTTGCGCCATCGACTCCGCCGACCGGCGGTCGTCGCGCAGCGAGGCCGTCTGCCCGGCCATGTGGCGCAGCGCGACGTCGGCCCTGCGGTGGAAGAGCTGCCCGATGAGGGTGACGACGAGTCCGACGGAGCTGGTGACGACCCCGAGGTACAGGTCGCCGCTGCTCTCGGCCTTCCACACCGCCAGCGCCACCCCGCCCAGGAGGATCACCGCCCCGGCGCCGGCGAAGCGCTGGCTGGTCAGGAAGCTGCTGCGGGCCTGGGTGAGGCCGTAGGCGTAGTACTCGACGAGGAGGGTCGTGAAGTCGTCCTCCGACCCCGTGGGCCGGTGACCGGGATGCGGCACACCACCGACGTCGGCGTACTTCGGATCGCCCGCCTCCGCCCCGGGCCCCGGCAGCAGTGCCAGCAACCGCTCCCGTTCGGCCTGCCGCCGCCGCTCGAACGCCTGCCCGGCCCGCCGCTCCAGCACGACGTACGCCGCCCCGGCGACGAGCACCGCGACCAACCCGCCCAGCCCCGCACCCCACTCCCCCATCCCCCGACCTTCCCACGCCCCACCCCCACCGCCAAGACCCCGGAGCGGATGCGCGGGGCGTGCGCCCGTGCCCTTCGCCCTGCTCCCGCCGGAGCTGCGGCTGGTCATCGTGGCGTACGCGTGCTCGATGGAGCGGGGCGTCATGCGCGCCGAATGGAGCTCGGCCGAACTACGCCGCGAGGACCGCTACCTCGTTTGGCACCACCACGAACCGCTGATCCCCGTCGCGGGCCATCGGGCCGCGTGAGGGTGACGTCGATTCAGCGGCCGGCGCGGAGGGCCTCCAGGATGTGGGGCCAGGCGGCTTCGCCGAGGAGCGCGTCGGCTTCGGGTGTCCCTCCGTACAGGAAGCGGGGCGACGCCGGTGCGGGGCCCTCACCGGGGAGGCGTGGCCGGTGGCCGGCGTCGTGGCGGGTGATGAGACGCACGGGAGCGCCGGCCGCGCGCCGCCGCCGGGCGAGGTCTTCGGCGAACGGGAGCGACGGCCACATCGCGTCGTCCCCGCCCGCGACCAGCAGCAGGTCGGCTCCGGCCGCCTCCACCGGGATCTCGGCCGGCGCCAACAGGTGGGCGTAGGTCCGCTCGCTGCGTTCGTACCATCCGCGGATGGCGACCGGGCCCGTGCCCGGCTCCGTGGGCGTCCAGGCGTCGTCCATCGGGACGAAGGGCAGCGGCCGCCCCCGCCAGGTCCAGGAGGAACGGTACGGATGGTGGGCTCCGTCGAGGCCGGGGCCGACGTTGCACCACACCCGGGAGGTGGGCGACAGCGCGATGACGACATCGACGCGCGGGTCGTGCACCGCCGTGAGCGTTGCCGCCTCGGCCCCCTTGGAACTGCCGAGGATCCCGATGCGTCGCGACCCGCCCCGCCGGAGGTGGTCGACACCGGCGGTGAAGGTCTCCAAGGGGACCTCACAGATCCCCGGAGGCTGTCCCGGCCCGCCGAACCAGCGGATCGCCAAGGCCGTGAAACCCTGCCGGGCGAGGATCCGCGCCCGCTCCCGCTCGATGCGCCCACTGGACCCGGCCAGCACCAGAACGCCGACCTCCCCACCCCGCACGGGAGCCACGACCACGCCTTCCCAGGGCTCCGTCACCTCACGCTCGACGACCTCCACGCGCCGCCCCGTCCCCGTCGGATCCGGATGCCGAAGGCCCCCCGCCATGATCGGCGGGGGGCCTTCGTGCTGGTGGGCGCGGACGGTTTCGAACCGCCGACATCTGCTTTGTAAGAGCAGCGCTCTACCCCTGAGCTACGCACCCGTGGACGAGTGGACAGAGTACATGGAGGGCGCACCCCCGGCGCAAACGCGTTCCCGTAGGGGAGAATGGAGCGGGGCATGGCGGACGCGGTACGGGAGAGGGATTGTGGCAACGGCATCCCGGCGGTGGTTCGGTGGGCGGGACGAGAGCCGGCGGGCGGATGCGCAGGCGGCGAAGGATGCCGCCGCGGCCGCGTTCTACGAGTTGGACACGGCGCAGCGGGATCTGCGGATCTCGATGGAGACCATCGCGGCGGCGGACGGGTCGCCCGCCGCGCGGCAGGCGGCCGAGGGGTTCGTCGCGCTCGGGCAGCGCATCGACCAGGTCAGCCAGGTGTACATCGAGGCCGTCGACGCGCACGACCTGGACCGTGTCGATCTGGAGGGCTCGGTCGCCGCGCAGGCCCGGCAGCAGTTGACGCGGGCGCGGGACGAGCTCGTACGGGTCAAGGGTGAGCTGGACCGGTTCCAGCAGGGGTTGCAGCCGCTGCTGGACAAGGCGGAGACGCAGTTGGCCCGGGTCGCGCCGGCCCGGGAACGGGCGAAGGCGGCGTTGCTGGCGGCGAGTGACGCGCTGGACGGGGTCCGCGCGAAGGGGATGCGGGCCGACGACCTGGCGGCGCGCCTCGCCGCGCTCGGGCCGGAGCTGACCAAGCTGAACCAGGGTGCGGCCCGGCACGGGGTGCAGGAGACGGTCCAGCGCGCCGACCGAATCCTGCGCGACGCGGAGGCGGTACGGGCCGAGGCGGCCCGGTTGCCGGAGCGGGCGGCGGAGGTCGACCGGCGGCTGGTGAGCCTGCGGACCCGCGCGCAGGCGTTGCGCAATCGGGCGGACCGGGTGGATCCGGTGCTCAGCGAGTTGCGCCGGCGGTTCAGCGCGGCGTGCTGGCAGGACCTCCAGCACGTGCCCGACCAGGCGGTACGGGAGGTCGCTCGGGCGGAGGAGAAGCTGGCGGAGGCCGGCCGGGCGCGGGACGGCCAGCGCTGGGCCGAGGTCGGGGCGCTGATCGAGGAGGTCCGCGCCGGTCTGGACGCCACCGACGAGGCGGTGTCGGCGGCGCAGGAGCGGCTGACGCGGTTGGAGGCGGTGGCGCGGGACCCCCGAAACGAGGTGCGCCGGACCCGTTTCGCGATCCGCGACGCGCAGCGGCTGGCGATGGAGGGCCGTACGGTGCCCGAACCCCGGCACGCCCGGCCGCTGGACGAGGCGGTGGCGCGGGTGGAGCGGGCGCTGGCCGGCCTGGAGGGGCGCCATCCCGACTACTGGCGGTTCCTCCAGGAGATGGAGGGGGTACGGGCGTCCGTGAACCGGGTGGTGAACGACATCCGCGTGGAGCGCGGCCACGCCTGAGGCCGGGGGTTGTCCCGGCGGGGCACCCGGCGGATGCTGGGAGGGACGTCAGGCAGACGTCAGGCAGAGGAGGCCGTCATGGCCACTCACGCGACTCCGCACGTGCGGCGTCCGGTCGGTGCCCGACTCGACGAGCACCTGCCGGTCGATCACAAGCTCAGCCGGGTGTACCGGGCGGGCGCGGGCCTGACCGGCCTGCTGCTGGTCTTGTTCGGCGTCCTGGGGCTGGTGCACCGGATCGGGTTCTTCGACACGGGCGGCGACACGGTGCTGGCGCTGAACACGAATGGGGCGCTGAGTGTCCTGTCCATCTGCATCGGCGCTCTGCTGTTCTACGGGATGGTGGTGGGCGGGAACTTCGCCTCGACCCTGAACATCGTGCTGGGTCTGCTGTTCATCGCGAGCGGGTTCGTGAACCTCGCGCTGCTGGACACCAGGCTGAACTTCCTCGCGTTCCGCATCCCGAACGTGCTGTTCAGCTTCGTCGTCGGCGTGATGCTGATGTGGTTCGGCATGTACGGGCGGGTCGGTGGCGGGCTGTCGCACGACAACCCGTACTGGCGCGCCCGCCACCCCGACGAGGCGGCGCGGGAGGACCGGGCCGCGGCCAGGCGTGCGCTCGGCACCCGGCGCCCGCCCCATCCGGAGCGGCGGTACGGCTAGCCTGTCCGCATGCCTCGTTACGAATACCGCTGCCGTACCTGTGACGACACCTTCGAGGTGAGCCGTCCGATGGCCGAGTCCTCCGCACCCGCCGACTGCCCGGCCGGTCACGCCGACACCGTCAAGCTGCTCTCCGCGGTCGCCGTCGGCGGATCGGCCCGCGGCGGCCCGGCCGCCGCGCCCGCCCCCGCCATGGGTGGCGGCTGTTGCGGTGGAGGCGGCTGCGGCTGAGGCCCGCAAACACCGGACCGACCACGAACACCGGCCCACGCCCACCGGCGACAACCGTCGGCCCACGACCGGGCCGTACCGCGTTACCGCTTGCGCGACAGGGTCAGGCCGTCCGAGATGGCGAGCAGCACCGACTCCATGCGGTCGTCGGCCAGTACGTGGTCGTTAAACGCGCGGATGGCCGCGGCCGCGCCGGTCGCGGCCTCGTCGAGCACCCGCCCGTGGAAGAGGGTGTTGTCGCTGACGATCAGGCCGCCCGGCCGCATGCGCGGGACGAGCTCCTCCCAGTAGGCGATCTGGTTCTCCTTGTCGGCGTCGATGTAGGCCATGTCGATGTGCGGCTCCCCCGGCATGGCGCGCAGCGTCTCCAGGGCCGGGGCGATCCGCAGGTCGATGCGGTCGGCGACGCCCGCCTCCTCCCACGCCTGCCGGCCGTACTCGGTCCACTCCTCGGAGATGTCGCAGGCGATCAGGGCGCCGTCCGCGGGCAGCGCCTGCGCCATGGACAGGGTGGAGAAACCGGTGAAGGTGCCGATCTCCACGATGCGGCGGGCCCCCGTGAGCCGGACCAGGAAGGCCAGCAGCGGCCCTTGCTCCTGCGCCGACTGCATCCCCGCCACGTCGGGGAACTTCTCGTACGTCGTCGTCACGAGCCCGTGCTGGACCGCGTCCAGTGGGGGGTTGTGGTCGAGCACGTACTGGTAGAGCTCGTCGGTGATCTTGGTGCTGTTGCCCTTGGTCATGCGCCCAGTGTGCCGAGTTCCCCTACCGCTCGCCGGAACGCGCGCACGATCTCCTCGCCCGCCAGGACCCCGGCCTGCGCGAGGGCCGTGACCGACCCGGCGGTCCAGCCCGCTTCCGCGAGTTCGCCGTGGCCCGGTCGCCATCCCCGGTCCGCCGCGAGCAGCAGGTCGGCGTCCAGCAGCGAGTCCCCGGCGGCCAGGGCGGTGCCGGCCCCGCTGCGGCGGGCCACTTCCCGCATCGCGGCGCTCTTGGTGAGCGGCCGCGGGACGGCGTAGATCTTGCGGCCCTGGAGGGACACCGTCCAGCCGCGCGGCTCCGCCCAGGACACCAGTGCCTTCAGCCACTCGTCGGGGACCAGCGCGCGCTCCACGACCAGGTACGCGAACAGGTCCTCCGCCACCCGCGCCTTGCGCAGCCACGCGGGGTCCGCCGTCGCGAGCAGGTGCTCGTTCACCTCGCCGAGCGGCGCGCACTCCTCGGCCAGCCGCGCCGCGACCTGCCGCCGCCAGTCCCGGTCCGGTACGCCGTCGACGAGCAGTTGCCCGCCGTTGGCGCAGATCGCGTACTTCGCCGGCCGGCCGGGGAAGCGGATGCGCTGGTACTGCTTGCGCGTCCGGGTGGTCGTGGGGACCCATACGACGCCCGGGTCCGCGGACAGCTCCGCCAGCAGGCCCGCCGCGGTCTCGGTCATGTACGACAGCGGCTTGCTCTCGTGGACCTCCACGCACAGCAGCCTCGGCGCCTCCTGGTCGGGCATGGTCAGGCCCAGGGCGGCCGAGGAGTAGATGAGCGTGCGGTCGAGGTCACTGGCTACGAGGACGGTCACTTGGAGGCCACGGCCTTTCCGTCGGCGCCGGTGGCGCCGCGCGTGAAGCGGGGGTGGATGAGTCCGACGCAGGTGTAGGGAAGCCCGTCGACCTCTTCGACCGGCACTCCCCGCTGGCGCGCGAGGAGGCGTACGTGGTCCAGGTCCGTACCGGCGCCGCGCTGGGCGAGGATCTTCCAGGGCACGCGGCGCAGCAGTACGCGCGTCGTCTCGCCGACACCGGGCTTGACCAGGTTCACGTCGTGGATGCCGTACTCCACGCTGATCCGTTCGACGGCCGCCCAGCCTTCCCAGGTGGGTGCCCGGTCGGCCGCCAACAGTTCCTTGACGTCGGCGTCGACGGCCTCGGCCACTTCCTCGAAGCGGGCGGCGACCGCGTCGACGAACGCGACGGACACGTCGGCGCCGGCGAGTTCGCGGTAGAACTTCGCGCCGTGGAAGTCGGCGGGCCCGACCAGGTCGGACCTGAGCACCGTACGCGAGACGAGCCCCGAGACGGTGGAGTTGAGGCAGGCGGACGGGATCAGGAAGTCCTCGCGGGTGCCGTACGTGGACACGCACGAGCCGGGGTCGGCGAGGACGACGATCTCCGGGTCGAAGCCGTCGAACTCCGCGAGGGCGTCCCGCAGCTCCCGGGTGATGGCCCCCTTGCCCGTCCAGCCGTCCACGAAGACGACATCGGCGGGGTCGTGGTGGGCGGCCAGCCAGCGCAGCGCGTTGGCGTCGATGCCGCGCCCGCGCACGATGGAGACGGCGTAGTGGGGCAGGTCCAGGCCGTGCCGGGCCTGCGCCCAGCGCCGCATCAGCACGCCGACGGGGGTGCCGGCGCGGGCGAGGGAGACGAGCACGGGGGACGGGGACCGTTCGGCGAGCACCGTCTCGGTTACGGTGCCCACGGCGCGGGCTATTCGGGCGGCGGAGGCGTTCAGCGCGCTCTCGTAGAGCCGCTGGTAGTCGGGGGACGGCTGGTACTCCACGGGCAGCGACTCGGCGTAGTGCGCGCCGCCGGCCTGGATGGCCTCCTCCCGCTCCTCGGTCGGGGCCTCCAGCTCCACGTCCGAGAGGTCCTGGAGCAGCCAACCGACGTCCTCGGGCGCGTAGGAGGAGAAGGCGGGCCCGCGCAGGGGCTCGGTCATGATCGGCTCCTGCCGGTCGGAAGACGCTGAACGCTCGGCGGCCGCGGGCCGCTGTGCGACGGACGGCACGGCCGCCGCCCCCGGCGCGGGCGACGGTACGTACGACGGCACCACCACCAGCAGCACCTGCCCCGTGTGCGGGGCGAGTCGGGCGAGGAGCCCGTCGGGGGCGTGCAGCGCGTCGGTGTCGCCGTGTGAGTCGACCACGGCGACGACGGCGTCGAAGCCGGCGCCCGCCAGGTTGTACGCGTACCGCTGCCCCGGCCCGTCGGCGGGCTCGTCGTGCGCCGGGAAGGTCAGCCGGGTCCGGATGGCGTAGCCGGGGTCGTCCACGGCGAGGACCGGCGAGCGGGTGGTGGTGGAGAAGCGGATCTCGCGTCCCGCGGGCACCCCGGACTCCTCCAAGGCCCGCGCGAGCCGCAGTGGCGCGTACATCAGCTCCTCGTTGCCCAGGATCAGGACCCGCCGGGGTCCGGTCCCCAGCTCGGCGTCGATCCGGGCGGCCAGCGCGGGCAGCGCGGTCTCCAGGCGGGCCCGGTGCGCGGCGGTGAAGCCGTGCCGGCCCCCGTCGGGCAGCCCGGCGGGCCACCCCAGTGCGACGCGCCGGACGGGGGCGGCCGGGCGGTGGTCGGCGGCAGAAGTGTCGGCCGGGGCGTCCTGGGACTCGTGGGTCTCGTACTCCTCGACCAGCGCCCGGCCCCTGGCCAGGACGTCGTCGGGGAGGGTGACCGTGCCGCGGGCGAGGGCGACGAGGTCGATGCGGGCGCCGAGCCCGGCGGCGAAGGTGTCGAGGCGTGCGCGGTCGGCCGGGGAGCGCATGTCCACGAGCGCGACCACGACGTAGCGCCGGCGCGGGTGGCGGGCGTGCAGGTCGCGGATGGTGTTGAGGACGGTGTTGCCGGTGGAGAACTCGTCGTCGACGAGCACCAGCGGTCCGCTGCCGGTCAGCAGCTTCGGGTCCTCGGGGAGCAGCAGGTGCGAGGTGGCGTGCGAGTGGGCTTCCTCGAAGCCGCCGGCAGGCTCGACGCCGGGTACGGGACGGCGGGTGGAGTGCAGGTAGGGGGCGACTCGGAGGCCGTCGGCGACGCTGTGGCCGAGGCCCGTGGCGGTTTCCGCGTATCCGAGGACGACCGCGTCGGCGGCTTCCTCGCCCAGCAGGTCCCGGACGCGTTCGCCAAGCCCGTACCCGGCGGCGTGGACGGCCGCCGGGGACTGCGGGACGTGCTTGCCGAGGACGTGGGAGACCAGCAGATGGGCGCGCTTGGGGTTGCGCCGGAGGGCGAGCCCGAGGAGTTCGCGCAACGGCGGCTGCCCGGTCTCGGCTTGCCCTGTCTCCGCGCCACCCGGTTCCAGGCGTACGCCCAGCCGGTCCGCGACCCAGGTTCCCGACCACACCTCTTCGATCGTCTTCCCCTTCTCGATGGCGGGCTCCGAAGGCTCCGGATACCCAGTGTGCGACGACCGGCTCATACCTGGAGCCCGGCCGTGAGCAGGTCGACGAAGCCGACCTCCTCCCTCGCCACACCGAAGACCTCGGCGCGCAGCATGGTCCGCTCGGCCCAGGCCCGGTGGGGCTTCACCTCGTTCATCTTGTTCGTGTAGGCGGAGCGCATGACGCCGCCGCCGCCGCGCTCGGAGCGCAGGATGTCCTGGGCGTCGCTGAACTCCTCGTGGGAGACCACGGACAGCGCGTGGACGGGTGTGACGTGGGCGGGGTGGATGCAGGTCTTGCCGAGCAGTCCGTTGGCCCGGTCGAGTTCGATCTCGCGCAGCAGTCCGTCGAGGTCGTGCTCGATGAGGGCGGTGCGCAGTTCCTCGACGCCTTCCGCGAGGAAGGGGCTGCGGCGCAGTTGCGGCTTGAAGAGGCGCTGCTGGCTGCGGAAGTACTCCCAGACGGGGCCGGTGACGGTGAAGCCCGTGCCGTCGGCGCGGCTGAGGACGTTCACGACGTCGGCGATGACGCCCGCGACGATCTTGACGTCGTAGGCGGTCATGTCGGGGGTGCGGCGCAGTCCGTATACGGAACAGAAGTCGGTCACGCCGAGGCGCAGGGCGAGGACGCGTTCGCGGTAGCGGTTCACGGTCCGGGAGATCCCGGCGAGGGCCTCGACCCGGGTTTCGAGGTGGAGCAGGTCGGGAGTCTCCAGGACGGGCATGGCGTACAGGGGGGCGGCGCCGCTCTCCCGCTCCGCTTGCGCCACGGCGTCGAGGAACGCGGTTCCGCGACTCTCCGTGAACTTCGGTAGTACGAATCCGGCCAGGTGTCGCGCGGAGCCGCCGAGGCGGCGCACGAGGTCGGGTACCTGCTCGGGAGTCCGTACGCGGATGAAGAGGAGCGGGGGTTCCGCGGCGGTCTCGTCGAGTGCGGCGAACTGGCGGATCAGGTTGGCCTCGCCGGCCGTCACCTCGCCGTCGCTGATGGAATCCTCCAGGCAGAGGACCATGGAGACGACTCCGCGGGCCGCCTGCTTGCGGATGTCGTCGGCGAGGCGGGGGCGGATCGCGGGGCTGTAGAGGGTGGCGCCGAGTCCGGCGGCGAGCGTACGGGCGGGGGAGGCGGCGGTGAACTCGGCCGGCTCCTGGTGGAAGAGGTCCTTGCGGACGCTGGGCGATATGTGCCCGAAGTGACGCATGTGCTTCCCCCGTACTGCCTCGGCGGCCCAACTGGCGTGGCCGGTAATAGTACGTACGAATGAGAGTCAAGAGTTCCGCGAGCACATGAAGTTCAGGTAACCCTCTTGCACCATGCCCAGGTCTCGGGTTCGGTACAAGTGGCTACGGGCCGGCGTCTACGGGGGGCCGCATTGTCCAGGTCATGGCCGGGAGGGCAGGATGACCGGCATGACGCACGCGATGCAGAAGGGCTCGAACATCCCGGTGGCCGCCGTGGCGGTCCGGGCGGTGCTGCGCTGGACCACCGGACCCGAGGTGCCCGACGTGGACGCGTCCGCGCTCCTGGTGGGGGCGGACGGGCGCGTGCGCTCCGATGAGGACTTCGTGTTCTACAACCAGCCCCGGCACCCCTCGGGGGCCGTGTGGCGCCTGGGCAAGAAACAGATCGGGGACGCGATCACCGATGCCGTCCAGGCGGACCTGCGCGCGGTGCCCGCCGTGGTGGACCGCGTCCTGGTGGTGGCCTCCGCCGAGGACGTCCCGTTCGAGCGGGTCCGTGACCTGCGCATCCTCCTGTATGACGCCACGCCCACCGGCGGCTCCGAGCCGCTGGCGTACTTCGACGTGCACCCGGAGACCGGCGCCGAGACCGCGCTGATCTGTGGCGAGCTCTACCGTCGGGGCGAGGGGTGGAAGTTCCGCGCCTTGGGCGAGGGCTACTCGGACGGCCTCGTGGGCCTCGCGACCGACCACGGCATCTCGGTCGACGAGAACGCCCCCGACCAGGCGGCGACCCCCGCTCCCGGACCGACCGACGAGCAGACGGCCGCGATGATGCCGCCGACCCCTCCCGTGTCCCCGGTGAACCCGGTGCCCGCGCCCCCGACGCAGGCCCCGCCGGCCGTCGAACCGGCCTACGGCTATCCCCAGCCGGTGTCCCCGGTTCCGGGCCCGGGCGGCGACTCCGCCTTCCGGCTGCCGGCGCAGGGCCCCCAGTTCATCCGCCGCTGACACCGGAACCCGCCCGGGGGGCCGGTCAGGCTTTGGTGCTCTTGTAGCCCCGCCCCCACTGGAGCCCCCACCCGTACAGCCGGTCGAGCTCGGCCTGGAACCCGTAGACGAACTTCACCTCACGGCGCACGGTCAGCTCGCCCTTGACGGTCTCCAGCGAGACGACGGCGCAGGACCGGGCCTGCGGGTGGCGCTCTTCCAACTGGATCTCGATGCGCGGCCCCGTGCTGGGGTACAAGGTGACCAGGGCGTGCGTACGGTCGAAGGCGGGCGTCTGGTCGTAGATGTAGACGAAGACCAGCAGCCGCTTGATCTCGTCGGCGTGGTCGAGGTTGACGAAGATCGTCTCACCCGAGGGGGCGCCGAACCGGTCGTCGCCGCTGAGCTTCACGTACGGCGGGTTGTTGATGTCGCCGTGCAGGTTGCCCAGGGGTTGGACGACGCCGCGGGTGCCGTCGGTCAGCTCGTACAGGCAGCCGATGTCGAGGTCGACGTTGACCATGCCCTGGGTGTGCGCCTGCACCATGTCGGGCTTGAAGAGCTTGAACGGATGCCGCAGCAGCCGGCCGCTCTGACCCGAGCGGCCACCGATGTCGGAGCTGCGCATCCGCCAGGACAGGTTGACCCGCAGGTTCCCGTGGACCGCCCCCTGTTTGGTGAGTGACACCGTCGGATGCCGCCGGGTCAGCTCGATCGCGTTGGACGAGGCGCTGCCCGAGTCGAAACGCATGGCGCGGGCGCCCCTGATGCCGTCGAAGAAGCCACTGCCGAAGACGCTGTCGAAGAGACCCATTTCCCCTACCCCCCTGAAACCCCACACACGTACGGAAGCGGGGCGGCCCTGGGGTTCCCCTGGGCCGCCCCGCACATGGAGCGTTCCGCATTACCGCCGGGCTCATGCCTCGACGGGGACCCCTTCCACTTCCGCCAGGCGCTTGTTGCGGCGCACGGAGGACCAGAAGGACCAGGCGATCAGCACGACCCCGACGAGGCCGGTGATGACCTCGTTGATCTCGTACTGGATGGTGACGAGCAGGATCACGGCGAGCGCGCCGATGGCGTAGTGCGCGCCGTGCTCCAGGTACACGTAGTCGTCGAGGGTGCCCTGACGGACCAGGTAGACCGTCAGCGACCGGACGTACATGGCACCGATGCCGAGGCCGAGGGCCATGAGCACGATGTCGTTGGTGATGGCGAAGGCGCCGATGACCCCGTCGAAGGAGAACGAGGCGTCCAGGACTTCGAGGTAGAGGAACATGAAGAACGCGGCTTTGCCGGCCATGACGACGGCGGAGACGGGATTCCCGCTCCGCTTCGCCTCTTCCTCGGCCTCGCGCTCGGCCTCTTCGTCCTCTTCGAGCTTGTTCTCGAAGTAGCCGGAGAGACCGCCGACGATCATGTAGGTGATCAGACCGGCGATCCCGGCCACCAGGACCGTCTGTGCCTTGTCGACGTGGGCGCCGCCGTGCTGGTGGGCCTGGGTCGCGAAGGTGGCCGAGGTGATGACCAGGGCGATCAGCGCGATGCACGCCGACAGCATGTCGATCTTCCCCAGCTTGGCCAGGGGACGCTCCAGCCAGGCGAGCCACTTGATGTCCCGGTCCTCGAAGACGAAGTCCAGGAAGATCATCAGCAGGAACATGCCGCCGAAGGCCGCGATCGCCGGGTGGGCGTCCGTGACCAACTGCTGATAACGGTCCTTGTCGGTCAATGCCAGATTGACGGCTTCGATCGGGCCCATGGACGCGGTGATCGCGACGATGACGACGGGGAACACCAGTCGCATGCCGAAGACCGCGATCAGAACGCCGACCGTGAGGAAGATCTTCTGCCAGAAGGCATTCATCTTCTTCAGGATTCCGGCGTTGACCACCGCGTTGTCGAAGGACAGCGAGATTTCGAGGATCGACAGGATCGCCACGATCCCCAAAGCGGTCCACCCCCCGTAGAACACCGCTGCGGCCAGACCGAGCGCAGTGACTGCGAACGACCAGCCGAAGGTTTTGAGAACCACTGGCACCCCATCGTCTTGTACGGCTTTACGAAACGTTGACCCCGAAGTCTAGAGCGATGCCCCGCAGCCCCGACGCGTACCCCTGCCCCACCGCCCTGAACTTCCATTCGCCCCCGTACCGGTAGACCTCGCCGAAGATCATCGCGGTTTCACTGGAGGCGTCCTCGGTGAGGTCGTAGCGCGCGAGTTCCTGGCCGTCGGCCTGGTTCACGACACGGATGAACGCGTTGCTGACCTGGCCGAAGCTTTGCCGGCGGGCCTCCGCCTCGTGGATCGAGACGGGAAAGACGATCTTGTCGACCTCCACCGGCACCTTGGTCAGGTCGATGATGATCGACTCGTCGTCGCCCTCACCCTCGCCGGTGAGGTTGTCCCCCGTGTGTTCGACGGAGCCCTCGGGGCTCTTCAGGTTGTTGTAGAAGACGAAGTACGAATCGCCGAGCACCCGGCCGTCGCGGCACAGCAGCGCGCTGGCGTCGAGGTCGAAGTCGGCACCCGTGGTCGAGCGCGCGTCCCATCCGAGACCGACCAGGACCCGGGTGAGGTTCGGTGCGGCCTTGGACAGGGAGACGTTGCCCCCCTTGGCGAGTGTGACGCCCATGTTGTGGTCCTCCCCGGACGACGTGGTGATGGTGGTGCTGGTGCTGCGGTGGTACCCGTGCTCCGGGTGCCGGTGCCTCGGTGGGGCGGGTACGGCCGGCTGAAC
Organism: Streptomyces sp. NPDC046557; assembly: GCF_040645975.1. Taxonomy (NCBI): domain Bacteria; kingdom Bacillati; phylum Actinomycetota; class Actinomycetes; order Kitasatosporales; family Streptomycetaceae; genus Streptomyces; species Streptomyces sp. NPDC046557. The sequence continues at coordinate 135,200 of NZ_JBEYZH010000003.1, forward strand.
CGGGGATTCCGGTGGGGCCGGTAAAGCCGGTCCGGCGCCGTACACACAGTGCACGGCGCCGGACAGGAAGCGGCTGTGGGTCACAGCCGGCTGGCTGGGGCCAGGACTCAGACGTTGACGCCGAAGTCCTGGGCGATGCCGCGCAGGCCCGAGGCGTACCCCTGGCCGATCGCGCGGAACTTCCACTCCGCGCCGTTGCGGTACAGCTCGCCGAAGACCATGGCGGTCTCGGTCGAGGCGTCCTCGGAGAGGTCATAGCGGGCGAGCTCGCTGTTGTCGGCCTGGTTCACGACGCGGATGTAGGCGTTGCGCACCTGGCCGAAGCTCTGCTGGCGGGTCTCGGCCTCGTAGATCGACACCGGGAAGACGATCTTGTGCACATCGGCCGGGACGCCGGACAGGTTGACCTTGATGGCCTCGTCGTCGCCCTCGCCCTCACCGGTGGTGTTGTCACCGGTGTGCTCGACCGAGCCGTCCGGGCTCTTCAGGTTGTTGAAGAAGACGAAGTTCGAGTCGTTGGCGACCTTGCCCTGGTCGTTGGTCAGGATCGCGCTGGCGTCGAGGTCGAAGTCGACACCGGTGGTGGTGCGAGCGTCCCAGCCCAGACCGACGATGACCGCCGTCAGGTTAGGCGCGGCCTTGGTCAGCGAGACGTTGCCGCCCTTGCTGAGGCTGACTCCCACGGGTCCTCCATTGGGTTTCGATGTGGGGCTGCGCCCCTTCGTGCGGTTGCTGTCCGATCAACGTCTCGATCCTAGTGACGGGTTCCCGCCCGGCACCGAATTTCCCGCGGATCGGGCGGCGTGCGCGTCAGAGGCTGTCGAGGGCCTTGATGTACTCGTTCAGGTCACGCGCGTCGGGCAGCCCGTTGACGACGGTCCAGCGCACGACGCCGTCCTTGTCGATGATGAAGGTGCCGCGGACGGCGCAGCCCTTGTCCTCGTCGAAGACCCCGTAGGCGCGGGAGGTCTCGCCGTGCGGCCAGAAGTCGGAGAGCAGCGGGTAGTCCAGGTCCTCCTGCTCGCCGAAGACGCGCAGGGTCGGCACCGAGTCGTTGGAGACGGCGAGGAGCTGGACCTCGTCGTTCTGGAAGCGGGGCAGCTGGTCGCGCAGCTCGCACAGCTCGCCGGTGCAGACGCCGGTGAAGGCGAAGGGGTAGAAGAGCAGCACGACGGCCTTCTCCCCCCGGAAGTCGGACAGCCGCACGGTGGCGCCGTGGTTGTCCTTGAGCTCGAAGTCCGGGGCCTTGCTGCCGACCTCGATCGCCATCTCTCGCAATCCCTTCGTTCCCGCATTCCTGCGGTGGGCTGTTCGGGTGTGGCCAGCCTATGGGGTATCGGCTCCGGGAGGGGAACGCGGGAGGGGAACGCGCGTACGCCGCCGGAAAGCGCACACCCCGCCGACCGGGGTGATTCCGGTCGGCGGGGTGTGTCCAGCTCGGCTGCGGGCGCGGCTCAGCGCTTGGTCTTGCTGGGGGCAGTCTTGGGCGTCACCAGCTTGGTGGAGGTCCACTCCTTGCCGACGGGCCCGCCCTTGGCGAGCGAGAGGCCGGCCGTCTCGGCGGCCTCGCTGATGTCGCTGGCCTCGACGTAGCCGTCACGGCCCGTCTTGGGGGTCAGCAGCAGGATCAGTGCGCCGTCCTCGACCAGCTCGGTCGCATCGACCAGGGCGTCCGTCAGATCGCCGTCCTCGTCGCGGAACCACAACAGCACCGCGTCGGCGACGTCGTCGTAGTCCTCGTCGGCGAGCTCGCTGACGAGCTTCTCGACGGCGTCACGGAATTCCTGATCGACGTCGTCGTCGTAGCCGATCTCCTGGACCACCTGTTCGGACTGGAAACCCAGCCGGGCGGCCAGGCTCTCCGCGTGGTCCGCGGTCGCGCTCACGGGGTGCCTCCTGCTCATGTTCGGTGAATGTCTTTCGGCGGCGCGCGTACGCGCAGCATTGGGCGTAGTCCACACGGGCGCGGCGGATCGCGCAAGTACCCGGCCGCCGAGACCGTCGAAACGGTGACGATTGCGGCCGTCTCGCCGCAACTTTGAGCCTGCCCGTACGGGCCTGTGGTGATTCATCCCACACCATTCCGCCTCATTCGGCATCGGTCGGGACTTCCCACCTGTTTGAGGGACGAACGGTTTTGCGAAGGGGTTGATCGTCCGGGGCGTAGGGTGGCGTTCCGGCCGGACCCGCTCTGCCGAGCCTTGCGCCCGCTCCACCGACGTTGCCCGGACCTTCCAGGGGTTACCCAGTGGTAGAGGTGAAGATTCGGGCCGAGCGTAAGACCATGGGAGGCGGCGACCCAAGGCACGACTCCCCCGACAGCGAAGGAACAGCGTGGCTTCCGCATCCGATCGCAATCCGATCATTATTGGCGGCCTGCCGAGCCAGGTCCCGGACTTCGATCCGGAAGAGACGCGGGAGTGGCTCGACTCCCTGGACGCGGCCGTCGACGAGCGCGGCCGTGAGCGCGCCCGTTACCTCATGCTGCGACTGATCGAGCGGGCCCGCGAGAAGCGCGTGGCCGTGCCCGAGATGCGCAGCACGGACTACGTCAACACGATCGCGACCAAGGACGAGCCCTTCTTCCCCGGCAACGAGGAGATCGAGCGCAAGGTCCTGAACGCGACCCGGTGGAACGCGGCCGTCATGGTCTCGCGCGCGCAGCGCCCGGGGATCGGCGTCGGCGGTCACATCGCGACCTTCGCCTCCTCCGCCTCCCTCTACGACGTGGGCTTCAACCACTTCTTCCGGGGCAAGGACGAGGGCGACGGCGGCGACCAGATCTTCTTCCAGGGCCACGCCTCGCCCGGCATCTACGCCCGCGCCTACCTCCTGGACCGGCTCTCCGAGCAGCAGCTCGACGCGTTCCGGCAGGAGAAGTCGAAGGCGCCGTACGGCCTGTCCAGCTACCCACACCCCCGATTGATGCCCGACTTCTGGGAGTTCCCGACCGTCTCGATGGGCCTCGGCCCGCTCGGTGCGATCTACCAGGCGCGGATGAACCGGTACATGGAGGCGCGCGGGATCGCGGACACCTCCAAGTCCCACGTTTGGGCGTACCTCGGTGACGGCGAGATGGACGAGCCGGAGTCGCTGGGCCAGTTGTCCATCGCGGCGCGCGAGGGTCTGGACAACCTGACGTTCGTCGTCAACTGCAACCTCCAGCGCCTCGACGGCCCGGTCCGCGGCAACGGAAAGATCATCCAGGAGCTGGAGTCGATCTTCCGGGGCGCCGGCTGGAACGTCATCAAGCTGATCTGGGACCGCTCCTGGGACCCGCTGCTGGCCCAGGACCGCGACGGCACCCTGGTCAACAAGATGAACTCCACCCCCGACGGTCAGTTCCAGACGTACGCCACCGAGTCCGGCGCGTACATCCGCGAGCACTTCTTCGGCGGTGACCAGCGACTGCGCGCGATGGTCGAGAACATGACCGACCAGCAGATCCAGCACCTCGGGCGCGGCGGCCACGACCACAAGAAGGTCTACGCGGCCTACGCTGCGGCCAAGTCCCACAAGGGCCAGCCGACGGTGATCCTGGCCCAGACGGTCAAGGGCTGGACGCTGGGCCCGAACTTCGAGGGCCGCAACGCGACGCACCAGATGAAGAAGCTGACGGTCGACGACCTCAAGCGCTTCCGCGACCGCCTGCACATCCCGATCACGGACGCGCAGTTGGAGAGCGGCGCCCCGCCGTACTACCACCCGGGCCGCAACTCCCCCGAGATCCAGTACATGCACGACCAGCGCAACGCCCACGGCGGTTACGTGCCGACCCGGGTGGTGCGCGCCAAGCCGCTCGCGCTGCCCGACGACTCGGCGTACGCGGCGGCCAAGAAGGGCTCGGGCCACCAGTCGATCGCGACGACGATGGCGTTCGTGCGCATCCTGAAGGACCTGATGCGGGACAAGGAGATCGGCAAGCGGTTCGTGCTGATCGCGCCCGACGAGTACCGCACCTTCGGTATGGACGCCTTCTTCCCGAGCGCCAAGATCTACAACCCGCTGGGGCAGCAGTACGAGGCGGTCGACCGTGAGCTGCTGCTCGCGTACAAGGAGTCGCCGACCGGCCAGATGCTGCACGACGGCATCTCCGAGGCGGGCTGCACGGCCTCGCTGATCGCGGCGGGTTCGGCGTACGCGACGCACGGCGAGCCGCTGATCCCGGTCTACGTCTTCTACTCGATGTTCGGTTTCCAGCGCACCGGTGACCAGTTCTGGCAGATGGCCGACCAACTGGCGCGCGGTTTCGTCCTCGGCGCGACGGCCGGACGGACCACCCTCACGGGTGAGGGCCTCCAGCACGCCGATGGTCACTCCCAGCTGCTGGCATCGACCAACCCGGGCTGTGTGGCGTACGACCCGGCGTACGGGTACGAGATCGCGCACATCGTCAAGGACGGCCTGCGGCGCATGTACGGCCCCGAGGCGGAGGACGTCTTCTACTACCTGACCGTCTACAACGAGCCGATCCAGCACCCGGCGGAGCCGGCCGACGTCGACGTCGACGGCATCCTCAAGGGCATCCACCGCGTGTCGGCGGGCACCGAGGGCGGCGTCGGGGCGCAGATCATGGCCTCGGGCGTGGCCGTGCCGTGGGCGCTGGAGGCGCAGCGGCTGCTGGCCGCGGAGTGGAACGTGAAGGCGGACGTCTGGTCGGCGACCTCCTGGAACGAGCTGCGCCGCGAGGCCGTGGAGGTGGAGGAGCACAACCTGCTCCACCCGGAGGAGGAGCAGCGCGTCCCGTACGTGACGCGGAAGCTGTCGGGCTCCGAGGGGCCGTTCGTGGCGGTCTCGGACTGGATGCGGTCGGTGCCGGACCAGATCTCGCGCTGGGTCCCCGGCCCGTACACCTCGCTCGGCGCCGACGGGTTCGGCTTCGCGGACACCCGTGGCGCGGCCCGCCGGTTCTTCCACATCGACGCGCAGTCGGTGGTGCTGGCCGTGCTGACCGAGCTGGCCAAGGCGGGTCGGATCGACCGCTCGGTGCTGAAGCAGGCGATCGACCGGTACCAGCTGCTGGACGTCACGGCGGCCGAACCGGGCGCGGCGGGCGGCGACGCGTAGCCGTCACTCTTCCGAGGGGGCGTTGGGACAGTTGTCCCAGCGCCCCTTACCCGTTCTTTACCATGCCGGCATGAAGGAACCCTCCCGCCAGGCCCGGTGGGAGCGGCGGAGCCAGACCCCGCTGCTCGTGCTCGCCGTGGCGTTCGCCGTCGCGTACGCGGTGCCGATCGTGGCGCCGGACGCGAGTCCCGCGGTGCACCGGGCGTGCACGCACGCCGAGTGGGTGGTGTGGGCCGCGTTCGCCGCCGACTACCTGGTCCGGCTGACCCTCTCGCCGTCGCGCAAGGCGTTCGTCCGGGGTCACTGGTTGGACCTGGCGGCGGTGCTGGTGCCGATGATCCAGCCGCTGAGGCTGCTCCGGCTGGTGTCGACACTGTTGCTGGTGGGCCGGCGGGCCCGGATGGCGCCGCAGATCCGGCTGACGACGTACGTGGCGGGCGCGGTGGTGGGGCTGCTGATGTTCGGTTCGCTGGCGGTGCTCAGCGTGGAGCGGGACGCGCCCGGCGGGAACATCAAGAGCCTCGGGGACGCCCTGTGGTGGTCGGTGACCACCATGACGACGGTCGGGTACGGGGACCACTCCCCCACCACCGGGCTGGGACGGCTGCTGGCGGTCGGGCTGATGCTGTCGGGGATCGCGCTGCTGGGTGTGGTCACCGCCAACATCGCCGCCTGGTTCATCTCCCGGTTCGAGCGCGACGACCAGGTGGAGCGGGCCCAGACCGCCGCGATCGCCGAACTCGCGCGGGAGGTACGGGCACTGCGCGCCGAGGTCGCCCGGCTGGGCGGCGCGGCGCAACCGGAGCCGGGGCCGGAGCCGGGGCCGGGTGGCGCCCCGGCGCGGGAGGACCGCGCCGGGGCAACGGACGGGGCGGCGGACGGGGCGGCGGACGGGGCGGTCGACGAGACACCCGTCGAGCCGGCGGACGACCACCCCGTGCCGGCGGCGTCCGTCAGCGCTCCCACACCTTGAACGCGCGGACCTGGTACGGCGACTGCGGCAGCCAGACGCCGTCGCCCGGGTAGGTCTGGAACTCGCCCGTCTCCTGGCATTCCGCCGACTGGTACGTGGTCACCGGGCGGCCGGTCCGGTTGGTGAGGGCCTGGGCGCTGGTCCCGGCGGGCAGGGCGGTGCAGCTGTTGATGTCGAGGGTGCTGAGTTCGTAGGTGTGCCGGGTGCCCTTGAAGTCCGGCTTCGCCCACAGGCAGAGCTGCCCGGTGGCACAGGCGCCGAGCGTCGGCGGCCCGGCTGCGTGGGCGGGGCCCGCGGAGCCGGGGATGAGGGCGGCCGCGGCCAGGGCGACGGCGGCGAGGAAGGTGCTGGGGCGCGCGGGGAAGGTGCCGGGGCGCGCGGGGAAACTCGTACGCATGACGGGTCAACTCCTGGTGGACGGCGGGCCCCGGACCGTTTCCGGAGGCTCCGACGACCCCACGCTGACCTGCGGCGACGCGGCTGCGGAAGGGGCTGCGGCCGGGTCCACCCTGATAGGCGACAGCCCCGCCGGAACCGTCCGGCGGGGCCGGCGTACGCACGGGGTTGACGCCCGCGGAGCCCGCACGGCGGGCGGCCGGCGGGCGGGCGGCAGGCTCAGACGTGGGCCGTGCCGGCTCCCGCGGCGGCGTTCTCGCCGCGCTTGGTGAAGCCGGCCACGACCGCGGCGAGCACCGCGACCACGCCCGCGACGGTGAAGGCGGTGCTCATGCCCAAGACGAACGTGTCGTGCGCGACCGTGGTGATCGCCTGCTTGACCTGGTCCGGGACGCCCGGCGGGACGGGCGCGATGCCGACCTGCACTCCCTTCTCGGCGAGGTCGAGCTGCTCGGGACCGAGCGGCGGCAACCCTGCGGCCCGCCAGTTGTCCCCGAACGAGTCACGGACGGTGCCCGCCATGACGGCGCCGAGGACGGCGGTGCCCAGGCTGCCGCCGACCTGCATGGCGGCCTGCTGGAGGCCACCGGCCACCCCGGACAGCTCCAGCGGGGCGTTGCCGACGATGACCTCGGTGGCGCCGACCATGACGGGCGCGAGGCCGAGGCCGAGGAGGGCGAACCAGAGCGACATGACGAGGGTGCCGGTGCCCGGCGTCAGTCGGGCCATCCCGAAGCAGGCCACCGCGGTGGCGACCATGCCGGCGACGAGCGGCACCCGCGGTCCGATCTTGGTGATCGCGGCGCCCGCCAGGGGCGATCCGATGATCATCATGCCGGTGAGCGGCAGCAGGTGCAGGCCGCTGTCGACGGGCCTCATTCCGTGGACGTTCTGGAGGTAGAAGGTCACGAAGAACAGGCCGCCCATGAACGCGAAGGCCATCAACACCATCAGGACGGTGCCCGCGGACAGTGGCAGCGAACGGAACATCCCGAGCGGGATGAGCGGTTCGGCGACCCGGCTCTCCCAGAGGGTGAAGAGCCCGAAGCAGACGACCGAGGCGCCGAGGAAGACCAGGGTCTTGGTGTCGCCCCAACCCCACTCGGCGGCCTTGATCAGGGCCCAGATCAGGGAGAACATCGCGCCCGACAGCAGCAGGACGCCCAGCAGGTCGAAGGAGCGCGGGGCGTTCTCGGCACGGTGGTCGAGCAGGATGAACAGGCCGAAGCCGAGAGCGACGACGCCGACCGGCACGTTGATGAAGAAGACGGACTGCCAGCTGACGTGCTCGACGAGCAGGCCGCCGACGATGGGCCCGGCGGCGGTCGAGGCGCCGATGACCATGCCCCAGATGCCGATGGCCATGTTCAGCTTCTCGGCGGGGAAGGTGGCGCGCAGCAGGCCGAGCGCGGCGGGCATCAGCAACGCGCCGAAGAGGCCCTGGGCCACGCGGGCGCCGATGACGAGTTCGACACCGCTGGACAGGCCGATGACGGCCGAGGAGAGCGCGAAGCCGGCGATGCCGATGAGGAACGTCTGCCGGTGGCCGAAGCGGTCGCCGAGCTTGCCGGCGGTGATGAGGGAGACGGCCAGGGCCAGCAGATAGCCGTTGGTGATCCACTGCACCTCGGCGAGGGTGGCGCCGAGGTCCTTCTGGATGGCGGGGTTGGCGACCGCGACGATCGTGCCGTCCAGCGTCACCATCATGACGCCGATCGCGACGGCGAAGAGGGTGAGCCACGGATGGCCGCGCAGTCCTGAACCCGACGGCGCCGGGCCGGACTTCTCCAGGTTCACCCGGCCGTTGGCGGTGATCTGACTAGTCATGCGAACAGGCTAGTGACAGCGACTGACACTTCACAGACGGCTTAACAGGACAGTCGCTGTCAGGTGGGTCACAGGTAACCTGACCGCTCACTCAGCGTCAGAACGGGCCGACGGCACAGGCCGTCGGCCCGCGCGTCGCCCCGGGCATCGGATCGGGCCGACGGCAGCACACCGGAAGGGGACCCCGCGGTGACGACCGAGCACCGGCCCGCGCCGGCAGTCCCGACGGCCGGCCTGCGGGAACGCAAGAAGCGGCGCACCAGGGACGCGCTGTTGCGCGCGGCCCTCCTCCTGTTCCTCTCCCAGGGTTACGACAAGACCACGGTCGACGAGATCACCGACGTCGTGCAGGTCTCCCAGCGCACCTTCTTCCGCTACTTCGCCAACAAGGAAGAGGTCGCCTTCGCCGTCCAGGACCTGGTCGAATCGCACTTCGTGGCGGCCCTGCGGGCCCGGCCGGCCACCGAGGGCCCGCTGACGGCCATGCGGAACGCGGTGCTCGTCGCCTGGGACACCGTCGACGAGGCGATCTCCGACGTGGTGCCCGTCGACCTCTACATGCGCGGCTACCAGCTCATCGAGTCGACCCCGGCGCTGCTCGCCGTGCACCTGCGGCGCTCGACCGAGCTGGAGGAGCGCATCGCCCGGCTCGTCGCCGACCGCGAGGGCCTGGACGTGGACGCGGACCCGCGGCCGCGGGTGGCGGTGGCCGCCTTCTCCGGCGTCATGCGGGTCACGGGGCGGCTGTGGGGGCAGGGGCAGGACACCAGCGTGGCGGCGATCCGGCGGATGACCGAGGCGTACCTCGACCAGATCGGCCCGGCGCTGGCCGCGGACTGGCGCTGAGCGACGACCCCCGCCTCCGGGCGCCGGGTGGCCATAGCCGTAGCCGTAGCCGTAGGTACGGCGGTAGCGGACCGTGACCGCGCGACCGACTGTGACACGGTCGGCGGTGAGACCCGTCACCCGGAGTGCCAGGTACTCCGGGGGTCTCCTAGGCTGGTTGCAGTGAAACTGCCCGGCTCCGTCCACCACACCGCCGGCGCCACAGCGCCCCCCGCCGCAATGCGCACCCTGCTCGCGCTCGCGGTCGTCCTCGTCATGCTGGTGATCACCGGCTGGACCTCGGTGCACCGGCCCGAGGCGGGCATCTCCCCCCGGGCCGCCGCCCTCTCCGCCTGGTCCCTGGCCCGGATCGACGGGCGGGTCCTGCCCTCCGCCGACGCCCCCGCCGCCGCGGTCTCGCGCTTCTTCGCCGGGCTCGACGGAGGCCAGCGGGCCCGGCTCGCGGACGGCTACCCGCTCGTCGTCGGAAACCTCGACGGGGTGCCCGCCGCCACCCGTTACCGAGCCAACCTGCACTCCCTGGAACAGGCCCGCCGGGTGGAGGAGGCCCGCAGCCGGGACGTGGCGCTGACCCCGGCCGACCGCGCCACCGCGCTCCGGCGCGCCCATCGCCTGGAATCGCTCGCCGACCCGGCGCGGCAGATCCTCCTCTTCGATCCCACCGGCGACGGACTCGTCGCGGAGGTCTTCGGCGACCTGGACCAGGCCCGCCGGGTGTCGGTGATCGTGCCCGGCGTCGACACCGACCTGCTCACCTTCGAGCGGACGCAGCGCCGCCTGACCGCGCCGTCGGGCATGGCGCGCTCCCTGTACGAGGCCGAACGCGCGAGCGCGCCGGACAGCAGGACCGCGGTCATCGCCTGGGCCGGGTACACCGCGCCCACCGGGGTCGGCATGGACGCCGCCACCGGAAAGCTGGCGGTGGAGGGTTCCGTACGGCTGCGGGCGCTGGCCGCCGCGCTGCCCGGGCGGTCCAGCGTGGCCCTGATCTGCCACAGCTACGGGTCGGTGGTGTGCGGGGTCGCCGCGCACGTGCTGCCGTCGCGGGTGACCGACGTGGTGGTGGCCGGCAGCCCCGGGATGCGCGTGTCCAACGCCGCCGAGCTGCACACGGCGGCCCGGGTGTGGGCGATGCGGGACTCCGGGGACTGGATCGCCGACGTTCCGCACCTGGAACTGGGCGGCCTCGGGCACGGGGCGGACCCGGTGTCGCCGGACTTCGGCGCACGGCTGCTGTCCTCGGCGGGCGCCCGCAGCCACACCGGCTATTTCGAGCCAGGGACCGCCTCGCTGGACAACTTCGCGAAGATCGGAACCGGCGCGTTCGGTTCCGTTGTGTGCGTGACCGGGGACGACACGTGCCGACTGGGAGTTTCCGGGGGCTGACGGGCCCGCGGGCCCCGCAGAACCGTCTCTGCGGTGAGGGGGACGAGCGGGGGCACGTCCCTTTACCATGAGCCGCATGGGGGACGTACTGGCCGGAAACCATGCTGTCTGGGAGTTCGACTCCGACTCGGTGACCATCCGTTTCGCGCGGGGGCTGCGGACGCCGCGACTCTGGCACTCCCTTCGGGAGCGCCGGATCCCGCTGAAGGCACTGTCGGAGATGAGTCTGACGGGGGGCAAACGGGACACGGTGGTGCTGCGTGCCGTGCCGCGGCCCGGGGCCGACCCGCTGATGGAGGCCGCCGCCGGCCAGCTCAAGGAGAGCTTTGACCCGTACCGGCTGGTGCTGCCCGGCGAGTCGGCCCCGAAGGCCGCGGCGCTGGCGGACGACGTACGCGATCGGCTCGGACCCGCGACGGCGGCGGAGCGCTTCCTGGTCGCCGTCCCCGAGGCGGGCGCGCCCCTCAAGGCGTACGACGCGCGGGTCGGGTTCGACGGGACGGCCGTCACCTTCCACTGGTCGCGCACCGGGGCCAGCAGCACGAAGTGGAAGGCGGGCGACCAGCGGTATCCGCTGGGGGATGTGACGGGGGTGGTGTGGCGCTCCCCCGAAGGGCCGGAGGGCCACCTGCGGCTGCTGTTGCGGGACGCCGCGACGGGTGAGGTCCGGCCGGACCACGACCTGGCGGCGGCCGTGTTCGGGGTGGGGTACGGAGCGGTACACGAGTCGCTGCCGTTCGCGGCGGCCGTGCTGGCGGCGGTGCGGGGGCGGCGGATGCCGGTGACGGCCGCCGGGCCGAGGGCCTCCGGCGGAGACCGGCTCCATCACCTGGGCGAGCTGCACAGCGCGGGGCTGCTCACGGACGCGGAGTATTCGGCGCTGCGGGACCGGCTGGCGTAGCCGTCGCCGTACGCCGTCGGGGTCGGACGGGCTGCGGCGCCGTCGCACGAGCGGCCCCGGCTGCGCCGGGCTCCGTGGGGCTCCGCCCCACACGCCCCACACCCCGCGCCTCGAACTCCCCCGGACTCCGTCCGGGGGGGACCCCCACGAGGCTGGAATGGCCCGACCCCCGACCAGGGCGACGCCGGGGCCGCCGCCCGGCGGCTCCCAGGTGGCCCGTGCCCCGCCGGCGGGCTGACCTCCTAGCCCTCGCGGGCCGCCGAGGTGGGGGACATGTCCGGGTAGCGGTCGCCCGTGACCTGGGCGGCGATCGGCTCCAGCAGTGCCAGTTCCGCCTCCGTCAAGGTGATCCGCGTCGCCGCCGTGTTCTCCGCGAGCCGCCCGGGCTTGCGGGTGCCGGGGATCGGTACCACCGACAGCCCGTGCACCGCCGACCGCTGCTGCACCCACGCCAGCGCGATCTGCGCCGGCGTCGCCCCGTGAGCGGCGGCGATCTCCCGCACCGGGGCCAACAGCGCCGCGTTCGCCTTCGCGTTGTCGCCCGTGAACCGCGGCTGGTACCTGCGGAAGTCGCCCTCCGGCAGGTCCGCCGCCGCGTCCGCGAACGCGCCCGTCAGGAAACCGCGCCCCAGAGGGGAGTACGGCACGAACGCCACGCCCAGTTCCGCCGCCGCGCCGACCGCGCTGCGCTCCACGTCCCGGCTGAACAGCGACCACTCCGACTGGAGGGCCGCGATCGGGTGCACCGTGTGCGCCTCGCGCAGCTCCGCCCCCGTGACCTCGCTGAGGCCCAGGTGGCGCACCTTGCCCTCGCGCACGAGTTCGGCCATCGCGCCAACCGACTCGGCGAACGGCACGGCCGGGTCGCGCCGGTGCATGTAGTAGAGGTCGATCACGTCGGTGCCGAGCCGCCGCAGGCTGCCCTCGACCGCCTGCCGGATGTAGGCGGGGTCGTTGCGGATGCCGCGGTACTGCGGGTCGTCGCTGCGCTCTATGCCGCACTTCGTCGCCAGGGTGATCTCGTCCCGGTGCGCGGCGACGAACGGTGCGAGGAACTCCTCGTTCGCCCCGCGCCCGTACACGTCCGCCGTGTCGAAGAGGGTGACCCCGGCGGCCAGGGCCGCGTCCAGGGTCTGTCGGGCCGCCGTCTCGTCCGTGTCCCCGTAGAACTCGCTCATGCCCATGCAGCCGAGGCCCTGGACACCGACCAAGGGGCCGCCCTTGCCGAGTTCGACCCGCTCGATCTTCTTCGTGCTCTCCGTCATTGCCGTACAGCCTTCCCCGCGTAGTGATCGATCTTGTAGTCCAGTACGGCGAGCGCGTCCTTCATCTCCGAGAGCCGCGCCCGCACCTCTCGGCGGGTCCGTTCCAGCAGCTCCCGCCGCTGGTCGACGGTGTGCTCCCCCTCGCGGACCAGTTCCGCGTAGCGCACCATGTCCGCCACCGACATCCCGGTGGTGCGCAGCTTTCCGACGAAGGCCAGCCAGTCGAGGTCCTTGTCGGTGAACCTGCGCTGTCCCGAGTGGGAGCGGTCCACGTGCGGCATCAGGCCGATCCGCTCGTACCAGCGCAAGGTGTGCTGGGTCAGACCGGTCCGTGCCTCGACTTCGCTGATCGTGTACCGCGTCTGCGTCAGGCTCATGTCGACCACGCTAAATCCTTGGAGTGCACTCCAAGCAAGTAGGCTCGGCCGCATGGAGAGCCCGGAGACCTTGCAGACCCTGCGGACCATCGAGAGCTGGCCGGCGGCGACGGCAGCGGCGGCCGTCGTGCGCGCCGACGGGAGCCTCGCCGGCGCCCACGGGCCCGTGGACCACCGCTTCCCGCTGGCCTCGGTCACCAAGCCGCTCACCGCGTACGCCGCCCTCGTCGCGTACGAGGAAGGCGCGGTCGAACTGGACGAGCCGGCCGGACCGGAGGGTTCCACGGTCCGTCACCTACTGGCCCACACCAGCGGGCTGGCGTTCGACGAGCACCGGGTGATGGGTTCGCCCGGGCAGCGCCGGCTGTACTCCAACGCGGGCTTCGAGGTGCTCGGCGACCACATCGCCAAGGCCACCGGCATCCCCTTCGCCGAGTACCTGCACCAGGCCGTCTTCGAGCCGCTGGGCATGGCGTCGAGCACGCTGGAGGGCTCCCCCGCCAAGGACGGCGTCTCGACCGTCTCCGACCTGGCGCGCTTCGCCGCCGAACTCCAGGCGCCCCGACTGCTGGACGTGCGCACGGTCGCCGAGGCCACTTCCGTCGTACACCCGGGCCTCAAGGGCGTCCTGCCGGGTTACGGGCACCAGTCCCCCAACGACTGGGGGCTCGGTCTGGAGATCCGCGACGGCAAGTCCCCGCATTGGACGGGCACCACCTCCTCGCCGCGCACTTTCGGGCACTTCGGCCAGTCCGGCACCTTCCTGTGGGTGGACCCGGACGCGCGCGCCGCGTGCGTGGCGCTGACCGACCGCGCCTTCGGGCCGTGGGCCGTGGAGGCGTGGACCCCGTTCACCGACGCGGTCCTCGCCGAACTCCGCGGGCGGTAGACCGCCTCCCCGAGACTCAGGGGAGTTCGAAGATCAGCAGTTCGCCCGGGGAGCCGGCGACGATGGACAGGCCCGGCTCGTCGGTGATCCGTGCCGAGTCGCCCGGGCCGAGTTCCTCGCCGTCCAGGCGCAGGTCGCCGCGGACCACGTGCAGGTAGATGCGGGGCGCGGTCGGTACGGTGATCATTTCGCCCGCGCCGGGCCGCCGCACGCGCAGGACCGCCCCGGCCTCGGGGATCTCGTAGGGCTCCCCGTCCGCGAGACCCGGCACGAGCCGGTACGAGGGTTCGCCGCCCGCCGTGAGCGGGGCGAGCCAGGTCTGGACGAAGCGCAGCGGCGCGGGGCCGTCGTTGCGCTCGATGTGCCGCGCGCCCGACCCGGCGGCGAAGTGTTGTACGTCGCCGGCGCGGACCAGGCCGGTGTGGCCGGTGGTGCTGTCCTTGTGGGTGAGCTCGCCCTCCACCACCCAGGTGACGATCTCGGTCTGGCTGTGCGGGTGCTCGTCGAACCCGGAGCCGGGCCGCAGCAGCTCCTCGTTGCAGGCCAGGACGGGTCCGAAGCGGATGTTGTCCGGGTCGTAGAAGGACCCGAAGGAGAAGGCGTGCCGGGTGGTGATCCCGGCGGCCGGGTTCCCGCCCTCGTACCGGTCCGCGGCGCGGCGTACATCAATCATGGTGGCCACCGTAGACCCCTGGACGGGTGCTTCCGGGACGGCTCCGGCGGGCGGCCGGGAGGGCCGGCCCCGGACCCGGCTCCGCGCCGGGGCGCCGATAAGGCAGTCTTGTCCCGTGCCCCAACCCGAACGTGAGCATTCCCCCGAGACCGGCCCGACGCGTCCCGCGCACGCCGCGCAACCCGCGCATCCGCATCCCGCGACGCTGCGCCGGCTGGAGAAGTCCGCCGGTCGGCTCTCCGCGAACGCGATCGCGCGCATGGACGAGACCCTGCCGTGGTACCGGGCGATGCCCCCGGAGAACCGGTCGTGGATCGGCCTGGTCGCCCAGGCGGGCATCGCCGCGTTCACCGAGTGGTTCCGGCACCCGGAGACCCCGCAGGCGATCTCCACGGACGTGTTCGGGACGGCTCCGCGGGAGCTGACGCGGGCGATCACGCTGCGACAGACGGTGGAGATGGTCCGTACGACGATCGAGGTCATGGAGACCGCGATCGACGAGGTGGCGGCCCCGGGTGACGAGTCGGTGCTGCGCGAGGCGCTGCTGGTGTACGCGCGGGAGATCGCTTTCGCGACCGCCCAGGTGTACGCGCAGGCGGCGGAGGCGCGCGGGGCGTGGGACGCCCGCCTGGAGTCCCTCGTCGTCAACGCGGTGTTGTCGGGCGAGGCGGACGAGGGCGCGTTGTCGAGGGCGGCGGCGCTCGGTTGGAATTCGCCGGAGCACGTGTGTGTCGTCCTGGGCACGGCCCCGGACGGGGACAGCGAGCTGACGGTCGAGGCGATCCGGCGCGCGGCCCGCCACCACAAGCTCCAGGTGCTGACGGGTGTGCTGGGCGATCGTCTCGTGGTCATCGCGGGCGGCAGCGACAACCCGTTGCAGGTGGCGAAGTCGCTGATCGGGCCGTTCGCGGCCGGGCCGGTGGTGGCCGGTCCGGTGGTTCCCGACCTGTTGAACGCGACGAAGTCCGCGCAGGCCGCGGCGGCCGGTCTGAAGGCGTGCACGGCCTGGCAGGACGCCCCGCGTCCGGTGCTCGCGGACGATCTCCTTCCGGAGCGCGCGATCGCGGCGGATCCCTCGGCGAGGGAGCAGCTGGTGGAGGAGATCTACAGACCGCTGGAGGAGGCGGGTTCGGCGCTGCTGGAGACGCTGAGCGTCTATCTGGAGCAGGCGAGCAGTCTGGAAGGGGCGGCGCGGATGTTGTTCGTCCACCCCAACACGGTGCGCTACCGGCTCCGACGTGTGACCGACGTCACCGGCTGGTCGCCCTCGGATGTCCGTTCCGCGTTCACGCTCCGGATCGCCCTGATCCTGGGGCGTCTGGCCGACGGCGATCTCCAGCCCTAGACTTTTGTCGGACATCAACAATTACCCCGACGGTTCTTCGTCCCTGTCCCCACGGGCGGCGCGGGCCGGATACAAGAGAGAGTGTGAGGGTGCTCGTACTCGTCGCTCCAGGCCAAGGCGCTCAGACGCCCGGCTTCCTGACTCCCTGGCTCGAACTCCCCGGCGCCGCCGAGCGCGTCTCGGGGTGGTCCGACGCTCTCGGGCTCGACCTCGCCCACTACGGCACGAAGGCCGACGCCGACGAGATCCGTGACACGGCCGTGGCCCAGCCGCTGCTGGTCGCCGCCGGTCTGCTGTCCGCTTCGGCGCTGGGTTCCCCCGCCGCTTTCGGCGCGGTCGCCGGTCACAGCGTCGGCGAGATCACCGCCGCCGCGTACGCCGGTGTGCTGAGCGAGGCCGACGCGCTGTCGCTCGTACGGACCCGGGGCCTGGCCATGGCGGAGGCCGCGGCCGTCACCCCGACCGGCATGGCCGCGGTGCTCGGCGGTGACCGCGACGTGGTCGTGGCTCACCTGGAGAAGCTGGGGCTCACCCCGGCCAACATCAACGGCGCGGGCCAGATCGTGGCGGCCGGCACCCTGGAGCAGATCGCCGCTCTGGAGGCCGACAAGCCCGAAGGCTCCATGAAGGTCGTCGCTCTCAAGGTCGCGGGCGCCTTCCACACGCATCACATGGCACCGGCGGTCGCCACCCTGGAGAAGGCCGCCCAGGCCCTCGCCCCGGCGGACCCGACGCTGACGTACGTGTCGAACAAGGACGGCGGGGTCGTCACCTCGGGCGCCGATGTCGTCGCCCGCCTGGTCGGCCAGGTCGCCCATCCGGTCCGCTGGGACCTGTGCATGGAGACGTTCGCCGAGCTGGGTGTCACCGGGATCATCGAGCTGTGCCCGGGCGGGACCCTGACGGGTCTGGCCAAGCGCGCGCTCAAGGGCGTTCCGAATGTGGCCCTGAAGACCCCGGACGATCTCCAGAAGGCCACGGCGCTGATCGCCGAGCACGCGGCCTGAGAGAAGGAGCCCCCTCAGCATGTCGAAGATCAAGCCTGCCAAGGGCTCCCCGTACGCCCGCATCCTCGGTGTCGGCGGTTACCGCCCGACGCGTGTGGTGCCCAACGAGGTCATCCTGGAGACGATCGACTCGTCCGACGAGTGGATCCGCTCGCGCTCCGGCATCGCGACCCGGCACTGGGCCTCGCCCCAGGAGACCGTCGCCGCGATGTCGGTGGAGGCGTCGGGCAAGGCGCTGGCCGATGCCGGCGTCTCGCCGGAGCAGATCGGCGCGGTGATCGTCTCCACGGTCTCGCACTTCAAGCAGACGCCGGCCGTCGCGACGGAGATCGCGCACCGGATCGGGGCGGTCAAGCCGGCCGCGTTCGACATCTCCGCGGGCTGCGCCGGGTTCGGTTACGGCCTGACGCTCGCCAAGGGCATGGTGGTCGAGGGGTCGGCGCAGTACGTCCTGGTCATCGGCGTCGAGCGGCTGTCGGACCTGACCGACCTGGAGGACCGAGCGACGGCCTTCCTGTTCGGTGACGGCGCCGGCGCGGTGGTCGTCGGTCCTTCGGACGAGCCGGCCATCGGCCCCACGGTGTGGGGTTCGGAGGGCGACAAGTCCGAGACGATCAAGCAGACCGTGCCGTGGGACGAATACCTCGGCAAGGGCGGCGGGGGGAAGTTCCCGGCCATCACCCAGGAGGGCCAGGCGGTCTTCCGCTGGGCCGTCTTCGAGATGGCCAAGGTGGCCCAGCAGGCGCTCGACGCGGCCGGGATCACCGGCGATGACCTGGACGTCTTCATTCCGCACCAGGCCAATATGCGGATCATCGACTCGATGGTGAAGACTCTCAAGCTGCCGGACCACGTCACGGTCGCCCGTGACGTGGAAACCACCGGCAACACGTCGGCCGCCTCGATTCCGCTCGCTATGGAGCGGCTCCTGGCGACCGGAGCGGCGAAGAGCGGCGACACCGCGCTCGTCATCGGCTTCGGGGCGGGGCTCGTCTACGCCGCGACGGTCGTTACCCTCCCCTAGGGCCGGGATCGTTTTTCCCTCCCTGATCATCAATTAGCTAGAGAAGGAGCGCCTCATGGCCGCCACCCAGGAAGAGATCGTCGAGGGTCTCGCCGAGATCGTCAACGAGATCGCCGGTATCCCGACCGAGGACGTCCAGGTCGACAAGTCCTTCACCGACGACCTGGATGTCGACTCCCTGTCCATGGTCGAGGTCGTCGTCGCCGCCGAAGAGCGCTTCGACGTCAAGATCCCGGACGAGGACGTCAAGAACCTCAAGACGGTCGGCGACGCCGCGGACTACATCCTGAAGAACCAGGCCTAAGAGCCTGCCGAGCGTTTGTCGCCACCCCGCGGTGGCGCCGTGACAATTCAGCACCCCCTGAGACGTGGAGAAAGAATTCCTGTGAGCCCGACCAATCGCACCGTGGTCGTCACCGGTATCGGCGCAACCACTCCGCTGGGTGGCGACAGCGCTTCGACCTGGGAAGGTCTGCTTGCCGGCCGTTCCGGCGTCAAGCCCCTGGAGGGCGAACGTTTCGCCGAACTCCCGGTCCGCATCGCCGCTCAGGCCGCCGTGGACCCGAGCGAGGTCCTGCCCAAGCCGCTGGCCCGCAAGCTGGACCGTTCGGCGCAGTTCGCGCTGATCGCGGCCCGTGAGGCATGGGCCGACGCGGGCTACACCGCCCCGGCCGGCGAGGACGACTCGATCGTCCCCGAGCGTCTGGGCACCGTGATCGCCTCCGGCATCGGCGGCGTCACCACCCTGCTCGACCAGTACGACGTATTGAAGGAAAAGGGTGTGCGCCGGGTCTCGCCGCACACCGTCCCCATGCTGATGCCGAACGGCCCGTCCGCCAACGTGGGCCTGGAGGTCAACGCCCGCGCCGGTGTGCACACCCCGGTCAGCGCCTGCGCGTCGGGCGCCGAGGCCATCGGCTACGCCGTCGAGATGATCCGTACCGGTCGCGCCGACGTGGTCGTCGCCGGCGGCACCGAGGCGGCGATCCACCCGCTGCCGATCGCCGCGTTCGCCAACATGATGGCGATGTCCAAGAACAACGAGAACCCCACCGAGGCGTCGCGCCCCTACGACAAGGCCCGTGACGGCTTCGTCCTCGGCGAGGGCGCGGGCGTCGTAATCCTGGAGTCCGCCGAGCACGCCGCCGCGCGTGGCGCCCGCGTCTACTGCGAGGTGCTGGGCCAGGGCCTGTCCGCGGACAGCCACCACATCGCGCAGCCGGAGCCCACGGGCCGCGGCGTCGCGGCCGCGGTGCGCAACCTGCTGGACAACACGGGCCTCGACCCGGCCGAGCTGGTGCACCTGAACGCGCACGCCACGTCCACCCCGCAGGGTGACACGGCCGAGCTGAAGGCGCTGCGCCAGGTCCTGGGCGACGACCTCGACCACATCGCGATCTCGGCGACGAAGTCGATGACCGGTCACCTGCTGGGTGGCGCGGGCGGCATCGAGACGGTCGCGACGGTACTGGCCCTGTACCACCGCATCGCACCGCCGACGATCAACATCGACGAGTTGGACGACGACATCGACGCGGACATCGTGCGCGGCGAGCCGCGCAAGCTGCCGGTGGACGGTCCGATCTCGGCGATCAACAACTCGTTCGGCTTCGGCGGCCACAACGTGACGCTGGCGTTCCGTACGGTCTGACGCGCCGAACCCGAAGACCGGGAAAGGCCCGCCCGGGCGACCGGGCGGGCCTTTCGCGCGGGCCGGGCCTCTCGCGTGGGCCGGGCCGCGTGTCGTCCGCGTGTCGGGCCGCGTGTCGGGCTCAGACCACCTGGTGGAGCCAGCGGACCGGGGCGCCCTCGCCCGCGTAGCGGAAGGGCTCCAGCTCGTCGTCCCAGGGCTTGCCGAGCAGCGTGGAGATCTCCGTCTCCAGGTCGCTCTCGCCGCTCGCGGACCGGGCGAGGGCGGCGCGCAGCCGGTCCTCGGGAATCAGGATGTCGCCGTGCAGGCCGGTGACGGCGTGGAAGATGCCGAGTTCCGGGGTGGAGCTGTAGCGCTCGCCCTCGGCGGTCGGGCAGGGCTCGGCCGTCACCTCGAAGCGCAGCAGGTGCCAGCCGCGCAGCGCGGAGGCGAGCTTCGAGGCGGTGCCCGCCTCGGCCTGCCAGGAGAATTCGGATCTCCAGGTTCCGGGGGAGGCGGGCTGCCTGATCCAGTCGAGGTTCACCCGCACCCCCAGCACCCCCGCAACAGCCCATTCCACGTGCGGGCAGAGCGCGCGCGGTGCGGAATGCACGTACAGGACTCCACGTGTCGTCACCGGGACCTCCAGTGTGGGACGAGGTCGGGAATAAACTCCAGAAAACGGACAGTATGTGACGAGATGTAATGTAACGGAAATGATCTGACATTGCGTCGCGGGACCTGCGGCCGAAACGCCACGGGAAAAAGCTACCGTGCGCCAGGGGTCCTGGTGTGACGTACGGTCGCTCAGAACCCCGTAAACACAGAGCATTCACTCAGCAGGACGCCCCCGTAGGACGGGGGGCGACGAGGGAGGGACCACCCCGATGGGCACCACCGCTCCGCGCCGACGCACCCGCCGGACCCTCGCGGCGGCGGTGGCGACGGCCGCCCTGCTGGCGGGGGCGGTGACGGCCTGCGATTCCGGCGGCCCGGGGACCGAGGGCGGTCGGGGGGCGCAGGCCGGACCCCGCTGGAACACCGCCCCGAAGTCGATCGCCGCCGTGGGTGACTCCATCACCCGCGGGTTCGACGCCTGTTCGGTACTGGCGGACTGCCCCGAGGTCTCGTGGGCCACCGGCGCGGACCCCGAGGTCGCCTCCCTCGCCACCCGACTGCTCGGCCCCTCCGACGCGCCCGCGCACAGCTGGAACTACGCGGTGACCGGCTCCCGGATGGCGGACCTGGCGGGCCAGCTCACCTCCGCGGCCGCGCACAAGCCCGACCTGGTCACGGTGATGGTCGGCTCGAACGACGCCTGCCGGCCCACCACTTCCTCGATGACCTCGGTGGCCGCCTTCAAGACCGGCTTCGAGAAGGCCCTCGCCGAGCTCAGGGCCGCCTCCCCCGCGACCCAGGTGTACGTGTCCTCCGTGCCGGACCTGCAGCGGCTGTGGGAGCAGGGCAAGGACGCCCCGATGGTGCGGCAGGTCTGGAAGCTCGGCATCTGCCAGTCGATGCTGGCCGAGCCGCTGGCGTCCACGCGGGAGGCGACGGCCCGGCGCGAACGGGTCCGGGCGCGCGTGGTCGAGTACAACGAGGTGCTGCGCACCGTCTGTTCGAAGGACCCGCTGTGCCGCTACGACGGCGGCGCCGTGTTCCAGTACCCCTTCGGGACGGAGCAATTGAGCCGCTGGGACTGGTTCCACCCGGGCAAGGCGGGCCAGGCCCGGCTCGCGGAACTCGCGCACCGACAGGTGACGGCGCCCGCGCCGCCGCGCTGAACTCCCCCACCGCGCCAAGAGGACCGGTGGAGGCCGTCAGGGGCATCCACCGGTCCGGTTCAGGGGTGATTTCCGGCCATTACACGTGGAGCGTGGCCGTCAACCGCGTGTCGCCGTGCGCGTGGCTCGCGCGGACCTCGTACGCGCCGCTGATCCGCCGCCAGGACCCGGCCCCCTCGTCCCAGATCTCGAAGGCCCGCTCGGGCAGGGCGATCTCCACCTCGACGCCCTCGCCCGCGCCCGCCGCGACCGACGCGAAGCCCGCCAGCCAGCTCGCCGGGCGCTCCACGGGGTCGGCGAGCGGGGCCAGGTAGACCTGGACGACCTCCCGGCCCGGCCGGGAGCCGGTGTTGGTCAGTCGCACCCGCGCCACCGACCCGGTGACCTCCAGCGACTCGTACGTCCATTCGGTGTAACCGAGGCCGTGCCCGAACGGGTAAGCGGGGGCCACCCTCCGGGCCTCGTACGCCCGGTGCCCGATGAGGAGGCCCTCGCGGTACTCCAGCCGCCCCTCCGCGGGGACGACCTCCGTGACGGGGGCGTCGGCGATCTCGGCGGGCCATGTGGTGGGCAGTCGGCCGCCCGGCTCGGCCTGGCCGAGGAGTACGTCGGCCAGCGCGGCGCCGCCCTCCTGGCCGGGGAACCAGGTCAGCAGCACGGCGGCCACGTCCTCGCGCCAGGGCAGTTCCACCGGGGAACCGGCGTTGACGACGACCACGGTGTTCGGGTTCACGGCGGCGACGGCCCGCACCAGGTCGTCCTGGCGCCCGGGCAGCCGCAGGTCCTTGCGGTCGAAGCCCTCGGACTCGACGCGCTCGGTGGTGGCGACGACGACCACGGCGGTGTCGGCGGCCCGGGCGGCCGCGACCGCCTCCGCGATCAGCTCGTCCGCGTCCCGCCGGGGCCCGAGGTGGAGCAGCGAGAACATGATCGCCTTGAGCGGCAGGGCGCTCACGTCGGGGACCTGGAAGGTCAGGGACACCTCGACGGGCTCGCCCTCGGTCAGGGTCACGCGGGCGCGTTCGCTGGGGGCGCCGAAGAACGCCTCGAAGGGGTCGGCCTCGTCGCCCATCGACTGGACGCCCTCCCAGAGCGGGCGCCCGTCCACGGCGAGGGCGAAGGCGCCCAGGCCCCGGGTGCCGAAGGCGTGCTCGCCGCTCTCGCGCGGCACGAACGTGCCGGTGACCTCGACGCTCGCCATCGTCTCGTACGCGGCGCCGGCGGGCAGGTCCTCCCCGATCCACTGGACCTGGCCGGACGGCAGGCTGCCTTCGCCGAGGACGGCGCCGGCCGCGTCGCGGCAGATCGCACGGAGTTCGAAGCCCTTGTCGGCGGGGACGAGTTCCTCGCTGGGGTCGGCGCCGACGCTGAAGGTGAGCGACCCTGCGGGGAGCGCGGCCTCCAGACCGTCGAGCGGGGAGACGACCCGCTCGGGGAAGACCGTCGCGGAGCCGCCGCCGAGGACCCGGGCGTCGCGGGCGGCGGCGCCGATCAGCGCCACCGTGCGGCCCGGGGCGGTGTCGAGCGGCAGGGCGCGCCGTTCCTCGGACACCACCTCGTTGCGGACCAGGACGAAACCGCGGGCGGCGACCTCCCGGGCCAGGGCCGCGCCGTCGATCCCGGCCGGGGGGTCGGTGACGACGGCGTGCGCGCCTTCCAGCGCCCCGACGCGGGCGGCGAGCCGCAGGACGTTGCGCACGGCGCCGTCCACCGCCTCCTGCGGGACCTCCCCGGCGCGGACCGCTTCGGCGAGGGCGGCCCCGTAGACGGTCCGCGGGCCGGGCATGGCCACGTCCAGGCCGCCCAGGACGGCGCCGGCCGTGGAGCGGGCGGCCATCCAGTCGGAGACGTTGTAGCCGTCGAAGCCCCACTCGGCGCGCAGCACGTCGTTGACGAGGTGCCGGTGCTCGGTCATGGTCGTGCCGTTGACCCGGTTGTAGGCGGTCATGACGCCCCATGGGCGGGCGTTCTTGACGATGGCCTCGAAGGGCGCCAGGTACAGCTCGCGCAGCGGGCGCGGTGCGATGACGTTGTCCACGGTGAACCGGTCGGTCTCGGCGTCGTTGCCGACGAAGTGCTTGACGGTGGTGCCGACGCCGCCGTCCTGGACGCCGCCGACGTAGCCGGAGCCGATGGCGCCGGTGAGGTACGGGTCCTCGGAGTAGCACTCGAAGTGCCGACCGCCGAGCGGGGTCCGGTGCAGGTTGACGGTCGGCGCCAGGAGGACGTGGACGCCCTTGCGGCGCGCCTCCTGGGCGAGGAGCCGGCCGGCGCGGCGGGCGAGCGCGGGGTCCCAGGAGGCGGCGAGCGCGGTCGGTGAGGGCAGCGCCACGGACGGGTCGTCGGCGGTCCAGCGGACGCCGCGGACGCCGATGGGGCCGTCGGACATGACCAGGGAGGCCAGCCCGATCTCGGGGAGGGCGGGCAGGGACCACATGTCCTGGCCCGACAGCAGCCGGGTCTTCGTTTCGAGGTCCAGCTTGTCGAGCGCGGCCTCTACGGCGTCTTCGCGGGCCTGATCGGCATCGGTCACGGCCGTGCCTCCTCGTCTGGGGTGCGTGCGGTGTGCGGTGCGGTGCGCCCATCCTGACCCCGTCACCTGTTGAGCGGTAGGTCTTGTTATCTTCTTGTGATATCCCTATGCCGTACGGTCCTGCTGGCAGGATGCAAACGGAAGGGGAGCCGGGGCGATGGTCAGGGCGAGGAGCGAGGAGCGGCGCGGCGAGATCGTGCGCGCCGCGGTCGAGGTGATCGCGGAGCGCGGTTACCGGGGCGCGTCCCTGGGCGCGGTCGCCGAACGCGTCGGCCTGACCCAACAGGGGCTGTTGCACTACTTCCCCACCAAGGAGGCCCTGCTGGTCGCGGTGTTGGAGGAACGCGACCGCTGGGACACCGGCGGCGGCTCGCGCGCCTCCGCGGACACCTGGCGGCTCGACCTGCTCGCGTCCCTCGTCGAGTACAACGCGATGCGCCCCGGCATCGTGCAGACCTTCTCGGCGCTGCTGGGCGAGAGCGTCACCGACGGCCACCCGGCCCGGGAGTTCTTCACCGACCGCTACGCGCAGGTGCGCGGGGAGATGGCCGCGGTGCTGCGCGCGGAGTTCGGCGACCGTCTCCCCTCCGGCCTCACCCCCGAGGAGGCGGCCCCGCTCCTGACGGCGGTGATGGACGGGCTCCAGTACCAGTGGCTCCTCGCCCCGCAGTCGGTGGACATGCCGGCCGCCTTCCGCTCCTTCCTGACCCTGCTCCGCGGCCCGGACGCGGCCCCCTAGTGCTGGGGGACGGGCCCCTGTCCGGCACCCGGGGGGCAGCCGGCATCCTGAAGCCTATGAAGATCGCGGCAGCCCAGCTCACCTGTGTCCCGGCCGATGTCACGGCCAATGTCGCCGCGGCCGTCGAACTCGCCGCCGCCGCGCGGGAGCAGGGCGCCGAACTCGTGGTGTTCCCCGAACTCACCCTGACCGGCTACGAGCTGGACGCGCTGGCGTCCGACCCGGGCCTGTGGCTGACGGACGCCGAGGACCCCCGACTGGACCCGCTGCGCTCCACCGGTATCGCCACCGCCGTCAACGTCGCCCTGCGCACGACCGGACCGCGCCCCGTCCTCGCCACGCTGGTCCACGACGCGACCGGCGCGCACGTCACGACGTACGCGAAGCAGCACCTCTACCGGCACGAGCACGACGCCTTCGCCGCCGGCGCCGCCGACGGCCGCTTCGCCCTCGGCGGCATCCGCTTCTGCATCGGCGTCTGCTACGACAACCACTTCCCGGACCTGGCCGCACGCGGCGCGGCCGACGGCTGCCGGGTGCACCTGGCGAGCTCGCTCTACGGGACGGGCGACGGCATCCGGGAGCGGGCCACCGTCTACCCCGGGATCGCCCGCGACCACGGCCTGTACGTGGTGCTGGCCAACCACGTCGGCCCGGCCGGCCCGTGGACCGGCTGCGGCGGCGCCGCCGTATGGGCGCCGGACGGCACGCTCCTGGCCGAGGCGGACGACCGCACGCCGTCCGTGGTGACGGCCGCCGTCGAGGTCTGAACAGAGGGGTCCGACCGGAGGCCTCCGACCGGACGTCCGAGCGCAGGCGTCTACCAGGGCTTCGGCGGACCGAACTCCCCGACGGGGGCGGTCCGCGCCCCGCGTTCCGCGCCCTCCCCGGCGGTGTCCTCGGCTGCGGCGTCCTCGGCCCCGGCGTCCTCGGCAGCACTGTCCGCGCCCACCAGGTGCCGCGCCATCAGGGTCGCGCCCGCCACGGCGCCCGGCATCAGGAACACCGCCACCAGCGGCACCAGGAACGCCAGCACCAGCGGCACCCCGAACCCGAGCGCCAGCGCCCGCCGCCCTCGCAGCAGCGCCAACTGCTCGTCGAGGTCGACCCGGCGCCGCTGGAGGGCGACGGAGGTCAGCTCCTGGGTGAGGAAGTAGCCGGACACGCAGAACCCCATCACCGGCACCACCGTCTGCCCGATCACCGGGACGAACCCGAGGACGAACAGCGGGACCCCGTACAGCGCCACCCGCAGCAGCAGCCGCACGCTGTCCCGGCCCGAGATCCAAAGGTCCCGCCACAGGCCGCGCCCCGACTCGGGCACCTCGCCGCCCTCGGTCCGGTCGACCTGCTCGGACAGCGACTCGTAGAACGGCTGGCCGATCAGCAGGGTCACGGCAGTGAAGGTGATCACCGCGAGGAAGAGCCCGAGGGCGAACACCAGGGCCGTCAGGAAGCCCCGGAACAGCCCGAGCCAGGGCGCGGACCAGTGGTCGGCGAAGGGCGTCGCCCAGGCCGTCAGGTCGTCGGCGCCGAACCCGAGCCCGACCAGCGCGCCCGCGTACAGCACGAGCGAGACCAGCCCCGGCAGCAGGCCGAAGCCGAGCCACCGGCCGTTGCCGAACACCCATCGCTGTCCGGCGAGCAGATACCGGAAGCCCCCCACAAGATCACCCATGCGGCCCAGTTTACGGCGAAGGCCGCACCCCCAGGGGGAGTGCGGCCTTCGCTTCGGCGCGGTGCGGGATCAGACGGCCAGCTCGACCGTGATGTTGCCGCGGGTGGCCTTGGAGTACGGGCAGACCTGGTGGGCCTTCTCGATGAGGTCCTTGGCGGTGGCGACATCCACGTTCGGGATGACGGCGGAGATCTTGACGATCAGGCCGAAACCGTCGTCGTTCTTGCCGATGCCCACCTCGGCGGTGACGGTGGAGCCGGAGATGTCGGCGTTCTCGTTCTTGGCGACGACCCCGAGGGCGCCCTGGAAGCAGGCGCTGTAACCGGCGGCGAACAGCTGCTCCGGGTTGGTACCGGCGCCGCTGCCGCCGAGCTCCTTCGGCGGGTTCACGACGACGTCGAGCTTGCCGTCGTGGGTGGCGACGCGACCGTCACGGCCGTTCTCGGCGGTGGCCACGGCGGTGTACGCGACGTCGGACTGCGTGATGGACATGAAAGTGGATCCTCCATAGGAATCGCCGTGACTCGCGCCCACGATCACGACGGTGTGGAGTGAGCCTAACGGGTGAAGGAAACGATCATCTTTCCGGTGTTCTCGCCGCGCAGCATTCCGAGGAAGGCGTCCGCCGCGTTCTCGACGCCCTCGACGACCGTCTCGTCGTAGCGGAGCTCACCGGAGCGCAGCCAGCCGGCCACGTCCTGGACGAAGCGGTTCTGGATGCCGGCGTGGTCGCTGACGAGGATGCCCTGGAGGCGCAGCCGCTTGCCGATGACCTGCACGAGGTTGCGCGGGCCGGCAGCCGGCTCGGTGTCGTTGTACTGGGCGATCGCACCGCACAGGGTGGCGCGGCCGTGCACGTTCAGGGAGGAGATGGCGGCTTCGAGGTGGTCGCCGCCGACGTTGTCGAAGTAGACGTCGATGCCCTCGGGAGCGGCGTTCTTGAGTTGCTCGGCGACGGGGCCGTTCTTGTAGTTGAAGGCGGCGTCGAAGCCGTACTTCTCCGTGAGGAGCGTCACCTTCTCGTCCGAACCGGCCGAGCCGATCACCCGGGACGCGCCCTTGATCTTCGCGAACTGGCCGACGAGGCTGCCGACCGCGCCGGCGGCGCCGGAGACGAACACGGCGTCTCCCTCCTTGAAGGAGGCGACCTCGAAGAGACCCGCGTAGGCGGTCAGGCCCGGCATGCCGAGCACGCCCAGGTAGGCGGAGAGCGGGGCGAGCGAGCCGTCGACCTTGGTGGCGTGCTTGGCGTCCAAGTCGGCGTACTCGCGCCAGCCCAGGCCGTGCAGGACGTGGTCGCCCACCGCGAAGCCCTCGGCGGCGGAGGCGACGACCTCGCCGACCGCGCCGCCGTCCATCGGCCGGTCCAGCTGGAACGGCGGTACGTAGGACTTCACGTCGTTCATCCGGCCGCGCATGTACGGGTCGACGGACATGTGGAGGTTGCGCACCAGGATCCGGCCCGGGGCGGGCTCGGCGTTCACCGGGACCTCGCGCAGGGCGAAGTCCTCGGCGACGGGCCAGCCCTGCGGGCGGCGGACGAGGTGCCACTCGCGGCTCACGGCGGGGATCTGGGACATGGTGTGCTCCTGAGGCATGGGGAAAAACGGAACCCGGCGGCGAAATACTTCACTACCTGAAACAACCATGCTCCTGGATATTTCATGTTGTCAAGTAAATGGGTACGCTGGTTCCATGCCCAGTCGTCGCACAGACCCCCTGACCCTTGAGGTCGTCGAACTCATCGGCGACGTCGTGGCCCGTTACCACCAGGAGTACGAGCTCGCGGCCGCCGGCCACCAGCTCACCGGCGCCCAAGCCCGCGTCCTGAACCTGCTGTCCCTGGAACCGATGCCCATGCGCCGGATCGCGCAGAAGCTCAAGTGCGAGCCCTCGAACATCACCGGCATCGTGGACCGGCTGGAGTCGCGCGGCCTGGTCGAACGCCGGCCGGACCCGGCGGACCGCCGGGTGAAGCTGGCCGCCCCGACCGAGGAGGGCTTGCAGACCGCCGACCGGCTCCGCGAGTCGCTCGACTTCGCGCGCGAACCGCTGGCCGGCCTCTCCGACGCCGAACGGGGGACGCTGCGGGACCTGCTCAGGCGCATGCTGGGCTGAGTCTCACCAGCAGAGGAACCAGCAGGTCGGCTTGGGCTTTTTGGTCTTGGTGGGGGTGGGCAGCGGCGCGGGCGGCTGCGCCGTGCCGGACGTGCTGGGCGCGGGCTGTCCCGGTTTCGTGGGCTGTACGGACGCACCCGGCCCGGAAGCGGTCGGCGTCGGCCCCGGCGTCCCGGAGGCGGAGGCGCTCGCCCCGGCGCCCGGCCGCGCGGACGCGTTCGGGCTCCCGCTGGGCCCGGCCGACTTCGTTGCGCCCCCGGTGGCCTTCGCACCCCCGGCGCCCTTGCCCGTGCCCGTCGCCCCGGAGTGCGCGGCTCCGCTCGGCGCGTCCGGCGCCGGCTCCGGCTTCTCGGGGCCGACCTCGTCGGTCAGCTCGACCTTGGCGGCCCGGCCACCGCCCTCGTCGTCCGTCGCCATGCGGGCCAGGGCCACCGAGCCGCCGGTCGCCAGCAGCAGGCCGAGTCCGACGCTGAGCACGGTCCGGCGGCCCCGGGCGGCGGCCCGACCGCGCGAGCGGCCCCGGCCCTCCACCGGCCCGGAGAGCAACACGATCGACTCGGTGTACGGGTCGATGGGCCGGGGGCCGGGATCGGGGGCCGGCCCGTCGCCGTGACCGGGCCGGGCGTATGCGGGCTGGGCATACTCGGGCCCGGCGTACCCCGGCTCGGCGTATGCGGGCTGGGCGGCGTAGCCGGGGTCTCCGGGGTGCCCGTACCCCGGCTGCCCGTACCCCGGCTGCGCGGGGTCCGGCTGCCCATGGCCGTACTGCTCATGGCCGTACTGCTCATGGCCGGGCGCCGCGGCGGAGGCCGGCGGGGCGGGTATGAGGTACTCGGCCGGGATTCCGCATCCGGCGCACGCGAGCGCGCCGTTGAGGTACCTCCGACAGGCAGGGCAGTAATTCATAGGGCCCGCAGGCTACGTGGTGATCGGCAACAGCGGGATTCCGGGAACGTAAGGATCCTGTGTGGAATCGTGACCTCCATGACCGCGATCCCGCCGAAACCACCCCCGGCCGGCTCGGGAGGCTTCGGCCCGGCCGCCTTCCAACTGGTGCTGCTGCGCAGGATGGCGGACTTCCAGCCGGACCTCGCCGAACGGGCCCGGCTGCGCCTGGGCGCCTCGCTCGCCGATCAGCGCCAGGCGAACAAGCGTTGGCAGGCCATGGTCCGCTCGCCCCGGTCCCGCGGGACCCTGGCCCGCTACCGCTCGGTGCTCGGCCCGCCCGAGTCCACCGGGCCCCGGCGGATCGGGGACCTGGAGTGCGAGGCGCTGCTGTGGCCGGTACCGCTCTGGCCCGACCTGCGCTTCGAGGTGCTGGCCGGGCCGGACGGGGCGGTGTGGAACGAGTGGCTGGTGCGGGCCCCGGGCGCGCCGGGGCCCGTACTGGAGGGCGCGGAGGATCTGCGGCCCTGGTCGGCGACGGTGGACGAGGTGGCCCGCGCCTTCGCGCCGGTCCGCCCGATGGAGGGCACCGCCCCGACGCGGTGGCGGCTGGCCTTCACCGCGTCGGGGACGCCGCTGGTGGCGGAGTTCACGTACGGCCTCCTCCAGGAGGTGCGGCCAGGGGCGGCCTGAAGCCGCCGGGCCGGGTTCAGGAGGCCAGGAAGGCCCGTACGCCGGCCGAGGTGGCGTCGTCCCCGAGCAGGTCGGCCAGGTTCCTCACCACGTCCGACCCGGGGGTCGTGTCCCGGGCACGCCTGGTCCCACAGGGTGCAGGCCCAGGCGGTGGAGGTGCCGTGGTTCGGGCCGGCGAGCGAGGCCCAGTGGGCGACGGTCGCCGCCCGGGCCGCTCCGGTCTGCCGGCGGACCTGGTCCACGTAGGCGCCGAGCTGCCCGGCGAGGACCTCGTTCACCGACTGGTGGGTGTCGTAGCCCCAGGAGAAGAGCTGCGCGTCGGTGTACCCGTCGGCGCGCAGGTCCTCCCGCAGCGACCCCCACACGCCCGGATCGGCGTTGTAACGGTGCACGAAGACCACCGGATTGCGGGCGGCCGTCCGTTCGGCGGGCCCGGCCGCCTCCTGGGCCGGCGCGGGCCCGAGGAGGGCGACGCAGAGCGTCAGGCAGAGCGTCAAGAGGGCCTACAGACCCTGGCGGGGCGTCAGCATCGGGTCCCCTTTACCTCGTTACGCGCCGGTAGCGCGGACAGTGCGCGCATCGTGGCGCCTGTCGGTACAGAAGACCACCCCTGTGCAGCACCGCCCGGCACGCGCGACCCACCCCGGCCGGAGCATCTCAACAGGCGCGGGACCCTATTGACCCGAGAAGATATGAGTTGTCCGACCGGCAGTCGCCGGTCTTCTTGCGTCAGCGCTCTCGGAGGGATCTGCCGTGACCGTCAGTCTTGAGCAGTTGCGCCGCTGCCACGTCGCCGTCGACCTGGGGGCGGCCAGGACCCGCGTCTACGTGAAGGGCGCCGGCCTGGTCGTCGACGAGCCCAGCGTCGCCGCGGTGAACACCCGTACGGGGGCACTCATCGCCGTCGGCACCTTCGCCGAACGGATGACGGGCCGTACGCCCGACTACATCCGGGTGGTGCGCCCCGTTTCCGGCGGCACCGTCGTCGACATCGAGATGGCGCAGCGGATGCTGCGTCACCTGCTCGGCGAGAAGCTGCGCCGCGCCCTGCGGCGCAAGCCGCGGCTGCGGGCCGCCGCCTGCACCCCGCACGACGCCGATCCGCTCGCGCAGCGGGCGGCCGTGGAGACGCTGGTCGGCCTCGGCGCCCGGCGTGTCGAGCTGGTGGACACCCTGATCGCGGCGGCCGTCGGCTGCGGCCTGCCCGTGGAGCAGCCGACCGCGACCATGATCATGGTGTGCGGGGCGGCGGCCACCCAGGTGGCGGTGCTGTCCCTGGGGTCCATCGTCACCGCCGAACGGATCCCGGTCGGCGGCGAGGCCATCGACCACGCGGTGGTGCAGCACCTGCGGCACGCGCACGAGCTGATGCTCCCCAGCCAGGCCGTCCGGCCGCTCCAGCTGGCCCTGCACGGCAACGGCATCACCGCCGGGGGTCCGGCCTCCACCCTCATCCACGGCCGGGACGTGGCCACCGGGCTGGCCCGCTCGGTGCACGTGGACACCGCGGCGGTGCGCGACGCGATCCACACGCCGCTGACCGCGGTGCTCGACGGCATCGGCAAGGTGCTGCGGGACTGCCCGCCGGACCTGGTGGCCGACCTGACGGACCGGGGCATCATGATGGTCGGCGGCAGCGCCCTGCTGCCGGGCCTGGACCAGATGCTGCGTGACGCGACGGGGATGCCCGTGGCCATCGCCGAACGCCCCGACGTGTGCGCCGTGCTGGGTCTGGGCGCGATGCTGGAAGGAAAGATCGCCCCGATGGTCCTCAACCCCTTGACCAAATGAAGCCGCACGCACCTGAACACCCGGAGGGTCTGCCGGGCCGGGAGCCCGGAGAACCGGACGCTCCGGGCCCGGCGGAGTACGCGCGGTCCGCGGAGTCGGCGAGCCTGCCCATGCTGTTGGAGGCGGTGCTCGCCGTCGGGTCGGAGCTGGAACTGCACAGCACCCTCCAGCATTTGGTGGACTCGGCCGCCGACCTGTGCGCGGCGCGGTACGCCGCGCTCGGGGTCGTCGACCCCGAGCGCGGCCGGCTGACCGAACTGTTCACCTCCGGTCTGACCGCCGCCCAGCGGGCCGCGATCCCCCGGCTGCCGGACGGTCGCAGGGGCCTGCTCGGCGCGCTCATCAGCGATCCGCGACCGCTGTTGCTCGACGATGTCGCCCAGGACCCCCGCTCGGCCGGCTTCCCGCCCGGGCATCCGCCCATGCGCGGGTTCCTCGGCGTACCCATCCGGGTGCACACCGAGGTCTTCGGGAACCTCTACCTCACCGAGAAGCGCGGCGGCGGCCCCTTCACCGACGAGGACCTGTCCCTGCTGCGCGTCCTGGCCTCGCAGGCCGGAATAGCGATCGGCAACGCCCGCCTCTACGACACCGCCCGCCGCCGGGAGCGCTGGATCGAGGGCGCCGCCGCGGTGACCACCGCCCTGCTGGCGGGCCGCCCGGCGGCCGACGCGCTGATGTGCGTCGCCGAACGGGCCCGGCTGCTGGCGGACGCGACGGCCGGGGTGGTGCTCCAGCCCACCCCCGAGGGCGGAATGGAGATCGTCGCCGCCTCGACGCACGGCGACCCCGGCGACCTGGTCGGCACCACCATCGCCCCGGGTTCGGCGGTCCTGGAACAACTCCTCGGCGGGGAGCCCGTCTTCATAGAGGACTCGGCGACGGACCCCCGGATGACCACCCGCGTACGGGAACGGTTCGGCCCGAGCATGATGCTCCCGCTGCAGAGCGGCGGCCGGCTGATCGGCACCCTCGCCCTGCCGCGGGCCCGCGGCGGGCGCCCGTACGACGCCGCGGACCGGCTGTTGGCCTCGCAGTTCGCCTCCCAGGCGGCGCTGGCCCTCGTACTCGCCGACGCGCAGCACGACCGCGAGCAACTGGCCGTCTACGAGGACCGCGACCGGATCGCGCGCGACCTGCACGACCTGGTGGTGCAGCGGCTGTTCGCGACGGAGATGATGCTGGAGAGCACGAAGAAGCGCTCGGCGTCCGCCGCCTCCGGGGACACGGTCGGCGCCGAACTCGGGCGGGCCGTCGACGAGCTGGACTCCACCATCCAGGAGGTCCGCACCGCGATCTTCGCGCTCCAGCAGCCCCCGACGGACGCCCCGACGACCTTCCGGGGCCGGGTGCTGCGCGAGACGGGCGGCGCGGCGGTGCCGCTGGGCTTCCAGCCGTCGGTGCACTTCGCCGGCGCCGTCGACGCGCTGGTCCCGGAGTCGGTGGCGGCCGAGCTGCTCGCCGCCCTCCGGGGTGCCCTGGCCGCGGCCCACCGCCGGGCGGACGTCACCTCGATCGAGGTGGAGGTGGACGCGGTCCCGGACCGGGTCCGGCTGACCGTCACCGACGACGGCCGTACGACGGCGGGCACCCGCGGGACGACGCTCACCTGGGAGTCCCCGCTCTGAGGGCTCCCACCCGACGGCGTTCCGCGGCTACCCCGCGGTGTTCGCGGCCCGCAGCGCGATCCGCGTACTGGACTGGGCCACCCCGGCCTCCCGCTTGAGGCGTCGCAGCAGCGCGTCGAGCGCGGCGGCGTCGGCGGCGCGGGCCCGTACGAGGTAGTCGTAGGCGCCGGTGACGTGGACGACCTCGGTGATCCCTGGCAGTCGGACGACGCACTGCTCGAACTCCTCGTTGCTGACCCCCTCGCGCAGCGTCAGGTCGATGAACACGACGAGCCCGCCGCGCGTGTCGGCGGCCGGATCGACCACGACGGTGAAGCCGAGGATCACCCCGTCCCGCCGCATCCGTCGCACGCGGTCGGCGGTGGCGTTGGCACTGAGTCCGACGCGGGCGCCGAGGTCGCGGTACGAGATCCGCGCATCCTCCCGCAGGATTCCGAGGATGTCCCTGTCCAGGCGGTCCATTCCGCGATTGTCGCAGTCACCGCCGATATTCGCCGCCGTCGCGCGACCCGCCCGGACCAGGCTGTCCCGCATGAGTGATCCGAGCGGACTGGGCGCGTTGAGCGGCATGAGCGGGCCGGGCGGGCTGATGGCGCCGGCCCTGTCGGGGGCGGTGGCAGGCCTGGGCGTGGCGATGCCGATGGGTGCGATGAGCGTGCTGCTGCTCCAGGAGGCGATGCGGCACCGTCGTAGGGCGATGGCCGCGGCGGTGGGCATCGCCGCGGTGGACCTGGGGTACGCGGCCTTGACCACCGCGCTCGGTCCGTGGGTCGCCGCGCGGGTCGGCCCGGTGGAGGCGTGGGTGCGCCTGGCCGCCGCGGTCGTCCTCCTCACGATCGCCGCCCGGGGCCTGGGCGCCACGCGCTCCGTCCCCGCCCCGCCGCCCGCACCCGTGGCGCGGCGGCCGCTCCCCGCCCCCCGAGCGGCCCGACCGGACCCGTCCTTCGCCGGCGGGTCCGGTCCCGCCGGTCACGCGCCGGCGCCGGCCGCGCGGCGCGGAGTCGGCCTCGGCTCCGGCTCCGGCTCCGGCTCCGGCGGAACGGCGGGTGCCGCGTTCGCACGGTACGTCGGGCTCACCGCCGTGAACCCCACCACCGCCCTCTACTTCGCCGCCCTCACCACCGCCCGGGGCGCGAGCCTGCGCACCGGCGCGGCCGGAACCGCCTTCCTCGTGGGTGTCGGCCTGGCCTCCCTGATCTGGCAGCAACTGCTCGTCGCGGTCGGCTCCTTCGCGGCCGCCCGGATCTCCCCCGCGGTCCGCGTGTGGACGTTCCGCCTCGGCTACGGACTGGTCGCCGCCTACGCCCTCGACATCGCCTTCCCGCTCCCGTGAGCCGCCGCACACACCGGACCACGGCCGCACCGCCACGTCCTACAGTGGCCCCGTGACCACGACCCGCCTGTCGGCCCGCGCGGCCATCGCCTCCCTCACCGACCCCCACACGTTCGCCGAACTCGACGCCGAACTCGACGTTTCCGAGCGGGAGTCGGACCCGGACGGGCCCTTGGCCTGGTCCGGGTACGACGGCTCGCGCGCCCGGGCGGCCGCGACGACCGGAGAGACGGAGTCCGTCGTCGTCGGTGCCGCGCGCATCGGCGGTCAGGAGGCCGTGCTGATCTCCTTCGAGTTCGGTTTCCTCGGGGGCTCGCTGGGTCGGCACACCGGGGACCGACTGGAGGCCGCGTACCGGTACGCGCGCGAGCACCGGCTCCCCCTGGTCTCCCTCATCGCCACCGGCGGTTCCCGGATGCAGGAGGGGATGCTCGCGCTGACCCAACTCCAGCGCGTGGCCGCCCAGTCCGCCCTCACCAGGGCCGCCGGGCTCCCCCAGATCGCCGTCCTGCGCGACCCCACCACCGGCGGCGGCTGGGCCACGCTCGGGGCGGGGGCCGACATCGTGCTCGCCCTGCCGGGCGCCCAGGTCGGCTTCGCCGGGTCCCGGGTGCGCCCGCCGGACGCGGACCCGGCGGCCTACACCGCCGAGGGGCAGTACGCGGCCGGGCACGTGGACGCCGTCGTGGCCGCCCCGGAGCTCGCCCGGACCGTGAGCGACTGGCTCCGCGTGTTGGCCGCGCCCCGCTCGGCCGGGCCCGTCGCACCCCCGGCCGCCCTGGCCGACGTGGCGGCGCCCGCGACGGGGTGGGACGCCGTCCGGCGGGCCCGTCACCCGGACCGGCCGCGCGCCGGGGCGTACCTGGACGCGTACTTCACGCTCCGCCTTCCCGTGCGCGGCGACCGGGCGGGCGGCACCGATCCCGGGATGCTCTGCGGGTTCGGCCTGCGGGAGGGCGGGGAGGGTGTGGTGGCGTACGTCGCCCAGTGCGGCACCGCCACCCTCCCGGCGGGCTACCGTACGGCGGCCCGCGTGATCCGCCTCGCGGACCGGCTCGGCATCCCGGTGCTCACCCTGGTCGACACCCCGGGCGCGGCCAATGACGCCGCCGCGGAACGGGCCGGGGCGGGGGCGGCCATCGCGGACGCCTTCGCGGCGGTGGCGTCGGCCGGCGTCCCCGTGACCACGCTCCTGATCGGCGAGGGCGGCTCGGGCGGCGCACTCGCGCTGGCCGCGCCGGGGAACACCTGGGTCACCCCGGACAGCTACTTCTCGGTCATCGCCCCGGAACTGGCGGCGGCCATCCTCAAGCGCCCCGCCTCCGAGGCCCCCGCCACGGCGGACCAGCTCCGTATCCGCCCCCACGACCTGGTGGCCCTCGGCGTGGCCCGGGGCGTCGTGGCGCCGGAGGCCCGCGCATGACCGACCGCACCCGTGGGGCGCCCCCCTACCGCTTCCGGTAATGCCCGCCGGACTCCCCCGGCGGCGCCCCGATCCCGGAGCCGTCCGTGTCTCGCACCGCCACACGACATCCGTTCCCGCCGCCGCGCCGACCACACGGCGGGGGTGCAGTGCGTGTTCGTGTTCCTGCACGACCTCCGCCACAGCGCCCGCTGCCACGCCGAGGCGGCCCGCGGCCGGCGTCCCCGGCGAGGGCCGTGCGCCGGCGCGCCGTGGTCCGTCGCCTTCCGCGCGTCCTGCGCGACCGGTCCGTGTCCTGCCGGGCCGCCCAGGAGGAACGCCGTGCGCGGCTGCGGCTGCGGCTGCGCGCCGGACGCCCGTACGCCGCTCCGCCTCACGGACCGCGGCCGCGACCGGCGGCTCGACCTGTCCCGGGCGGAGGAGACGGACATCCGACCCGCCCGTCACCGCCGCGCGGCGCTCCGGCTCGCCTGAGCGCGCGGGCCGGCGCGGACGTACGGGCGCCGGGTCGCTCGGCGTCAGGCTTGCGGCGAGCGCCCGTCGTAGCGGGCGAAGCCGCGCCAGCGGGCCGCCAGCAGGCCCACCACCAGCACACAGGCGAGGCCCCCGCCGGTGATCGCGACGGCCGGGGAGCTGAGGTCGGCGGCGGTCCCGGCGAGGAAGTCCCCGAGCCGGGGTCCGCCCGCGACGACCACGATGAAGACGCCCTGGAGCCGGCCCCGCATCTCGTCGGGGGTCGCGGCCTGCATCATCGTCGAGCGGAACACCATGGAGACGGTGTCGGCGCAGCCGGCCAGCGCGAGGAAGAGCAGTCCGAGCCACAGGTTCCGGGTCAGCCCGAAGACGGCGATCGCGAGCCCCCACGCGGCGACGGACAGCAGGATCGCCAACCCGTGCCGCCGGATCCGGCCCTGCCAACCGGAGAACAGCCCGCCCAGCAAAGCCCCGACGGCGGGCGCGGCGACCAGCAGGCCGACGGTCTTGGCGTCGCCCGCGTACCAGAGCACGGCGATCGCCGGGAACAGCGCCTTCGGTTGGGCCAGCACCATCGCGGCCAGGTCGGAGAAGAAGGTCATCCGGATGTTGGGCCGCGTCCCGAGGAACCTCAGCCCGTCCATCACCGACGCCCGTCCCCGCGTGCCCTCGCCCCGCTCGGGTGCCATCGAGGGCAGTCGCCACATCGCGTAGAGCGCGGCGATGAAGGTGACGGCGTCGATCAGGTACGCGGCCTGGTAACCCCACCATCCGACGGCGAGGCCGCCCAGCATCGGGCCGGCCATCATCCCGGAGGTCATGGTGACGGAGTTCAGCGCGTTGGCGGCGGGCAACTGCTCGGCCGGCAGCAGCCGGGGGATCATGGCCGATCGGGCCGGCCCGTTGAGGGCGCCGCAGACCGCCTGGAGCGCGACGACCGCGTACAGCAGCCAGACCCGGTCGTAGTCGAGCAGCGCGGCGGCGGCCAGGCCGACCGACAGCACGGTCAGGCCCAGCGAGCTGTGGAGGCCGAGCTTGCGGCGGTCGACGGTGTCGGCGATCGCGCCGCCGTAGAGGCCGA
This sequence comes from Streptomyces sp. NPDC046557, assembly GCF_040645975.1. Lineage (NCBI taxonomy): Bacteria > Bacillati > Actinomycetota > Actinomycetes > Kitasatosporales > Streptomycetaceae > Streptomyces > Streptomyces sp. NPDC046557. Next base: position 172,966 of record NZ_JBEYZH010000003.1, read on the forward strand.
AGGCGAGGAGCGGGACCAGGGAGAAGAGTCCGACGAGCCCGACCGAGAAGCTGGAACCGGTGATCTCGTAGACCTGGAGCGAGATCGCCAGGGTGGTCATCGCCTGGCCCACCCAGGAGACGGTGTTGCCCACCCACAGCCGCCGGTAGTCCGGGGAAGTGCGCAGGGGGGTCAGGTCGGCGAATATGCGCCGCCGGGGTCGGGGCGGGGTCGTCGTAGCGGTCACAACGGATGATAACCACCCTGCGGTCGAGGACCGCCCGACCAGGACACCTGTTCACACCCCCGCAACGGCCGCCCCCCGGGTCCCGCGCGCCCCGACCTTTCGCCGCCCTTGCCGCTAACCCGCCACGGCGACCGGACATTTGACCAGAATCGGCGTGGCGGTCATCCCTCCGGTTCGGCTCATGATGAAAAGACTCGTATGTCCAGGGAGGCGTAGTGATCGAACCTGGCAACAGCACCACGAGCACCAGTGAGGCGGAGGTCGGGCTGCGCACCTCGAACGGTGGCACCGCCCCCCTCACGGTCGGGGTCGAGGAGGAGTTCCTCCTCGTCGACGCCCGCACCTTCCGGGTGGTCCCGGCCGCCCCGCTCATCCTCGCCACCGCCGGCGGGCACGCGCACCAACTGCACGCGGAGGGCACCCGCTACCAGGTGGAGCTCTCCACCCCCGTCGCCGACTCGGCGGTCACCCTCCGCGCGGAGCTCGCGGCCCTACGGCGCACCCTCGCCGCGGCCGCCCGGGCGCACGGCTGCCGGCTGGTGGCGGCGCCCTCGCCGATCGTGGCGGTGGAGGGGCCGCTGCACCTGACCGACGACGAGCCGCGCCAGCGTGAACAGCACCGGCGCTTCGGCTCACTCACCGAGACCCTCGTCAGCTGCGGGCGGCACATCCACATCGGCACCCTCGACGTGGACACGGCGGTGGCGGTGTCGAACCGGGTCAGACCGTGGCTGCCGACGCTGATCGCGCTGGCCGCCAACTCGCCGTTCTGGGGCGGCCGTGACACCGGCCACGCCAGCTGGCGGGCGATGGCCTGGTCCGGCTGGCCCTCCGCCGGGCTGCCCCCGCACTTCGCGTCCACGGCCCACTTCCGGCGCTCGGTGCAGACCCTGCTCCGCTCCGGGGCCGCCCTGGACACCAAGATGGTCTATTGGGACCTCCGCCCGTCCGGGAACTGGCCCACCCTGGAGATCCGGGCGCCCGACATGTCCTCGGACATCGACTCGGCCGTCCTCCAGGCGGAACTGGGCCGCGCCCTGGTGGCCACCGCGCTCCACGAGATGGCGGAGCGACGCCCCGATCCGCCCCTGCGCGACGAGGTCCTGCGCCTCGCCCGCTGGCGGGCGGCCCACGACGGCCTGGAGGGCTTCGGCCTCGACCCGTACACGGGCGTCGAACTCCCGGCGGCCGACCTGGCGGAGGCCCTGCTCGACCTGGTCGCCCCGGAACTGGCGGCGTACGGAGACCTCGACCACGCGGCGAAGACGATGGGCCGCCTCCTGCGCGACGGCTCGGGCGCCCACCGCCAACGCCGCGCGTACGCCCACCGCCAGGACTTCCTGGACGTCCTGCGCGAGGCGGCAGACGAAACGGAGGAATGCTGACCCTCCCCGACCATCCCGAAAAAGCACAGGTGCCTCGTCCCGGCAAAAGCCGGGTCGAGGCACCGAAATGACTGGTCGCAACGTTTCTGCTGACCAGCTTCGCAGTGGGGCGGGTGGGACTCGAACCCACGGCCGACGGATTATGAGTCCGCTGCTCTAACCGGCTGAGCTACCGCCCCTCTACGGCGTGGCGCGTACATGTGTGCGCGCCGTCTGCCGCAGCATAGCCGCTCATACGATCTGCTGCCTCGCATGATCGGCTTCGCCTGCCCTGGAAGACCGTGTCGAGCGCTGCCCGGTTCCGGTTCGGGGCAAAAAAGAAGAGGACCCACCCGGGGCCCTCGTCTTCCGTGCTCCCCCGACTGGACTCGAACCAGTAACCTGCCGGTTAACAGCCGGCTGCTCTGCCAATTGAGCTACAGGGGATCGCGCTCCCCCGACTGGACTCGAACCAGTAACCTGCCGGTTAACAGCCGGCTGCTCTGCCAATTGAGCTACAGGGGATTGCTGCGGTGCGCCGAACAGCCCACCTCCGGCCTTGCCGGGGGGCGAGCGCCCGTTGCGAGTCATAGATTAGCGCAAGCAGGGGGGTGCTCCGCCAATCGGTATCGGCAGTGGGCCGGGCACCACACGACGAAGGGTGGCAAGCATGCGGTACAAGGTCACGTTCGTGGTCGGACTGGCCGTCGGGTACGTGCTCGGGACCCGGGCAGGGCGCGAGCGGTACGAGCAGTTGAAGAAGTCCGCGCGCCAGGTGGCGCAGACCCCGGCGGTACGCAACGCCGCCGAGACCGCCGGGCAAGCCGGGCGCGCCTACGCCGGCAAGGCGTTCACCATGGTCGGCGACAAGGTCGGCGACGCGCTGCCGGAGTCCCTCGCGGGACGGGTTCGGACGCTGCGCGGTCGGGGCGGCTCCGGCCGCGAGGACGAGTGGGGTACCAGCAACACCTGACAGCCGACACCGAACCGCCGCGGGTCCCGGCACTTTCCGGGGCCCGCGGCGGTTCTGTGGCTACTCGGCGGTCAGGACGGGCGCGCGGTGCGGCAGAATTACCGCATGGGGATAGTCGCCGGGCTGGACAGCTCTTCCGCCTTCACTCGCATCGTCGTCTGCGACACCGACACGGGGGCCGTGCTGCGCCAGGGCTACGCCCCGCATCCGCAGCCGACCGGCGAGGCCGCCGGGGCGAGCCCGCACGAGACCGATCCGCAGGCGTGGCTGCTCTCGCTCGGGGAGGCGGCCGGCAACGGACTCCTCGAAGGGGTCCAGGCCATCGGCGTCTCCGCGCAGCAGCACGGCCTGCTCCCGCTCGACGCGCAGGGCGGTCTGGTCCGGCCGGCGCTGGTCGGCAACGACAAGCGCGGGCAGGTCGCGGCGGCCGAGCTGATCGAGGCGCTGGGCGGCCGGCACGCCTGGGCGGAGGCCGTGGGTTCGGTCCCGCACGCGGCGCAGCCGTTGGCGAAGCTGGCCTGGCTGGCCCGGGCCGAGCCGGAGGCGGCCCGGCGGGTGGCCGTGCTGATGTCCCCGCACGACTGGCTCGTCTGGCAGTTGCTGGGCCGGCCCGCGCGCCGCACCACCGACCGCGGCGGCGCCTCCGGGACCGGCTACTGGTCACCGGCCACCGGCACCTACCGCCCCGACCTGGTCGAGCTGGCGCTCGGCCACCAGGCACTGCTGCCCGAGGTGCTCGGTCCTTCCGACGCCGCCGGGACGACCCCCGAGGGGCTGCTGATCTCCGCCGGGACCGGGGAGACCATGGCCGCCGCGCTGGGGTTGGGGCTGGTTCCCGGCGACGCGGTGGTCTCGCTGGGAGCCTCGGGGTCGGTGATGGCCGTGCACCACCAGGCGGTCTCCGATCCGGGCGGTCTGATCACCTCGCTCGCCGACGCCAGCGGGATGCACCTGCCGGTGGTGAACACCTCCAACGCCGTACGGGCCCTGCGCGGCACCGCCGAGCTGCTGGGCACCGACCTGGAGGGGCTGAGCGCGCTCGCGCTGAAGTCGACGCCGGGCGCCCACGGCCTCGTACTCCTGCCGTACCTGGAAGGGGAGCGGACGCCGAACCTGCCGCACAGCGCCGGGACCCTGTCCGGGCTGCGCCGGGACTCGATGAAGCCCGAGCACCTGGCGCGGGCCGCGTTCGAGGGGATGCTGTGCGGGCTGGTCGACGCCCTGGACGTGCTGCGGCACCGAGGGGTGGAGATCCGCCGGGTGTTCCTGCTGGGGGCGGCGGCCGAGCTGCCCGCCGTACAGGCCGCCGCACCGGGGTTGTTCGGTACGCAGGTCATCGTCCCGGCCCCGGCCGACTACGCCGCGCTGGGCTCCGCGCGCCAAGCGGCGTGGGCGCTCGGTGTGGCGCAGGGCACGCCGGCACCGCACACCCCGCCGGTGTGGCCGGCCCCCGCCGGCCAGACGTTCGAGCCGGGCGAGGAGTTCCCGGCGTGGCAGGCGGTGCGCCAGCAGTACATCGCGACGCGGGAGCAGATCCACCCCGGGGCGTTTCAGGGCGTCACGGCGTAGGACCCCCGTCCGGGGGGTCCGGGGGGCTACTCCTTTTGACCGGGCTTTGCGAAAAGCGTTGGGGTTCGGGCCGCCGGTTGGCCGAAGATGGGGTGAACCCCCCTCGATCTTGCCGACCGGAGCCTGCGCGTGCTCATACGACTGCTGGGGACGCATCTGCGTCCATATCGGAAACCCATCGCCTTGCTGGTCCTGCTGCAACTGCTGCAGACCAGCGCGAGTCTCTACCTGCCCACGCTCAACGCGGACATCATCGACAACGGTGTCGTCAACGGTGACACGGGCTACATCCTGCGCTTCGGCGCGCTGATGCTGGGCGTCTCGCTCGTCCAGCTCACCTGCAACATCGGTGCCGTCTACTTCGGCGCCCGCACCGCCGCTGCCGTCGGGCGCGATCTCCGGGCCGCCGTCTTCGACCGGGTGCAGAGCTTCTCCGCCAGGGAGCTCGGCCAGTTCGGCGCCCCCTCGCTGATCACCCGTACGACGAACGACGTCCAGCAGGTCCAGATGCTGGTCCTGATGACCTTCACCCTGATGGTCTCGGCGCCGATCATGTGCATCGGCGGCATCGCCATGGCGCTGTCGCTCGACGTCAAGCTGTCCGGGGTGCTGCTCGCCGTCGTCCCCGTCCTCGGCCTCTCCGTCGGGACGATCGTCTTCAAGACGCGCCCGCTGTTCCGGAAGATGCAGACGCGGCTGGACATCGTGAACCGGGTGCTGCGCGAGCAGATCACCGGCAATCGGGTGATCCGCGCCTTCGTCCGCGACGGTTACGAGAAGGAGCGCTTCCGGGAGGCGAACGCGGAGCTCACCGGGGTGTCGCTGGCCTCCGGCAAGCTGCTCGCGCTGATGTTCCCCGTCGTCATCCTCGTCGTGAACATCTCCAGCGTCGCCGTGATCTGGTTCGGTGCGATGCGCATCGACGGCAAGGGCATGGAGATCGGCCAACTCACGGCTTTCCTGGCCTATCTGATGCAGATCGTCATGTCCGTGATGATGGCCACCTTCATGTTCATGATGGTGCCGCGTGCCGAGGTCTGCGCCGAGCGCATCCAGGAGGTCCTCGAAACGGACTCCAGTGTGGTCCCGCCCGCCGACCCGGTCCGCAAGCTGCTGCGCCACGGGCAGCTCGAACTGCGCGGCGCCGACTTCCGTTATCCGGGCGCCGAGGCGCCGGTGCTGCGCGGGGTGGACCTGCTGGCCCGGCCCGGCGAGACGACCGCCGTCATCGGTTCCACGGGCAGCGGCAAGTCCACGCTGCTCGGTCTGGTCCCCCGGCTGTTCGACGCGACCGGCGGCGCGGTCCTCGTCGACGGGGAGGACGTGCGCCGGCTCGATCCGGAGCTGCTGGCCAAGACGGTCGGTATGGTGCCGCAGAAGCCGTACCTGTTCTCCGGGACCGTCGCCTCCAACCTGCGCTACGGGCGCCCCGAGGCGACGGACGAGGAACTGTGGCACGCCCTGGAGGTGGCCCAGGCGGCCGGGTTCGTCTCCGAGCTCGAAGGCGGCCTGGACGCGCCGATCACGCAGGGCGGTACGAACGTCTCGGGTGGTCAGCGCCAACGTCTGGCGATCGCCCGGACGCTGGTCCAGCGTCCGGAGATCTACTTGTTCGACGACTCCTTCTCGGCGCTGGACTACGCGACGGACGCCGCGCTGCGGGCCGCGCTGGCCCGCGAGACGCAGGACGCGACCGTCGTCATCGTCGCCCAGCGGGTGTCCACGATCCGCGACGCCGACCGGATCGTCGTCCTGGACGAGGGCCAGGTGGTGGGCGAGGGACGCCATCAGGAGCTGATGGCCGGCAATGAGACCTACCGGGAGATCGTGCTCTCCCAGCTGACGGAGGCGGAGGCCGCATGAGCGGGCCCGGAGGACGGATGATGATGGGGCCGGTCCAGCGGTCCATGGACTTCAAGGGGTCGGGCAAGCGGCTGCTGGGCCGGCTCGCGCAGGACCGGGCCAAGATCTGGGGCATGGTCGCCGCCGTCGTCGGCAGCGTCGCCTGCTCGGTGGTCGGGCCGAAGATCCTCGGCAACGCCACCGACCTGGTGTTCGCGGGGATCGTCGGGCGGGAGATGCCGGCCGGGATCACCAAGGCGCAGGCGCTCGACGGTCTGCGGGCCAAAGGGCAGGGCGGGATGGCGGACATGCTGTCCGGCACCGACTTCACCCCCGGCGAGGGCATCGACTTCGCAGCCGTGGGGGTCGTGGCGCTGTGGGCCCTGCTGGCGTTCACGCTGGCGGGGTTGTTGATGCTGGTCGCGACGCGGCTGTCCAACCACGTCATGAACGGCACCGTGTACCGGATGCGCGAGGAGCTCCAGGCGAAGCTGTCGCGGCTGCCGCTGTCGTACTTCGACCAGCAGAAGCGCGGCGAGGTGCTGAGCCGGGCGACGAACGACATCGACAACATCGGGCAGACGCTCCAGCAGACGATGGGGCAGCTGCTGAACTCGCTGCTGACGATCGTCGGTGTGCTGGCGATGATGTTCTGGATCTCGCCGCTGCTGGCGCTGGTCGCGCTGGTGACCGTACCGGTGTCGATCTTCGTCGCGGCGAAGATCGGCAAGAAGTCGCAGCCGCAGTTCGTGGCGCAGTGGAAGACCACGGGCGTGCTCAACGCGCACATCGAGGAGATGTACTCGGGGCACGCGCTGGTCAAGGTCTTCGGGCGGCAGAAGGAGTCGGCGGCCGTCTTCGCCGAGCAGAACGAGGCGCTGTACCGGGCCTCCTTCAAGGCGCAGTTGGTCAGCGGGATCATGCAGCCGGTGATGTTCTTCATTTCGAACATCAACTACGTGCTGATCGCGGTGGTCGGTGGTCTGCGGGTGGCCTCGGGCACCCTGTCGATCGGTGACGTGCAGGCGTTCATCCAGTACTCGCGCCAGTTCTCGATGCCGCTGACGCAGGTCGCGTCGATGGCGAACCTCGTGCAGTCCGGTGTCGCCTCGGCGGAGCGGGTGTACGAGCTGCTGGACGCGCGGGAGCAGGAGCCGGACGTCGAGGTCCCCGAGCGGCCGGAGCGGCTGCGCGGTCAGGTCACCCTCGACAAGGTGGCGTTCCGTTACGAGCCGGACAAGCCGCTCATAGAGAACCTTTCGCTGAGCGTCGAGCCGGGGCAGACGGTCGCGATCGTCGGTCCGACGGGCGCCGGCAAGACCACCCTCGTCAACCTGCTGATGCGGTTCTACGAGGTCACGGGCGGCCGGATCGCCCTGGACGGGGTGGACGTCGCGAAGATGACCCGCGAGGAACTGCGCACGGGAATCGGCATGGTGCTACAGGACACCTGGCTGTTCGGCGGCACCATCGCGGAGAACATCGCCTACGGGGCCTCGCGTGAGGTCACCCGCGAGGAGATCGAGGAGGCCGCCCGCGCGGCGCATGCGGACCGGTTCGTCCGCACCCTGCCGGACGGCTACGACACGGTGCTGGACGACGAGGGCGCGGGCGTCAGCGCGGGCGAGAAGCAGCTCATCACGATCGCGCGGGCGTTCCTGTCGGACCCGGTGATCCTGGTGCTCGACGAGGCGACGAGCTCGGTGGACACCCGTACCGAGGTGCTGATCCAGAAGGCGATGGCGCGCCTGGCGCACGGCCGTACGTCCTTCGTGATCGCGCACCGGCTCTCCACCATCCGCGACGCGGACGTGATCCTGGTGATGGAGAACGGGTCGATCGTGGAGCAGGGTACGCACGAGGAGCTGCTGGAGGCGGACGGCGCCTACGCCCGGCTGTACGCGGCCCAGTTCGCACAGGCGGTCGCCGAGGTCGACTAGACCGACCAGTCCGGCCAGGTCCTGTCGTCGGCCACAAGGGGTGCCCTCGTACGGGGCACCCCTTGAGCGTTCCCGCCCGACGGTGTCTTCAGTCGAGGTAGCCGCGCAGTTGGTCGGCGAAGGCGTGGTCGCGCAGTTTGTTGAGCGTCTTGGACTCGATCTGGCGGATGCGTTCGCGCGTCACGCCGAAGATCCGCCCGATCTCCTCCAGTGTGCGCGGGCGGCCGTCGGCCAGGCCGTAGCGGAGCTGGACGACCTTGCGTTCGCGTTCGCCGAGCGTCGACAACACCGCTTCAAGATGCTCGCGGAGCAGGAAGAACGCGGCGGACTCGACGGGTGATGCGGCGTCCCCGTCCTCGATCAGGTCCCCGAGGGCGACGTCGTCCTCCTCGCCGACCGGCGCGTGCAGCGAGACCGGCTCCTGCGCGAGGCGGAGCACCTCCAGCACCCGCTCGGGGGTCAGTTCCAGGTGCGCCGCGACCTCTTCGGCGGTGGGCTCGTACCCGCGTTCCTGGAGCATGCGGCGCTGTACGCGCACGACGCGGTTGATCAGTTCGACGACGTGTACGGGCACGCGGATGGTCCGGGCCTGGTCGGCGAGGGCCCGGGACATCGCCTGCCGGATCCACCAGGTGGCGTAGGTGGAGAACTTGTAGCCGCGGGCGTAGTCGAACTTCTCAACGGCCCGGATCAGCCCGAGGTTCCCCTCCTGGACGAGGTCGAGCATGGTGAGCCCGCGGCCCACGTACCGCTTGGCGACGGAGACGACGAGGCGCAGGTTCGACTCGATGAGGCGACGTTTGGCCATGCGGCCCATGACGACGAGCTTGTCCAGGTCGAGGGTGAGCTGGAGGTCGAGCCCCGAGGCGGTGGCGAGCTTCTCCTCGGCGAAGAGTCCCGCTTCGACGCGCCGGGCGAGTTCGACCTCCTCGGCGGCGGTCAGGAGCGGGATCCTGCCTATCTCGCGCAGGTACTGCCGGAAGAGGTCCGCGGACGGACCCGACCCACCCGAACCGGCCGACCCTCCGGCCTTGGCGGCGCCGCGCCCGCGCTGTGCCGGCACCCGTTCGATCAGGTCGAGCGCCTCCGGCTCCCCGGGCTCCTCCGCCTCTTCCGGCTCCTCCGGCTCCGCCGGTTCCGTGTCCACGGCTTGGGCCTCCGCGTCGGCGGGTTCGTCGACCCGGGCGGGGTGACTCACGTTCACGGTCAGGGTCTGGGTCTGCACGGGGGCGACCTCCAGGGCTCCGAGGACGGGGGCACCGGATTTCAGTGTGGGGTACGACACATCACGGCCACGAGGGGCGTGCGAGCACTTTCTGAGTCCGGGGCGTGACCGGATGGTTACCCCTCGCCGACGTGACCGAAGCGGCCCGGACGCATGTCCGAGCGGACCGCGGCCCGGCCGTCGCTTCCGGATCGCACCGGTCAGGCCGGCTCGACGCGCACCGCGCAGGTCTTGAACTCCGGCATCCGCGAAATCGGGTCGAGGGCCGGGTTGGTGAGGGTGTTCGCGCGTCCCTCCCCCGGCCAGTGGAACGGCATGAACACCGTGTCCGCCCGGATCGTGTCGGTGATCTTGGCCGGGGCCACCGCGCGCCCGCGCCGGGAGACCACCGCCAGCGGGGCGCCCTCGGTCACGCCCAGGCGGGCCGCGAGGCGGGGGTGGAGTTCCACGAACGGGCCCGGGGCGGCGGCGTTGAGCTCCGCGACCCGCCGGGTCTGGGCCCCGGACTGGTACTGGGCCACGACCCGGCCGGTGGTGAGCAGCAGCGGATACGCGGCGTCGGGCATCTCGGCCGCGTCCCGGTGCGCCACGGGCACGAAGCGGGCCCGGCCGTCCTCGGTGGCGAAGCGGTCCAGGAAGAGGCGGGGCGTTCCGGACGAGCCCTCGGGGCAGGGCCAGAAGACGCCCTGTTCGGCCTCGACGCGGGAGTAGGAGATCCCCGAGTAGTCGGCCGGGCCGCCCGCCGAGGCGCGCCGGAGTTCCTCGAAGACCTCCTCGGGGGCGGTGGGGAAGCCCTTCTCGACGCCGAGGCGGGCGGCCAGGCCGTGCAGGACCTCCAGGTCGGTGCGGACGCCCGGCGGCGGGGTCAGGGCCCGCCGGCGCAGCAGGACCCGGCCTTCCAGGCTGGTGGTGGTGCCGGTTTCCTCCGCCCACTGGGTGACGGGGAGCACCACGTCGGCCAGTTCGGCGGTCTCGGAGAGGACGACGTCCGCGACGGCGAGGAAGTCCAGGGATCGGATGCGGCCTTCGATGTGGGCGGCGCGCGGCGCGGAGACCACCGGGTTGGAACCCATCAGCAGGAGCGCCTTCACGTCCGTGCCGAGGGCGTCGAGGAGTTCGTAGGCGCTGCGGCCCGGTCCGGGGAGGCTGTCGGGGTCGACGCCCCAGACGCCGGCGACATGGGCGCGCGCCGCCGGGTCGGTCAGTTTGCGGTACCCGGGCAGCTGGTCGGCCTTCTGGCCGTGCTCCCGGCCGCCCTGGCCGTTGCCCTGGCCGGTGAGGCAGCCGTATCCGGAGAGCGGCCGACCGGCGCGGCCCGTGGCCAGGCAGAGGTTGATCCAGGCGCCGACGGTGTCGGTGCCCTTGGACTGCTGCTCGGGGCCGCGGGCGGTCAGCACCATGGCGGACTCCGGGGCGCAGAACAGGCTCACCGCCTCCCGCAGGCGGGGCACGGGGACGCCGGTGATCCGCTCCACCAACTCCGGCCAGTGCGCCATCGCGGCGGCCCGCGCCTCGGGCCAGCCACTGGTGCGCTCGGCGATGAACGCCTCGTCGGTGCGCCCTTCGGCGACGACGAGGTGCAGCAGGCCCAGGGCGAGGGCGAGGTCCGTCCCGGGGCGGGGGGCGAGGTGCAGGTCGGCCTCTTCGGCGGTGCGGGTGCGGCGCGGGTCCACCACGATCAACGTGCCGCCGTTGTCTTTGAGTTCCCGCAGGAAGCGCAGGGCCGGCGGCATGGTCTCGGCCAGGTTGGAACCGACGAGGATCACGCAGCCGGTGCGCGGGACGTCCTCCAGCGGGAACGGCAGGCCCCGGTCGAGGCCGAAGGCGCGCTGGTGGGCGGCGGCCGCGGAGGACATGCAGAAGCGGCCGTTGTAGTCGATCTGCGAGGTGCGCAGGGCGACGCGGGCGAACTTGCCGAGCGCGTACGCCTTCTCGTTGGTCAGCCCGCCGCCGCCGAACACGCCGACCGCGTCCGGGCCGTGGGTCCGGGCGGTGTGGGAGAGGCCCTCGGCGACGGCGTCGAGGGCCTCCTCCCAGCCGGCCGGTTCCAGCCGTCCGGAGCGGCCGCGCACGAGCGGCTCCGTCAGGCGCACCCGCGAGGAGAGCACGGCGGGGGCGGTGCGGCCCTTGCCGCACAGGGCGCCCCGGTTGACGGGGAAGTCGGGCCGCTCCTCCACCACGACGCCGCCGGTCGCCCCGGCGCGCAGGTTCATGCCGCACTGCAGGGCGCAGTAGGGGCAGTGCGTGGCGGTGACGGGGCCGGTGGTGGCGGGGCCGGCGGTGGCTTCGGCGCTCATACGGCCACGGTGCGCCGCCGGTGTTACACGGGCCGCCGCGTCCGGTTACGCCTCTTGTACGGCGACCTCAGCGCGCCCGCCGGGGCCCGGTGAGGATGGCGCGCCCGAGGTCACCCGCCGGTCAGTTGCCCCAGGGTGGGACCCGCGGTCCAGCCGCCGTCCACCGCGAGTTCGGCGCCCGTGATGTAGGCGGCGGCGTCGGAGAGCAGGAAGGCGACGGCGGCGGCGATCTCGTCCGGGACGCCGACCCGGCCCATGGGGGTGCCCGGGTAGTTGCCCTCGCCGGTGCGGATGCCCACGGAAGCGGTCATCTCGGTGTAGGTCATGCCGGGGTGTACGGAGTTGACTCTGATCCGGGACTCGGCGAGTTCCACCGCGCCGATCTTGGACAGGCCGCGTACGCCCCACTTGGAGGCCCCGTAGCCGCCGGTGAGCGGGAGCCCGGTGAGCCCGGCCGCCGAGGAGATGTTGACGATCGAGCCGCCGCCGGCCGCGCGCATCAGCGGAACGGCGGCCTTGACGCCGATGAACACGCCGACCAGGTTGATCTCCAGGACCCGGCGGAAGTGCTCGACGCTCTCCTCCTCCAACAGCCGGCCCGAGGCGATGCCCGCGTTGTTGACCAGGCCGTCCAGTCGGCCGAAGGCGGCGGTCGCGTACTCCAGCACCGTCCGCCAGTCGTCCTCGCTCGTGACGTCGTGGCGCAGGAAGTGCGCGCCGTCCCCCAGTTCCGCGGCGGTCCGGGCGCCCTCCGCCTCCAACACGTCGGTGATCAGCACCCGGCCGCCGCCCTCCACGACGGCCCGGGCGCTCGCGGCGCCGAGACCGCGGGCCCCTCCGGTGACGACGACGGCCTTGTCCTTCAGATCCACCACGGTGCCCCACCCCTAGAGTCTGACAATCCGTGCCAGTCTGTCAGGGCGTCAGGGCCCGCGTCACCCCGTCCTCCTTGGGCCCCAGGAACGTCGGATTCGGCTTGAACACCGCGTCCAGCGCCGCCTTCCCGGCCGCGAAGACCTCGCGGGCGCCGCCGTAGTACCAGGTCGCGTCGTGCACGTCCGCCACCCCGACACCGTACGAGTCCACGCCCGCCGCCTGGCACAGGGCGACGGCCCGCCGGATGTGGAACCCCTGGCTGATCAGCACCGCGCGCCGCACGCCGAAGATCTGTCGGGCCCGGACACAGGAGTCCCAGGTGTCGAAACCGGCGAAGTCGCTGACGATGTGGTCGTCCGGGACGCCGTGGCGGGCCAGGTAGGCCCGCATCACGTCCGGCTCCGAGTACTCGGTGCGGCTGTTGTCCCCCGTGACCAGGACGACCTTGACCTTCCCCGCGCGGTACAGCTCGGCGGCCGCGTCGAGCCGGTCGGCCAGGTACGGGGTGGGGCGGGCGCCCAGCAGGCCCGCGCCGAACACCACCGCCACGGGGGCCGCCGGCGCCTGGGTCGTGCCGCCGACCCGGTCGGCGGTCACCGCGTGGGTCCACGCCGAGGGCAGCAGCGCCAGCACGCACAGCGTCACCACGGCCCGGACGGCGCGCCGCCTGGCCCGTACCGTACGCGGCACCAGGCCGCGCACCCCGCCCGCGATCCGGCTCAGGCGCGCTCCGCGCATGACGTTCCCCTCCTGGTTGCCGCCGGGTCTCCGGCCGTCGTCCGGTTACGGCTTGTCGCCCGGTACCTGTCCTCGCCCGGTCTCCGCTGGTCAGGACGCCGGTGGGGCCCGTGTGGTTTCACCGCCGCCGATCGGTGCCCGGCCGGCCGGCTGTGAGCAGCCGGAAAAGACCCGTCATCGCGGCGCAACCCGGCGGCAATCTCCGACCCGGAGGATCGGTGCATGACGGAGCCCGCGCACCCTCCCGAATCCCCGTCCGGCCCGCCCTTCCCGTCCTTCCCGTTTCCCCCCGCCACCGCCGGCGAGCTGCTGTCCCGGATCACCGCCCAGCTCGGGGCGCAGTTGAACGCCGTGCGTCCGCCGGGGGCCCGGTCCCACGGAGCCCACGCATGCAGCCCACCCTCGTCGCCGTCGCCCATGGCAGCCGTGACCCGCGCGCCCTCCGGACCGCCCGGGCCCTCCTGGACCGGGTCCGTGAACTCCGCCCCCGCCTCGACGTCCGCCTCGGGCACATCGAGCTGAACCGGCCACTGCTCGGCGACACCCTGGGCGGGGCCACCGGTTCGGCGGTCCTCGTGCCGCTGCTGCTCAGCCGCGGGCACCACGTCAAGCGGGACCTGCCCGCGGCGGCCGCCCGCGCCGGCCACCTGCTCACCCGGGTCGCCGCCCCGCTCGGCCCGCACCCGCTGCTGGTCGAGGCGTTGTACGAACGGCTCCTTGAGGCCGCCTGGGTCCCCGGTACAGCGGTCGTGCTCGCCGCCGCGGGCTCCCGCGACCGGGACGCCGCCGAGGACGTCCGCCGCACCGCCGCCCTGCTGTCCGAACGGCTCGACGGGGTGCCCGTGGTGCCCGCCTACGCCTCCGCCGCCGCCCCCACCGTCCCCGACGCCCTGCGCGCCCTCGCCGCCCGGGGCCACCACCGGATCGCCGTGGCCTCGTACTTCACCGCCCCCGGCCGCTTCGCCGCCCAGAGCGCGGCGGCGGCGTCCGGCCCGGCCGCGGCGCCGCTCGGTGACCACCCGGCCCTCGCCCGGCTCGTCCTGCTGCGCTACGACGAGGCCCTCGCCCGGCGGCGGACCCCGCCGGCACTCGCCACCGCGTAGGGCAGCGCGCGGACCGGGGCCGCCCGGATCACCCGCCTTGTCGGCTCTTCCGGTTAACGTCTGAACATGGAAGGCATGGAAGGCACCCCCCGCACCACCCCCCGCACCACCCCGCACCCCGTCCCGTACGAGCCCGCCGACACCGAGCGCTGGGCCGCCGAGCCCGACAAACGGCCCGGCCGCACCGCCTTCCAGCGGGACCGCGCCCGCGTGCTGCACTCCGCCGCGCTGCGCCGTCTCGCCGGCAAGACGCAGGTCGTCACCCCCGGAACCCGCTCCTACGACTGGGACGCGAGCCCCCGTACCCGGCTGACCCACTCCCTGGAATGCGCCCAGGTGGGCCGCGAGCTGGGGTTGGCGCTCGGCTGCGATCCCGATCTGGTCGAGGCCGCCTGCCTCTCCCACGACATGGGCCACCCGCCCTTCGGGCACAACGGCGAGGAAGCCCTCAACGAGTTCGCCAAGGACTGCGGCGGTTTCGAGGGCAACGCCCAGTCGCTGCGCCTGCTGACCCGGCTGGAGCCGAAGCGGTTCGTGCCCGATCCGGCCACGGGTGAGCTCGTCAGCGTCGGTCTCAACCTCACCCGGGCCGCTCTGGACGCCGCCACCAAGTACCCCTGGCCGCGCGGCGGGCACCCCACGGACCCCGACTCGGTGAAGTTCGGCGCGTACGAGGACGACCTGCCGGTCTTCGCCTGGCTGCGCCGGGGCGCCCCCGCCGACCGCAAGTGCTTCGAGGCGCAGGTCATGGACTGGGCGGACGACGTCGCGTACTCCGTCCACGACTTCGAGGACGGTCTGCACGCCGGGCACCTCGACCCGAACATGCTCTTCGCCGAACCGGACCGCGAGGCGATCTGGCGGGTCGCGATCGGCCGGTACGTGCCCGCGGACACCGCGCCGGAGGAGCTGCGCGAGGCCCTGGACCGGCTGATGGGGCAGGAGTGGTGGCCGCACGGCTACGACGGCTCGGCCGTCGCCCAGGCCCGGCTCAAGGACGCCACCAGCCAGCTGATCGGCCGTTTCTGCCTGGCCGCCGAGGGCGCGACGCGGGAGGCGTACGGGACGGGCCGGCTCACCCGGTACGCGGCCGAGCTGGTGGTTCCCCGGGAGGCGCGCAACGAGTGCGCCGTCCTCAAGGCGGTCGCCGACCTGTACGTGATGCAGCGCGACGAGCAGGAGCGGCTCCGCGCGGACCAGCGCATCGTCCTGGCCGAACTCGCCGAGGCGCTCAGCGCCCGGGCACCCGAGGGCCTCGACCCCCAGTTCCGCGCGATCTTCGAGGCCGCTTCGGACGACAAGGCGAGGAAACGCGCGGTCATCGACCAGATCGCCGCCCTCACCGACGCCTCGGCCCGCTCGTTGCACACCCGTCTCACCAGGCGGCCACGACGCGCCGAAGGGTGAGCCGATCGGGCCACTCCCCCTTCCCCGGGCAGGCTCGGTGCGGGACGCTCGCATGTGGTCGCATGTGGCGCAGAGGTTATGAGGAGGCATCAGGTGGTCGACGCACACCGGACGTTCGTCATCGTCGGCGCGGGTCTCGCCGGGGCCAAGGCGGCCGAGACGCTGAGGTCGGAGGGGTTCACGGGCAGGGTGATCCTGATCGGGGACGAGCGGGAGCATCCCTACGAACGCCCTCCCCTGTCCAAGGGGTACCTGACGGGCAAGGAGGAACGCGACAGCGTCTTCGTCCACGAGCCGTCCTGGTACGCGCGCGCCGACATCGAGCTGCACCTGGGACAGCCCGCCGTCCAGCTCGACCGGGAGGCCAAGAAGGTCGTCCTCGGTGACGGCACGGCGCTGCACTACGACAAGCTGCTCCTTGCCACCGGGGCCGAGCCGCGCCGCCTCGACGTCCCCGGCACCGGCCTGGTGGGGGTGCACCACCTGCGGCGACTCGCGCACGCGGAGCGGCTCAAGGGGGTCCTGGCCGGGCTGGGCCGGGAGAACGGCCACCTGCTGATCGCGGGGGCCGGCTGGATCGGTCTGGAGGTCGCGGCGGCGGCCCGCGGGTACGGCGCCGAGGTGACCGTCGTGGAGCCGCTGGCCACACCCCTGCACGCGGTGCTCGGCCCGGAGATCGGCCGGCTCTTCGGGGACCTGCACGCCGACCACGGGGTCCGCTTCCACTTCGGCGCCCGGCTCACCGAGATCGTCGGACAGGACGGGATGGTGCTGGCCGCCCGGACCGACGACGGCGAGGAGCATCCGGCGCACGCGGTGCTCGCCGCGATCGGCGCCGCGCCGCGCACGGCGCTCGCCGAGACCTCGGGGCTGGCCCTGGTGGACCGGGAGCACGGCGGCGGGATCGCCGTCGACGCGTCGCTGCGGACGTCCGATCCGGACGTCTTCGCCGTCGGGGACGTGGCGGCCGCCCACCACCCGGCGCTGGGGACCAGGCTGCGGGTCGAGCACTGGGCCAACGCCCTCAACGGCGGACCCGCCGCCGCGAGGGCGATGCTCGGGCAGGAGGTCTCGTACGACCGGGTGCCCTACTTCTTCTCGGACCAGTACGACGTGGGTCTGGAGTACTCCGGATACGCCCCGGTGGGCGGCTACGACCAGGTGCTGATCCGCGGGGACGTGGGCAAGCGGGAGTTCATCGCGTTCTGGCTGTCGCAGGGGCGGGTCCTGGCCGGGATGAACGTCAACGTGTGGGACGTGACGGAGCACATCCAGGCCCTGATCCGCTCCCACGCGCCGGTCGACCGGGAGAAACTGGCGGACCCGTCTGTTCCGCTTTCCTCCCTGGTGGCGGCGGAGGGGGCCTGACGGGTTTGTCGGCGCCCGGCCGTAGACTTCACGCGTGGCAGGACGGATCAACGACGACGACGTGAAGGCGGTACGGGACGCGGTCCCGATCGACGCCGTGGTCTCCGACTACCTCCAGCTGCGCAACGCCGGTGGCGGCAACCTCAAGGGCCTCTGCCCCTTCCACGACGAGAAGTCCCCGTCCTTCCAGGTCAGCCCCAGCAAGGGGCTGTACCACTGCTTCGGCTGCCAGGCGGGCGGGGACACCCTCGACTTCATCATGAAGATCGACCACCTCTCCTTCTCGGAGGCGGTCGAGCGCCTCGCCGGCCAGGCGGGCATCACCCTGCGGTACGAGGAGGGCGGGTACACCGCCGGGACCAGCGGCCGCGGCGAGCGGATCCGACTGGTCGAGGCGCACAAGGCCGCCGCGCAGTTCTACGTCGACCAGCTGGACGGCCCGGAGGCGGAGATCGGCCGCAAGTTCCTGGCGGAGCGCGGCTTCGACCAGGCCGCGGCCGCGCACTTCAGCGTGGGCTACAGCCCGGCCGGCTGGGACCACCTGACCCGCTTCCTGCGCGGCAAGGGATTCAGCGACAAGGAGCTGATCACCTCCGGCCTGGCCCAGGACAGCCGCAGCGGGAAGCCGATCGACCGGTTCCGCGGGCGGCTGATGTGGCCGATCAGGGACATCAGCGGGGAGGTCGTCGGCTTCGGCGCGCGCAAGCTGCGCGACGACGACAACGGCCCGAAGTACCTGAACACCCCCGAGACGGCGATCTACAAGAAGTCCCAGGTGTTGTACGGCATCGACCTGGCGAAGAAGGAGATCGCGAAGACCTCGCGGGCGGTCGTGGTCGAGGGGTACACCGATGTGATGGCCTGCCACCTGGCCGGGGTGACCACCGCGATCGCGACGTGCGGCACGGCCTTCGGCGGGGACCACATCAAGATCCTGCGCCGGTTGTTGATGGACAACGCGACGGCCGAGGTGATCTTCACCTTCGACGGGGACGCGGCGGGCCAGAAGGCCGCGCTGCGCGCCTTCGAGGACGACCAGAAGTTCGCCGCCGAGACTTCGATCGCGATCACCCCGGGCGGCATGGACCCCTGCGACCTGCGGCTCGCGCAGGGCGACGCCGCCGTGTCGGGACTGGTGGAGTCCCGCACCCCGCTGTTCGAGTTCGCGCTGCGGCACATCGTGGCCCGGC
This sequence comes from Streptomyces sp. NPDC046557, assembly GCF_040645975.1. Classification (NCBI taxonomy): domain Bacteria; kingdom Bacillati; phylum Actinomycetota; class Actinomycetes; order Kitasatosporales; family Streptomycetaceae; genus Streptomyces; species Streptomyces sp. NPDC046557. The sequence goes on from NZ_JBEYZH010000003.1 coordinate 191,084, forward strand.
ACAACCTGGAGAACCCGGCGGGCCGGGCGGCCGCGCTCGACGAGGCGGCCCCGGTCGTCGCCCACATCAAGAACATCGCGATCCAGCACGAGTCGGCGGTCCAACTGGCGGGGATGCTGGGCATCCGCGACGAACAGTTCGTGGTCAAGCGCGTCGCCCAGCTCGCCCGCTGGGCGCGCGAGCGGGGAGGCCGGCCGCAGGAGAGCGGACGCGGCCGGGCGTACGAGGCCGGCCCCGCGACCGCGACCGCCCCCGCGGTGGGCGGCCCGGCGCTGAACCTGCGCAGTCCCGCCCACCGCACGGAACGCGAGCTGCTCAAGCTGGCCCTGCAGAGACCGGCCCTGGTCTCCCCCGCCTTCGACGCCTACGGGATCGACGAGTTCACCGCTCCGCCCTACGCGGCGGTCCGGCAGGCGATCCAGGACGCCGGGGGTGCCTCCCTGGGCACCGAGGACTATCTGACCCGGGTCCGCGAGGCCGCGCCCAACGACACGGTGCGCGCGCTGGTGACGGAACTGGCCGTCGAAGCCATCCACGCCAAGACGGTGGACGAGGTCTACGCGGGCGTGCAACTGGTCCAGGTGCGACTGCGCGCCGTCGACCGCCGGGTGCACGAGATCCAGGGCACGCTCGCCCGTCTGGGCCCGCAGGCTCCGCCGGAACAGCTCGCGGCGGTCCAGGAGGAGCTGTGGGTCCTCCAGCAGTACGGGCAGCGGCTGCGCAACCGGGGGGCCGAGGGGCTGTAGCCCCCGGTCACCGGGTTCGGCCGCGGGCGAGCCAGTCGCCGCCCGGGATCTCGGTACCGGAGCGGGCGAGGGCGCGGGCCAGCGGTGGGGCGGCCAGGTACACCCAGGCCGGGACCGGGGTGCCGTCGGGGCGCAGGGCCTCAAGGGCGACCCGGTCGTAGACGTTCCCCAGGCGGCCCGGGCCGCGGTACTCCTCCAGCAGGTCCAGCGCGACCAGCAGCTCGGCGTAGTTCTCGGGGGCGGGGGTGATCAGCTCTCCCCGTATCGCGGATCCGGGGCGCGCGACGGCGTACGGGTAGCCGGGCCCCTCGTACAGGGCGGTGTGGGGCAGCAGTGCCGGTTCCTCGGCAGCCGTACGGCCCCGCAGGAACAGGTCGTGGTTGACCTCACCCGGCCGCAGGGTCCCGTACACGAAGAACGGCAGGGCGGTCACGGCGGTTCCCGGCGGGTCGGGCGGTGTCACGTCGAGCGGTGTCACGGGCCCTCCCTGGACTGCCGGCGCGGTACGGGCGGCCCGTCCGCGCACCCCCACCGTACGCAGCGCGCCGGGCCGGCGTAAGCCCGCCCCCGCGCGGATCGGCGGGCGCTGTCACCCGTACGGGCAGGGTCCCCCGGACGGCCCAAGCGGGCCGCTCTGACCTGGTGGGACACCGGCCGATACGGCGGAGCTGACACCGCATCAGGAGGCGGGGCGCGAGCGGGAAGGGTTATCTCGGGAACACGACCCCGCGTTCCCAGGAGCCCCCATGCGCCGCCGCACCGCCCACGTGCTGACCGCCACCGCGCTGACCGCCGTCGCCTTCGCCGGCCCGGTCGCGGGTGCGGTGGCCGCCGCGGAACTCGGCATGCCCCCCTTCGCGCCGGGCGACTTCGCCCCGCTGGAGGTCTGGCCGAAGTCCGCCGCCCCGGGCGTGACCGTGACGGTGAACACCGGTGCCTGCGGGCCCTCCGGTCGCGCCGAGGGAGATGCCACCACCGTCGGCGGGGGCCGGTTCAAGCTGCTGCCGGGCCCGCACAAGGAGGTGGTCGTGGGACAGTTCCAGGTCGCCCGCGACCTGCGGCCCGGGACCTACGACATCGGCGCGACCTGTGCGAACGGCAAGTTCGCCACGGGCGATCTGATCGTCACCGACCGTGGCCCGCAAGGCCACGTACGGACCGGGGTCGGTGGTGGCACGACCACCACCACCGACCCCGCCAGAGTCACGGCGGGAGCGGTCGTGCTGGCCGCGGTCGCCGTGGGCGGTACCTGGCTCCTGCGTCGCCGGGCGAGCGGCACGCGGAGCTGACGGAGGCCCGCGGCCCCGACCGCGGTCCGAGCGGTACCGCCCCCGTCGCCCGCCCCGCGAGGTCCCCCCGTTCGCGGGGCCGGGCGACGGCCAGTCATACGCACGGGAAGCGAGCACGAGGGGGCAGGCATGGTGGGCACCTCCGGCGTCGCCGGCCGCGGTGGGCTCCTGGCCCTGGCCGCCTGCGTGGGCATCTGGCTCGTCGGCAGCGGCTCCTCGGAGACCGTCGGGCCGCCGCTTCCGTCCCCCGCCGAGGCACTGGGCACGCTCAGCGGCCAGGCGTCCTACGCCGGGAGCATCGCCCCGCTGCCGGGGTCACCGCCCACCCGCATCCGTATCCCGTCGATCCGCGTGGACGCCCCGCTCACCGGGCTGGGGCTCCAGCCCGACGGCAGTCTCGAAGTACCGCCGCCCGGCCGCCGCGACCTCGCCGGCTGGTACCGCGACGGCACCACCCCGGGCGCCACCGGCACCGCGCTCGTCGCGGGCCACGTCGACCACGCCACCGGCCCGGCCGTCTTCTATCACCTGGGCGCGCTGCGCCGCGGGGCATCGATCGAGGTGGCGCGCGCGGACGGCCGGACGGCCGTGTTCACGGTCCACGCCGTCGAGGTCTACGACGCCAAGGCGTTCCCCGACTCCCGGGTGTACGGGCCCTCACCGCGCGCCGAGCTGCGGGTGATCACCTGCGGGGGCGGCTTCTCGCCCCGGACCGGCTACGAGGGCAACGTGGTCGTCTTCGCCCACTTGACGGGGACGTACTAGCAGCCGTGGACGGCGGCCCCGCTCAGCCCCACTGCTCGATACCGAGCTTCACCACCAGCGCCCCGACGACCGTCAGCAGCACCGTCCGGACGAACGCGCTGCCCTTGGTGAGCGCCATCCGGGCACCGATCATGCCCCCGGCGAGGTTGAAGGCCGCCATCAGCGCGGCCAGTTGCCACAGCACCATCCCCTGGTACGCGAACATCGCGAGCGCCCCGGCGTTGGTGCAGCAGTTGACGATCTTGGCGGTGGCGGAGGCGGTCACCAGGTCGAGGTGGAGCAGCGCGGTCAGGGCGAGGACGAGGAAGGTGCCGGTGCCGGGCCCGATGAGGCCGTCGTAGAAGCCGATGCCGAGTCCGGCCAAGCCGATGGTGAGCAGGACCCGGCGACGGCCGGCGGGCGCGGTGTCCGCGGCCGCGCCGAACCCGGGCTTGAAGATCACCACTGCGGCGACGACCACCAGGACCGCCATGATCAGCGGGCGCAGGGCGTCCTTGCTGATCCCGCCGGCCAACGCGGCGCCGCCCATCGATCCGGCGAGCGCGGCCAGGCCGATGCGGACGGCGAGCTTCACGTTCACCGGCGCCTTGCGGGCGTAGGTCACGGCAGCTCCGGTGGTGCCGACGATGGCCACCGCCTTGTTGGTGCCGAGGACGGCGGCGGGGGGCGTGTGCGGGAGACCGAGCAGCAGGGCGGGCAGGAGCAGCAGTCCGCCACCCCCGACCACGGCGTCGATCCAGCCGGCCGCCGCGGCGGCCACGCACAGCAAGATGATCATTGCGGTTGATATGTCAGGCACGACTCCGACCCTATGGAGCGTTCGACCGCTACGGCCCGGGACATCGAAAACTTGCGCAAACGTTGAGGTTCGGGTGGGGTCGGTGCCTCACGGGCCTCACGGCCGGGTGCTGAGGTGCGCGTTCCGTCCGGGTAACAGCGGCGATGCGGCGGGGAAACAGCGGGCCCGCACGCTCGTGCCATGACCTCGAATCGGCGTGTGGTGGTGATCGGCGGCGGCCTGGCGGGCCTGCGGTGCGCCGCGCGGTTGGCCACCGGTGGCACGGCTGCGGTCACGGTCCTCGGCGAGGAGCCGCACGCCCCGTACAACCGGGTGCTGCTGGCCGAGATCCTGGCCGGCCGGTACGACCCCGAGGTGACCGCGCTCCCGGACCCCGGCCCGGCGCTGCGCCGGGGCGTGCGCGCGGTGCGCGTCGACCGCGGCGACCGGACGGTGCACTGCGACGACGGGGCGGTGCTCGGGTACGACACCCTGGTGCTGGCGACCGGCTCGAACCCGGTCCTGCCCCCGCTGCGCGGCCTGTTCGAGCCGGACGGACGGGAACTCCCCGAAGGGGTGCACGCGTTCCGCACCATGGACGACTGCCTGGCCCTCTCGGCGGCCGTACGTCCCGGCGTGCGCGCCGTCGTGATCGGCGGCGGGCTCCTCGGGGTCTCGGCGGCCCGCGCCCTCGCCGCCCGCGGCGCCCAGGTGGTGCTCGCGCAGCAGGCCGAGCGGCTGATGGAACGCCAACTGGACGCGGACGCGTCGGCGCTCCTGCACACCCACCTGACGGCACTCGGCGTGGAGATCCACACCGAGTGCCGGGTACGCGGTCTGACCAAGACCGCGGATTCCAGCGCCGGGGCCGGAACCCGGGTCACCGGCGTCGAACTCGCCGACGGGTACCGGCTCGACGCCGACCTCGTGGTGCTCGCCTGCGGGGTGCGCCCGCGCACCGGGCTGGCGCGGGCCGCCGGGCTCGACGTGCGCAAGGGCGTCGTCGTGGACGACCGGCTGCGCACCTCCGACCCCCGTATCCACGCCGTCGGCGACTGCGCCGAGCACGACGGCCGCGTGTACGGGCTGGCCGGGGCCGCGCTGGAGCAGGCCGACGCCGTCGCCGCCTTCCTCACCGGAGCCGGCGACCCCGCCGACCCCTCCCCCTACACCGGGACCCGCGCGCTGACCCGGCTCACCCTCACCTCCGGCGGCGACGGCCCGTTGGACCTGGCCGCTTTCGGGGAGGCGACCCCGCTCCCCGGGGACGACGTCATCCGCCTCGCCGACGCCACCCGCCGGACCTACCGGAAGGTCGTCGTCCGCGGCGACCGCCTGGTCGGCGGGGTCCTCCTCGGCGAACTGTCCACCGTGGGCGCGCTGGCCCGCTCCTGGGAGGACGGCGAAGCCCTGACCGACTTCTCGCACCTGCTCACCGACGACGGAGGCTCCTGATCATGGCCGCAGTCCCGCCCACGACCACCCCCGCACCCACGGCTGCGGCCACGGCCGCGGCCGGCCCCGGACCCGCCCCGGCGGACGTCCCGGTGGACGGCCCGGCGCGCCGCCCCGCCCTCGTGCTCGTCGGCCACGGCATGGTCGGCCAGCGCTACCTGGAGGCCCTCACCGAGCGCGGGATCACCGCCACGCACCGCGTCACCGTCCTGTGCGAGGAGCCCCGCCCGGCCTACGACCGGGTCCACCTGACCTCCTACTTCTCCGGCAGCACCCCCGAGGACCTGTCGCTGACCCCGGACGGCTTCATGGAACGGCACGGGATCGACCTGCACCTGGGCGACCCCGCCGAGAGCGTCGACCGCCGCGCCCGCACCGTCACCTCCCGCTCCGGGCGCGTGTTCCCGTACGACGTCCTCGTCCTCGCGACCGGCAGCTACCCCTTCGTGCCGCCCGTGCCCGGCAAGGACGCCCTCGGCTGCTTCGTGTACCGCACCATCGAGGACCTCCTCGCGATCGAGGCGTACGGCAAGGGCCGCGGCAGCGGAGCCGTCGTCGGCGGCGGGCTCCTCGGCCTGGAGGCGGCCGGCGCGCTCCAGGGGCTGGGGCTGACCACCCGCGTCGTGGAGTTCGCCCCGCGCCTGATGCCGGTACAGGTCGACGAGGGCGGCGGCGCCGCGCTGCTGCGGACCATCGAATCCATGGGCCTGACCGTCCACACCGGCGTCGGCACCCAGGAGGTGCTCACCGGCGACGACGGCTCGGTGACCGGGATGCGCCTGTCCGACGGTTCGACCGTCCCCACCGACCTGGTCGTCTTCTCCGCCGGTGTCCGCCCCCGTGACCAGCTCGCCCGCGATGCCGGTCTGACGGTCGGCGAACGCGGCGGGATCTCCGTCGACGCCCGCTGCCGCACCTCCGACCCCCGCGTGTACGCCATCGGCGAATGCGCGCTGGCCGCCGACGGCCGGGTCTACGGCCTGGTCGCGCCCGGTTACGAGATGGCCGAGACGGCCGCCGACGACCTGCTGGGCCGCGACCGGGAGTTCACCGGCGCCGACCTGTCCACCAAGCTCAAGCTGCTCGGCGTGGACGTGGCCTCCTTCGGCGACGCCCACGGCGCCACCCCGGACTGCCTCGACGTCGTCTACTCCGACTCCCGCTCCGGCGTCTACAAGAAGCTGGTCGTCTCCCCCGAGGGCGTCCTGCTCGGCGGGGTTCTCGTCGGTGACGCCGACTCCTACGGGCTGCTGCGCCCGCTCACCGGCAGCGTCCCGCCCGTCACCCCCGAACAGCTGGTGCTGCCCGCCGGCATCGGCCCGGCCGCGCGGCTCGGGCCGTCCGCGCTCCCCGACACGGCGGTGATCTGCTCCTGCCACAACGTCACCAAGAAGCAGATCACCGCTTGCTCCTCGCTCCCCGAGGTGAAGAAGTGCACCAAGGCCGGCACCGGCTGCGGCGGTTGCCTGAAGGTGATCGGCCAACTGCTGCCCGCCGCCGCCGACAAGGGGCTGTGCGGCTGCTTCCCGTACACCCGCGCCGAGCTGTACGAGATCGTCCGCACCCGCCGCCTGACCTCCTACCGGGAGATCCTCGACGGCCACGGCCGCGAAGGCGCCCGGGGCGGCGAGGGCTGCGAGGTCTGCAAGCCGGCCGTCGCCTCGATCATCGCCTCGCTCGCCGCGACGCTGGGCGCGAGCGGCTACGTCCTGGACGGGGAGCAGGCCGCCCTCCAAGACACCAACGACCACTTCCTCGCGAACATGCAGCGCAACGGCTCGTACTCGGTCGTGCCCCGCATCCCGGGCGGTGAGATCACCCCCGAGAAGCTCATCGTCATCGGCGAGGTCGCCCGCGACTTCGGCCTCTACACGAAGATCACCGGCGGGCAGCGGATCGATCTCTTCGGGGCCGCGGTCGACCAGCTCCCGCGCATCTGGGCGCGGCTGGTGGACGCCGGGTTCGAGTCCGGGCACGCCTACGGGAAGGCGCTGCGCACGGTGAAGTCGTGCGTGGGCCGGACGTGGTGCCGCTACGGGGTGCAGGACAGCGTGCGCATGGCCATCGACCTGGAGTTGCGTTATCGGGGCCTGCGCGCCCCGCACAAGCTGAAGTCGGCGGTGTCCGGCTGCACCCGCGAATGCGCGGAGGCGCAGAGCAAGGACTTCGGGGTCATCGCGACGGCCAACGGCTGGAACCTCTACGTCGGCGGCAACGGCGGGGCCACCCCGCGCCACGCCGACCTGCTCGCCCAGGACCTGTCGGACGCCGAACTGGTCCGGCTCATCGACCGCTTCCTGATGTTCTACATCCGCACCGCCGACCGACTGGAGCGGACCTCGACCTGGCTGGAGCGGCTGGAGGGCGGCCTGGCCCACTTGCGGGACGTGATCGTGCACGACTCGCTCGGCCTGTGCGCGGAGCTGGAGTCGCTGATGGCCGACCACGTTGCCCACTACCGCGACGAATGGGCCGAGACGCTTCAGGACCCGGAGCGACTGCGCCGGTTCGTGTCCTTCGTCAACGCGCCCGGCGCCCCGGACCCGACCGTGCGGTTCGTGCCGGAACGCGACCAGGTCAAGCCCGACCTGACCGTCCTGACCCTTGAGCCCGTGGGAGGCAACCGGTGACCATCGAGTTGGAAGTGAACGGCGGCTGGCTGACGGTGTGCGAACTGTCGGAACTGATCCCGGGGCGCGGGGTCGCGGCCCTGCTGCCCGACGGGAGCCAGGCGGCGGTGTTCGTCGACCGCGGGGGACGCCCGTACGCCATCGGCAACCGGGACCCCTTCACCGGCGCGCAGGTGCTCGCCCGGGGGCTGGTGGGCGCGGTGACGGGCCGGCCCTTCGTGGCCTCGCCGCTGCTCAAGCAGCGGTTCGACCTGGAGTCGGGGCGCTGCCTGGACGACGACGCGGTGGCGGTCCGGACCTACCCGGTGCGGACCGCCGTGACCTCGCCCGCGTAGCGGCCGGGGGCCTACTGGGCCTGGACGGCCGCCGGGTCCATCCACATGATCTCCCAGGTGTGGCCGTCCAGGTCCTCGAAGGCGCGCCCGTACATGAATCCGTGGTCCTGCGCGGCCCGCGGCTCGGTGCCGCCCGCGCCGACGGCCGCGTCGACGAGCGCGTCCACCGCCTCGCGGCTCTCGGCGCTCAGGCAGAGCAGCGCCTCCGTGGTGGTGGAGGTGTCCGCGATGGCCTTGTGGGTGAAGTCCTTGAAGCGGGCCTCGGTCAGCAGCATCGCGTAGATGGTGTCGCTGATGACCAGGGAGGCGCCGTTCTCGTCGCTGAACTGGGCGTTGAAGGAGTAACCCAGCTTGCCCCAGAAGGCCCGGCTCGCCTCCAGGTCCTTGACCGGCAGGTTGACGAAGATCATGGTTGCGGACATCTCGGTCCCTCTTCTCTCGTGGTGGTGCGTGCGAAGGGGTAGACCGGGCCGCCCCGCGAAACTCATCGCCGTGGAGAAGCCTTTTTCACGCGCTCCGATTCTTTCGCGCTGCGGCCGTCAGGACGCCACGGCTCCGCCCTTCAGCAGCGCCGCGCCCAGCGGGGTCACCGTGTGCAGGACGGCGTTTCCCCGGCGCAGGGTGGTGACCAGGCCCGCCTCCCGCATCACGCATGCGTGCTGGCTCGCGGAGGCCAGCGACACCCCGGCCCGGCGGGCCAGTTCGCTGGTGGTGGCTCCGTCGCCGATCGCCCGCAGCACCACCGAGCGGGTGTGTCCGACGAGCTTGCCCAGGGTCCGCTGGCGCTGCTCCTCCGCCGGGCGGGCGCCCTCCCCCTGCGCGGGCGCCGAGGCGAGCTGCGCCGCCGCCGGGTACACCAGGACCGGCGGCAGCTCCGGATCGTGCAGGGTGACGGCGGTGCGGCGGCAGAAGAAGGACGGCTGGAGCAGCAGGCCGCGCCCCCGCAGCCGGACGTCCCGGTCGACCGGGTAGTCGCACTCCAGGACCGGCGCCCGCCAGCGCAGCATCGGCGGCAGCGACGCGAGCAGCTCGTCCGCACCGCCGTCGAGCAACGCGCGGCCCCGGGCGGCCCGCTCGGCCTCGATCTGTGCCTGGATGTGGGTCCAGTAGGGCTCCACGGCGACCCGGTGATACGCGCGTAGCTCACCGAGTACGCGCGGCATGTGCTTGGGCGCGTCGTCCATGAACTCGCGCAGTCGGCGCGGGACGAGCGCGTCGGCGCCGGCGCCCGCGCCGCTCGCGCCCGCGGGCATGCCGAAGGCAGCGCCGACGCGCGCTCCGGCCCCCAGGAGCGACAGCTCGCGCCGGATCCGCTCCGGGCGTATGCCGCGCAGCGCGTCGAGCCCGACGTCCCACCCGTACTGCCCCTCGACCGGGGTCAGGAAATCGGGGAAATAGCCGCGACCGGGTATCAGCGCGCCTAGGAGCCTTGTTTCACTATTCAACCGGCTACGGGTTTCCGTACGCCATTCACCGAACAACCGGGCATCTCGCCGGTCCCTTAAACGGTGAAAACTGAGAATCGTTTCCCACAACGCATCGGGGCGTCCCGCCATCCGTACGCGTGCGAGGTCCACTCCCGTGAAATGGATACGAAGCACCGAACCCCCACCTGTGCAACCGCAATCCCCCCGCCCCATGAGTATGCACGCCGTCACACGTGGTCACCACGCCCTTTCAGCCACAGTTGAAACCCCTTTCGGCAGGAGCGTGACAACCGAAATCCTGTACTCCGCCAGGCACACTCCGGTGCGACCGAAACGCTCCGTGAAGGCCGTGGGGGGCTTTGCGGGGCCTGGCGGTCGGTCGCACAGGGAAGCGCCGACGTGCCTGGCGATAGGCGGCAGGCGGTGGACGGGTGGGGATCCGTCCACCGCCTGGTGCCGTAAAGGCGACTTGGTTGAATGCGGTCCCTAAACGCAAAGCAGGCTGCGCCCGCTTCCGGGGGTCAGGGAAACCGGAAGCAGGGCGCAGCCTCAGGAACCGGTGCCGCCCGGCCGGGTTCGTGCCCGGCCGAGCCGCGCCGGAACCCGGCACAGGGGGGCTCAGCGGCTGTCGGAGCCCTTCGACTCGGCGGCCGCGCGGCCGGCCTCCAGCCGCGCCACCGGAATCCGGAACGGCGAGCAGGAGACGTAGTCGAGGCCGACCTCGTGGAAGAAGTGCACCGACTCCGGGTCGCCGCCGTGCTCGCCGCAGACGCCGAGCTTGAGGTCGGGGCGGGTGGCCCGGCCGGCCTCGACCGCGCTGCGGACCAGCGCGCCGACGCCGTCCTTGTCGATGGTCTCGAAGGGCGAGACCCCGAAGATGCCCTTCTCCAGGTACGCGGTGAAGAAGCTGGCCTCGACGTCGTCGCGGGAGAAGCCCCACACCGTCTGCGTCAGGTCGTTCGTACCGAAGGAGAAGAACTCCGCGGCCTCGGCGATCTGACCGGCGGTCAGCGCGGCGCGCGGCAGCTCGATCATCGTGCCGATGCTCAGCTTGAGGCTGGTGCCGGTGGCGGCCTCGATCTCGGCGATGACCTGGTCGGCCTCCTCGCGGACGATCTCCAGCTCCTGGACCGTGCCCACGAGCGGGATCATGATCTCGGCGCGCGGGTCGCCCTTGGCGTTCTTGCGCTCGGCCGCGGCCTCGGCGATCGCCCGGACCTGCATGGCGAACAGGCCGGGGATGACCAGGCCGAGCCGGACACCGCGCAGACCCAGCATCGGGTTCTGCTCGTGCAGCTTGTGCACGGCCTGGAGCAGGCGCAGGTCGTTCTCGTTGGCGTCCTTGCGGGACTCGGCGAGGGCGACGCGTACCGACAGCTCGGTGATGTCGGGCAGGAACTCGTGCAGCGGCGGGTCGAGGAGACGGACGGTGACGGGCAGCCCGTCCATCGCCTCGAACAGCTCGATGAAGTCCTTCTTCTGCAGCGGCAGGAGGGCACTGAGTGCCTCTTCGCGCTCGTCGTCGGTGTCGGCGAGGATCAGGCGCTCGACCATCTCACGGCGCTCACCGAGGAACATGTGCTCGGTGCGGCACAGGCCGATGCCCTGGGCGCCGAACCGGCGGGCGCGCGAGGCGTCCTCGGCGTTGTCGGCGTTGGCGCGCACCCGCAGCCGGCGCACGCGGTCCGCGTACGCCATGATCCGGTGCACGGCGGCGACCAGCTCGTCGGCGTCGTCGGCGCCGGCGTGCATGCGGCCCTCGAAGTACTCGACCACGGGGGACGGTACGACGGGTACCTCGCCGAGGTAGACCTTGCCGGTGGAGCCGTCGATGGAGACGACGTCGCCCTCTTCGATGACCGTCCCGCCGACCGTCATGCGGCGGCGCTTGGTGTCGACCTCGAGGTCCTCCGCACCGCAGACACAGGTCTTGCCCATGCCGCGGGCGACGACGGCGGCGTGCGAGGTCTTGCCGCCGCGGGAGGTCAGGATGCCCTCGGCGGCGATCATGCCGTCCAGGTCGTCCGGGTTGGTCTCACGGCGGATCAGGATGACCTTCTCGCCGGAACGGGACCACTTGACGGCCGTGTACGAGTCGAAGACGGCCTTGCCGACCGCCGCGCCCGGGGAGGCGGCGATGCCGCGACCGAGCAGCGTGGACCCCTGCTTGCCGCCGGCACCCTCGTCGAAGCGGGGGAACATCAGCTGCGCGAGCTGGGCGCCGTTGACGCGCTGGAGGGCCTCGGCCTCGTCGATCAGGCCCTGGTCCACGAGCTGCGTGGCGATGCGGAAGGCGGCGCCCGCGGTGCGCTTGCCGACGCGGGTCTGGAGCATCCACAGCTGACCGCGCTCGATGGTGAACTCGATGTCGCAGAGATCCTTGTAGTGGGTCTCCAGCGTCTCCATGATCGTCATGAGCTGGTCGTAGGAGGCCTTGTCGATGGTCTCCAGGTCCGCCAGCGGGACGGTGTTGCGGATACCCGCGACGACGTCCTCGCCCTGCGCGTTCTGCAGGTAGTCGCCGTAGACGCCCTGGTGGCCGGTGGCGGGGTCGCGAGTGAAGGCGACACCGGTGCCGGAGTCGGGGCCGAGGTTGCCGAAGACCATGGAACAGATGTTGACGGCGGTGCCCAGGTCGCCGGGGATGCGCTCCTGGCGGCGGTAGAGCTTGGCGCGGTCGGTGTTCCAGGAGTTGAAGACCGCCTCGACGGCGAGGTCCATCTGCTCGCGGGCGTCCTGCGGGAACTCGCGGCCGGCCTCCTTCGCCACGATCTTCTTGAAGCCCTTGACCAGCTTCTTGAGGTCGGCGGCGTCGAGGTCGGTGTCGACGGTGACCTTCTTGGCGGCCTTGGCCTCGTCGAGGGCGTCCTCGAAGAGCTCGCCGTCCACGCCGAGGACGGTCTTGCCGAACATCTGGATCAGTCGCCGGTAGGAGTCCCACGCGAAGCGCTCGTCGCCGGCCTGGGCGGCGAGGCCGACCACGGACTCGTCGGAGAGGCCGATGTTGAGGACGGTGTCCATCATGCCGGGCATCGAGAACTTGGCGCCGGAGCGTACGGAGACCAGCAGCGGGTCGTCCGACTGGCCGAGCTTCTTGCCCATCTTCGCCTCAAGGGCGGCCAGGTGGGCGCTGACCTCGTCGCGCAGCGCTGCCGGGGCCTCACCGCTTTCGAGGTAGACCTTGCACGCCTCGGTGGTGATGGTGAAGCCGGGAGGCACCGGGAGACCAAGGTTGGTCATCTCGGCGAGGTTGGCTCCCTTGCCGCCGAGAAGGTCCTTGAGGTCGCGGTTTCCCTCGGTGAAGTCGTAGACGAACTTCTGATCTTTGTTTTCCGACACGGGTCTCGACTCCTCGAGGACTCGGGTGGCTGCCCTGACGGCCAGGAACATACCCAGATCGAAGGCGTCTGGATATGTCCACTTAGGCGTCATGGGGCTGTAACCACCCGTGTGCCAGCCAATCGAAAGTAACCGGTAAGTAATGCCGGCGGCCGAACAGCGTTCACCTCCCGAAGGATGATGGCGCCCCTGAGGGGCTTCTGCGCTCCGATGAGCGATCATCGATACATTTGCGTTCAAGTATTGAACGTACAAAGGGTGGCACCCAGTGCCACCCTTTGGAAGTCTTACCCGTGACTTACGCGCTCATCTGAGCGAAACCTCTCCCATGCGTGGCGTATATCACGCTACACCGAGGGCGATTTGTCGGCTGCTGTCAGCCTCCGGAGGTGTCCAGCTCTGCGTCCTCGGTCACGCCGGCGCAGTCGTAGGGATCCTTCAACCAGCCCTCTGGCAGGACAACTCGGTTGTTTCCGGACGTCCGCCCCCGCGGACCGTCGGCGCTCTCGGGCCAGGACTGGTCCAGATCAAGCTCGCTCAGATGAGCGTCCAGTTCGGCGAGGGAAGACGTGACGGCCAGCTTCTGCCGCATCTCGGATCCCACGGAGAAACCCTTGAGGTACCAGGCCACGTGCTTACGGAAGTCGATCACCCCGCGCGCCTCGTCGCCGATCCACTCCCCCAGGAGCTGGGCGTGCCGGTGCATGGTGGCCGCGACCTCGCGCAGCGTGGGCTTGTGGAAGTCCTGGGGGCGCCCCTCGAAGGCGGCGACCAGGTCGTTGAACAGCCAGGGCCGTCCCAGGCAGCCGCGGCCGACGACCACTCCGTCACAGCCGGTCTCGCGGACCATGCGCAGGGCGTCCTCGGCGCACCAGATGTCGCCGTTGCCGAGTACCGGGATCTCCGGCACGTGCTCTTTGAGGCGCGCGATGGCGTCCCAGTCGGCGGTGCCGCCGTAGTGCTGGGCGGTGGTGCGCCCGTGCAGGGCGATGGCGGTGACGCCCTCGTCGACCGCGATGCGCCCGGCGTCGAGGTAGGTGAGGTGCTCGTCGTTGATGCCCTTGCGCATCTTCATGGTGACGGGAAGGTCACCGGCGCCGGCCACGGCCTCGCGCAGGATCGCGCGCAGCAGGTTCCGCTTGTAGGGCAGGGCCGAGCCGCCGCCCTTGCGGGTGACCTTGGGGACCGGGCAGCCGAAGTTGAGGTCGATGTGGTCGGCGCGGTCCTCCTCGACGATCATGCGGACCGCCTTGCCGACCGTCGTGGGGTCGACTCCGTACAGCTGGATCGAGCGTGGCTTCTCGGTCTCGTCGAAGTGGATCAGCTGCATGGTCTTGTCGTTGCGCTCGACCAAGGCGCGCGTCGTGATCATCTCGCTGACGAACAGCCCCTTGCCGTCGCTGAACTCGCGGCACAGGGTGCGGAACGGGGCATTGGTGATACCGGCCATGGGTGCGAGCACCACCGGGGGCTGCACGGTGTGCGGGCCGATCGCGAGGGGCGGGGGGAGCGTGGTCATCCCCCCATTGTCGCCCAGCCGGACCGCGTCCCGCATTTCATTAGTTAGCCGTACTATCGGAGCCATGCGCACCCTGAGTCCCAGGCGACGCAGCCTCGTGCTGGCCATCTGCTGCATGAGCCTGTTGATCGTGAGCCTGGACACCACCGTTCTGAACGTCGCCCTGCCCTCGATGCGGCGGGAGTTCAACGCTTCGGTGGCGGGCATGCAGTGGACGATCGACGCGTACACGCTGGTCCTGGCCTCACTGCTGATGTTGGCCGGGTCCACGGGCGACCGGATCGGGCGCCGGAAGGTGTTCAGCACCGGCCTGATCGTCTTCACGGCGGGCTCGGTGCTGTGTTCGCTGGCGCCGAGTCTGGAGTGGCTGATCGCGTTCCGGATGATCCAGGCCGTGGGCGGCTCGATGCTCAACCCCGTGGCCATGTCGATCATCACCAACACGTTCACGGAACCCAAGGAGCGCGCCCGCGCCATCGGCGTCTGGGGCGGGGTCGTCGGCATCTCCATGGCCGCCGGACCGCTGATCGGCGGCCTGCTGGTCGACTCGGTCGGCTGGCGGTCCATCTTCTGGGTCAACGTGCCCGTCGGGCTGCTGGCCCTCGTTCTGACCCTGCGCTACGTCCCCGAGTCGCGGGCCGAGCACCCGCGCCGCCCGGACCCGGTCGGTCAGTCACTGGTCATGGCGCTGCTCGGATCGGTGACGTACGGGATCATCGAGGCGCCCTCGGCCGGCTGGATCTCGCCCACGGTCATCGGGTGCGCGACGCTCGCGGTGGCGGCCCTGGTGGGACTGCTCGTCTACGAGCCGAGGCGGGCGGAGCCGCTGATCGACCCGCGCTTCTTCCGCAGCGCCCCGTTCAGCGGGGCGACCGTGATCGCGGTGAGCGCCTTCGCCGCGCTCTCGGGGTTCTTGTTCCTGAACACCCTCTACCTCCAAGAGGTGCGCGGGCTGGACGCGCTGCAAGCGGGCCTCTACATGCTGCCGATGGCGGCCTTGGCCTTCCTGTGCGCGCCGGTGTCCGGGCGGCTGGTGGGCGTGGTGGGCCCGCGGGTGCCCTTGGTGATCGCCGGGGTGGCGATGGCGGCCAGCGGGCTGCTGTTCGCGGGGTTCTCGGCGGAGGCGTCGAATCCGCTGATGTTCGCCGGGTACGTGCTGTTCGGTCTCGGCTTCGGCATGGTCAACGCGCCCATCACCAACACCGCGGTGTCCGGGATGCCGCGCGCCCAGGCGGGCGTGGCGGCGGCGGTCGCGTCGACCAGCCGGCAGACCGGGGGGACGTTGGGCGTTGCGGTGATCGGCGCGGTGCTGGCGGCCGGCCTCGCCCACGGCGGCGACTTCGTCACGGCGGCGCAGCCGGCCTGGTGGATCATCACGGTGTGCGGGGTGCTGGTGCTGGCGGTGGGCGTCGCGACGACCGGCCGGTGGGCCCTGGCCACGGCGACCCGGACCGCCCGCGCGCTCGGCTAGTGCTGTGACGCCCGACCCTGCCGTGATGAGGGGCGTCTGGGGGCGCTGCGAGAGGCCGGAGAACAGCGCGAGCTCGACCCGGTCCAGCGCGGCGTTGGTCTTGCCCAGCGCGGCGGCGCCCGCGTCGGTGAGGGCGACGCGTTGGAGTTCTTCATGTTCTTTGCCTACGCCGTCGTCGCCGTCCTGCCGGCGCTCACCCTGGCCGCGTACGCCACTTTCACACTCCAGCGCAACGAGGCGGTGATGGGCTGCATGCGCAAGGTCGAGGCCCCGGAGTCCTGGCTCCCGCGACTGGCCGCCCTGAAGGCGGCCGGGACGGTCGGACTGGTCGCCGGCCTGTGGCGCGCCGCTGGGCGTGGCCACGGCGGTGGGAGTGACGCTCTACTTCGTCGGCGCCGTCGTCAGCCACCTGCGCGTCAAGGACTACGCCCTCGCCCACGGCGGCGGTCCTCGCCCTGGTCGCGGTGGCCGTGCGCTCGTGCTGCGCGCAACGGCGTAACGACCCTGACGAGTGACAGATATTGAAATCTGTCACTCGTCATGCCATTCTCGTTGCATGACGACGAACGAGAGCAACCCGACCACCGCCGCGACGACCACCGCCGCGACCACGACCCTCGGCACCACCGGCCCCGCCGTCTTCCCGCTGGGGCTGGGCTGCATGGGCATGTCCGCGCTGTACGGGGAGAGCGACCGCGTCGAGTCGATCGCGACCATCCACGCCTACCTGGAGGCCGCGCCCGACGGGACGGACACCCTGCTCGACACCGGCGACTTCTACGGCATGGGCCACAACGAGCTGCTGATCAGCGAGGCCCTGCGCACGGCACCCGCCGCGCTGCGGGAGCGGGCGCTGACCAGCGTGAAGTTCGGCGCGCTGCGGACGGTCGAGGGTGCGTTCACCGGGATAGACGGTCGGCCGGAGGCCGTGAAGAACTTCCTCGCCTACTCCCTCCAGCGGCTTGGGCGGGACCACATCGACATCTACCGACTCTCCCGTCTCGACCCGGACGTGCCGATCGAGGAGACCGTCGGCGCCATCGCCGAGGCCGTGCAGGCCGGGCACGTACGGCACATCGGGCTCTCGGAGGTCGGCGCGGACACCCTGCGCCGGGCCGCCGCGGTGGCCCCGATCGCGGACCTCCAGATCGAGTATTCGCTGATCTCGCGAGGGATCGAGGCGGAGATCCTGCCGACCGCGCGCGAGCTCGGCATAGGGATCACCGCGTACGGGGTGCTGTCCCGCGGTCTGATCAGCGGCCACTTCAGCCGCGACCGCCGGCTGGCGCCCGGCGACTTCCGCGGGATGAGCCCCCGCTTCCAGGGCGAGAACCTCGACCGGAACCTCGATCTGGTGGAGGCCCTGCGCAAGGTGGCGCAGGAGAAGGGGGTGAGCGTCGCCCAGATCGCCATAGCCTGGGTGCTGGCCCAGGGCCCGAGGCACGGTGTCGACATCGTGCCGGTGGTGGGGGCCCGGCGCCGGGACCGGCTGGAGGAGGCACTGGGCGCGCTGGAAGTGGAGCTGAGCGCCGCCGAGGTGGCCGCCGTCGAGGCGGCGATACCCGCGGGGGCGGCGGCCGGCGAGCGTTACCCGGCCGCGCAGATGGCCCACCTCGACAGCGAGCACTGAGCTGGCGGTACGGTCGTCCCATGCCCTCCGCTGCCGCCGAACCCCTGACTCCCGAGCGCATCCTCGAAACCACCGAGGAAGTGCTGCGCCGCTTCGGTCCGACCAAGGCGACCGTGGTGGACGTGGCGCGCGCCCTGGGCGTCAGCCACGGCAGCGTGTACCGGCACTTCCCGTCGAAGGCGGCGCTGCGCGAGGCCGTCACCGACCGCTGGCTCGCCAAGAGCGTCGTCCGGTTGGAGGAGATCGCCTCGGCGCCGGCCGAGCCGGCCCCCTCCAAGCTGGAGGCGTGGTTGGAGGCGCTCTTCGAAGCCAAGCGGCACAAGGCGGGCGACGACCCGGAGCTGTTCGCGACGTACACGGTGCTCCTCGCCGAGAGCAGCGAGGTGGTGGATCACCATCTGAACGAGCTGATCGGACAGTTGACCCGGATCATCTCCGAGGGTGTCGCGGACGGGACGCTGGCCGCGCGGGACGTGCCGGCCACCGCGCGCGCGGTGTTCGATGCCACCGGACGCTTCCATGACCCGCAGTACGCGGCCGACTGGCTCTCGCCCACGATCCTCGCGGAGTTCGAGGCGGTCACCTCGCTGGTCATCCGGGGCCTGCGGGCCTGAACCGGCGCCCCGACCGGCCGCCACCGACCCCGACCGGCCGCCACCGACCTCCGTGACCCCCACCGCTGGGCGGACTGGCTGATTCCGGGCCGACTTGGTGATCATGTGATCCGGGGAACCCTGTCGTGGGCCCGCACGCCTGCCCTGGGTTCCCCCCGGACAGTCATCAGGTAACTCTCAGGGGGAAGCATGTCCGTTTCGGAGCCGCAGGCCACTCGCCCGGCGCCACCCGCGCGGTCGGCCGGTGCCGCCGCGTTCGGCTGGATCCTGACCATCGGCCTCAATGTGGTCGCGCCGATCATCACGTACAACCAGCTTCACGACCACGGCTGGAGCGAGTTCGGCGCACTGCTGGTCAGCAGCGCCTGGCCGGTCCTCGACAGCGCGATCAGCCTGGCGTGGCGCCGCAAGCTCGACGAGTTCGCCGTCGTGACCTTGGTGTTCCTTGTGATCACGGCCGTCGTCTCGCTGGTCGGCGCGCACTCGGCGCGCGCGTTGCTGATCAAGGACTCCTGCGTCACCGGATTGTTCGGGCTGCTGTGCCTGGCGACCCTGCTCGCCCCGCGACCGCTGATGTTCTACTTCGGCCGCAAGTTCGCCACCGACGGCACTTCCGAGAGCACCGCCTGGTGGAACGGCCTGTGGCAGTACGAGGGCTTCCGGCGGACGTTGACCGTCATGACCACGGTCTGGGGCGTGGCGTATCTGGCCGAGGCCGGGGTTCGCATCGCGCTGACGTACGTGCTGGACACCGGCACGATGGTCACCGTCAGCCCGATCATGATCTACACGGTGCTCGGTGTGCTGGCCCTCTGGACAGCGCGCTACGGCAAGCGCTCCCAGGCGGAGGGCGAACGCCGCGCGGCGGCCGACGCGGCCGCCGCCCAGGCGGGGGCCGTCTGACCGGCAGCGGCTCGGCAGAACGACGGTGGCCCGGCGCGCACAGCGCACCGGGCCACCGCCCGTTCCGGCGGGAAGCCGAACCGGAGACCTAGCAGCCGAGCAGGCGGCTGCCGAGGTAGCTCTGGATCTGGTCCAGGGAGACGCGCTCCTGCTTCATGGTGTCGCGCTCGCGCACGGTCACCGCGTTGTCGTCCAGGGTGTCGAAGTCGACGGTCACGCAGAACGGCGTACCGACCTCGTCCTGGCGGCGGTAGCGGCGGCCGATCGCGCCCGCGTCGTCGAACTCGATGTTCCAGTTCTTGCGCAGGTCGGCGGCGAGACCCTTGGCCTTCGGCGAGAGCTGCGCGTTGCGGGACAGCGGCAGGACGGCGACCTTGATCGGCGCGAGGCGCGGGTCGAGGCGCATGACGGTGCGCTTCTCCATGACGCCCTTGGCGTTGGGGGCCTCGTCCTCGTTGTACGCGTCGAGCATGAAGGCGAGCATGGCGCGGTTGACACCGGCCGCCGGCTCGATGACGTACGGGGTGTAGCGCTCGCCGGCCTCCTGGTCGAAGTACGACAGGTCCTGGCCGGAGGCGGCGGAGTGGGCCTTGAGGTCGTAGTCCGTGCGGTTGGCGACGCCCTCCAGCTCGGAGAACTCATTGCCGCCGAAGTTGAAGCGGTACTCGATGTCGGCGGTGCGCTTCGAGTAATGGGACAGCTTCTCCTTCGGGTGCTCGTACCAGCGGATGTTCTCCTCGCGGATGCCGAGGTCGCGGTACCAGTTCCACCGCTCGGCCATCCAGTACTCCTGCCACTGCTCGTCCTCGCCCGGCTTGACGAAGAACTCCATCTCCATCTGCTCGAACTCGCGGGTGCGGAAGATGAAGTTGCCGGGGGTGATCTCGTTGCGGAAGGACTTGCCCATCTGCGCGATGCCGAAGGGGGGCTTCTTGCGCGAGGTGGTCTGCACCGTGGCGAAGTTGGTGAAGATGCCCTGGGCGGTCTCGGGCCGCAGGTACGCCTTGGAGCCGGTGTCCTGGGTCGGGCCGAGGTGGGTCTCCAGCATGCCGGAGAACTGCTTCGGCTCGGTGAACTGGCCCTTCACACCACAGTGCGGGCAGTTGATGTCGGCAAGGCCGTTGACCGGCGGGCGGCCGTGCTTGGCCTCGTACGCCTCTTCCAGGTGGTCCGCGCGGTGACGCTTGTGACAGGCGGTGCACTCGGTCAGCGGGTCGGAGAAGGTCGCGACGTGACCGGAAGCCTGCCAGACCTCGGGGGCGAGGATGACGGAAGAGTCGAGGCCGACGATGTCCTCACGCCCGGTGACCATGGCCTTCCACCACTGGCGCTTGATGTTTTCCTTCAGCTCGACACCGAGCGGACCGTAGTCCCAGGCAGCCCTGGAGCCGCCGTAGATCTCACTGCACGGGAAAACGAAGCCACGGCGCTTGCTCAGGCTGACGATGGTTTCGATCTTGTCGGCGGCCACGGTGCTCTCTTCATTACGAGGACGAACGGCGAAGCCTTTAGGTTACCGGCGCCCGCACCCCCCGTTTCAAATCGGGACCCCCTGCAACGGCCTTCCACAGCCCGCCCACCAGGGTTTTTGACAATCGTTTCCATCTTTGATGAAAATGGATGTCATGAACGTACGACGCCTCATACCGACCGCCGCCCTCACCGGGGCCGTGGCCCTCGCCGCGACGGCCCTCACCGCTTGTTCCGGCGCGGCGGCCGAGGGTGGCGACAAGAACGGCAAACTCGATGTGATGGCGTCGTTCTACCCGCTGCAGTACCTCGCCGAACAGATCGGCAAGGACCACGTGAAGGTCGACACCCTGACCAAGCCGGGCGTCGAACCGCACGACCTGGAGATCACCCCGAAGCAGACCGCCCGGCTCGGTGAATCCGACGTGGTGCTCTACCTCAAGACCCTCCAGCCCGCCGTCGACAAAGCGGTGGCCCAGGCCGGTGTGAAGAACACCGTCGACGCCGCCACCCTCACCAAGCTGGAGAAGCACGCCACCTCCGGCCACGACGACCACGCGACCGAGGGCGAGGGCCACGGCGAGGCCGGCGCGGACCCCCACGTCTGGCTCGACCCGAACAAGTACGCCGAGATCGCCAAGGGCGTCGGCGCAGCGCTGCGGAAGGCCGATCCCGCCCACGCGGCCGACTACGCGAGCAACACCGACGACCTGGTGGCCAGACTGGGCGCGCTGGACACCGAGTACAAGAACGGCCTGGGCGACACGGCCTCCAAGACCTTCATCACCACCCACGCCGCCTTCGGCTATCTCGCCGAGCGCTACGGTCTCGACCAGGAGGGCATCTCCGGCGTCGACCCCGAGTCCGAACCCAGCCCGGCCCGGATGAAGGACCTCCAGGCGATCGCGAAGAAGGACAACGTGTCCACCGTCTTCTTCGAGACCCTCGCCAGCGACAAGACGGCCAAGACCCTCGCCGCCGACACCGGCCTGAAGACCGACGTCCTCGATCCCCTCGAAGGAATCACCACCGCCTCGCAGGGCGCTGACTACTTCGAGGTCATGCGGTCCAACCTCAAGAACCTGCAGAAGGCACTCGGCACCAAGTGATGACAGCGGTAGCAGCAACGGAGGCGCGCGCCATGGAGTCCGACACGTCCGCATCGGCGGCCGAGCAACCCGTCATATCCCTGCGCGGGGCCACCGCCTCGCTCGGCTCGCGCCCCGTGTTGCGCGGGGTCGACCTCACCGTCCGGCGCGGCGAGGTCGTCGCCCTCCTCGGCGCCAACGGCTCGGGCAAGTCCACGGCCGTCCGCGCCGTCGTCGGGCAGGTCCCCCTCACCGAGGGCCGGCTCTCTCTCTTCGGCACCGACTTCAAGCGCTTCCGGCAGTGGTCGCGGATCGGCTACGTGCCCCAGCGCACCACCGCCGCCGCGGGCGTGCCCGCCACCGTTCGGGAGGTCGTCTCCTCCGGCCGGCTGGCCCGTACCCGCTTCGGCGTCCTGCGCAAGGCCGACCGGATCGCCGTGGAGCGCGCCCTGGACCTCGTCGACATGGGCACGTACGCGGACGCCTCCGTCAACGCCCTCTCCGGCGGGCAGCACCAGCGCGTGCTCATCGCCCGGGCGCTCGCCGTCGAGCCCGAACTGTTGATCATGGACGAGCCGATGGCGGGCGTGGACCTGGCCAATCAGGAGGTCCTCGCCAAGGCCGTACGCCGCCAGGTGGCCGCCGGCGTGACCGTCCTGCTCGTCCTGCACGAGCTGGGCGCCCTGGAGCCGCTGATCGACCGGGCCGTCGTCCTGCGCGACGGCTGCGTGGTGCACGACGGCCCGCCCCCGGAGGCCGTCGGTCAGCACGCCCTGCCCGGCCACGACCACGTACACCCCCACGCGGCGCACGACGCCGAGCCCCTGCGGACGGGACTGCTGAGCTGATGGACCTCCTCGACTCCCCCTTCATGGTGCGGGCCCTGATCGCCGCCGGGCTGGTCGGCCTGACGGCGCCCGCCATCGGCACGTACCTCGTCCAGCGCCGGCAGGCCGTCATGGGCGACGGTCTCGGCCATGTCGCCATGACCGGTGTCGCACTCGGCTTCCTGCTCAGGTCCAGCCCGGTGTGGACGGCCACCCTGGTCGCGATCGTCGGCGCCATCGGAATGGAGATCATCCGCTCCCGAGGCAGGACCAGCGGCGATGTCGCGCTCGCGATGCTCTTCTACGGTGGCCTGGCCGGAGGAGTCATGATCATCAACCTGGCTCCGGGCGGCTCCACGACCAACCTGCTCAGCGCCATGTTCGGCTCCATCACCACGGTCGCGCCCGAGGACGTCATCGCGATGGTGATCCTCGCCGCGTTCGTCCTCGCCGTCACCGTCGGCCTGCGCCGCCAGCTCTTCGCGGTCTGCCAGGACGAGGAGTTCGCCCGGGTCACCGGTCTGCCGGTGCGCGCGCTGAACCTGCTGATCGCGGTCACCGCGGCCGTCACCGTCACCGTCGCCATGCGCATCGTCGGCCTGCTGCTGGTCAGCGCCATGATGGTGATCCCGGTCGCGGCCGCGCAGCGGATCACCCGTGGCTTCGCCGCCACGCTGGGCCTGGCGATGGCGATCAGCCTCACCGTCGCGCTGACCGGCTCGGCCGCCACTTACTACATCGACGTGCCCTCGGGCTCCACGATCGTGCTGCTGGCCATCGGCGTCTTCATGGTGACGACCGCCCTGTCCGCCCCGCTGGCCCGGCGTCGCGCCAAGGCCGCCCGGGCCGCCGAAGCGGTCTGCACGCGCGACGATGTGAAGGTCTAGAAGGGTCGGCCGCCTGGCACAATGGGCCGAGGCCGACACGAGGAGGAACCGGTGGCGACTGCGCCTGGCGAGACCGCGCCAGTACGAGGACGATCCACCCGGCAGCGTGCCGCCGTGGCGGCGGCGCTGGACGAGGTGGACGAGTTCCGCAGCGCCCAGGAGCTGCACGACATGCTCAAGCACCGCGGCGACTCCGTGGGCCTGACCACCGTCTACCGCACCCTCCAGTCCCTCGCCGACGCGGGCGAGGTCGACGTACTGCGCACCAGCGACGGCGAATCCGTCTACCGGCGCTGCTCCACGGGCGACCACCACCATCACCTGGTGTGCCGCAAGTGCGGCAAGGCGGTCGAGGTCGAGGGCCCGGCAGTGGAGAAGTGGGCGGAGGCGATCGCGGCCGAGCACGGCTATGTGAACGTCGCCCACACGGTGGAGATCTTCGGCACCTGCGCGGACTGCGCGGCGGCGGGCTAGGCCCGCCGCAGGTTCCGGTCGAGGATCGCCCGGAGCCGGTCGATGTCGGCCGGGTCCTGGGCACCCCGCTTGGGCAGGACGGTGAAGGCGACGGCGCGTTTGTCGTCGCTGAGCAGGACGAACAGGCCATCCGTCTCCGCGTACGTCGGATGCGCGGCCCAGCCGACACGGGTCTCGGTGACCTCCGTCGCCACACGGACCCCGCAATCGTCGATGACGGCCCGCGTCTCCCCCGCCCTCTCCAGCAGCCCGCCGAAGGCACGGGCGGTGAGCCGGGGGCCGAACAGCGTGATCACCCACAGCGTCAGCCCGGCCGCGAGGAAGCCCACCGCGCCGGGGAGGTGGCCGCCCTGCCTGATCAGCAGGACGGCGGAGAGCACCGCCAACGTCCCCATCGTCGGGAACATCCATCGGCTGAGGCGTCCCGACGTGGTACGGGTATTCCGGGCCCGCAGTGCCTCCGCGACGTCCGCCGTGGTGGCCCGGAAGACGAGCTCGACCGCCTGATCTGCTGCTATGTCCATGACAGCGAACCCTACGGCCGGCGCGTCCGTGCGGAGGCCGGGGCCCCCGCACGGGGGCGCGGGCGGGGCCGGCCGGGTCGGCGGGGCGATTCGGGGTGAGCGGGGCGTGTTCGGGGTCAGCGGGGCGTGTTCGGGGCCGGCTGGTTCGGTACCGCGCCGCCGAAGCGGCGGTCGCGCTGGGCGTACTCCAGGCAGGCCCGCCACAGGTCGCGGCGGTCGAAGTCCGGCCACAGCACGTCCTGGAAGACCATTTCGGCGTAAGCGCTCTGCCAGATCAGGTAGTTGGAGGTGCGCTGCTCGCCGCTCGGCCGCAGGAACAGGTCAACGTCCGGCATGTCCGGGTAGTAGATGTACTTCGCGAAGGTCTTCTCGTTGACCTTCGAGGGGTCCAGCTTGCCCGCGGCCACGTCCCGGGCGATGGCCTGCGCCGCGTCCGCGATCTCGGCGCGGCCGCCGTAGTTGACGCAGAAGTACAGGGTCATCGCGTCGTTGTCGACGGTCTGCTCCTGCGCGATCTGGAGTTCCTGGACGACCGACTTCCACATCTTGGGCATCCGGCCGACCCAACGGATGCGGATGCCCAGTTCGTTCATCTCGTCACGTCGGCGCCGGATGACGTCCCGGTTGAAGTTCATCAGGAAGCGGACCTCGTCGGGCGAGCGCTTCCAGTTCTCCGTCGAGAAGGCGTACAGGGACAGGTTCTTGACGCCCATCTCCAGGCATCCCTTGAGCACGTCGAGCACGACGCCCTCGCCCACCTTGTGGCCCTCGGTGCGCGGCAGCCCGCGCTCCTTGGCCCAGCGGCCGTTGCCGTCCATGACGATCGCGACGTGGTTCGGGACCAGCTCGCCGGGGATCTTCGGCGGACGTTCACCGGACGGGTGCGGCTCGGGAACCTTGTACTCGCGGCGAGAGCGTCCCAGAATCCCGCGTCGTGCCATGTGCCCAGCTCCTATTTCTCGACGTATCGCAGGGAGCGTAGCCCGCGCTCCAGATGCCAGTGCAAATAGGCCGAGACCAGCCCGCTGCCCTCCCGCACGTGACGCGCCTCGCAGGCGTCCGCGTGACCCCAGTCGCCCGTCAGCAGCGCGCTGAGCAGAGCGATGGCCTCCGACGAGGGTACGACGCTGCCCGGGACCCGACAGTCCCCGCATATGACCCCGCCCGCGGCGACGGAGAAGTGTCGGTTGGGTCCGTGGATGCCGCACTTCGCGCAGTCCTCGAAGCTCGGCGCGTAGCCGTTGACGGCCAGCGAGCGCAGCAGGAAGGCGTCGAGGATGAGGTGCGGATCGTGTTCGCCGCGCGAGAGCGTGCGCAGGGCGCCGATGAGCAGCAGGTACTGCTGGACGGCCGGTTCGCCCTCGTTCTCGGTGAAGCGCTCGGCGGTCTCCAGCATCGCGGTGCCGGCGGTGTAGCGGGCGTAGTCGGTGACGATGCCGTTGCCGTACGGGGCGATGATCTCGGTCTGGGTGCACAGCGGCAGGCTGCGGCCGACCAGATCGCTGCCTCGTGCGAAGAACTGCACGTCGGCGTGGGAGAAAGGTTCCAGCCGGGCGCCGAACTTGGACTTCGTACGCCGCACACCGCGCGCGACGGCCCGGACCCGGCCGTGGCCTCGGGTGAGGAGCGTGATGATGCGGTCCGCCTCACCCAGCTTCTGGGTGCGCAGCACTATGCCGTCGTCGCGGAACAGACTCATGGGTCCATTGTCCCCTGTGCGGGGACCCGATCGGGGCCGTCGGGTAGGACGGTGAGGGCCTCCTCCGGGGGGAAGAGGAGGCCCTCGGTCTTCGGGAGGGTCAGGAGGCGGGGGCGGCCGCCTCGTCCGCCGGGTCCGGGGCGGCGACGGCCCGTACCGGCTTCCTCTCCTCGGCCACCACGGGCTCGGCCGCGGGGCGGCCCTTGGGCTGCGCGTCCGCTGTCGCTGCCGCCGGCACGCCGGCCGCGTCGCCGGCTTTGCCATCGGCATCCGCAGCGGCATCGGCATGGGCATCGGCATCCGCGTCGGCCCGCGGGACGGTTTCCGTGTCGGCCGCCGGGCCGGTTACCGCGTCGACCGCGGTGTCCGCTCCGTCCGGTGCGGCCTGGGCCGGCAGGGCGAGGTGCGGGGCGTTGTGCGGGTCGCCCTTGGCCAGTCCGTTGAAAAGCAGGTTCAGGACGATGGCCGCCGTGGCACCGAGGGTGACACCGCTGTTGAGCAGCGAGGACAGGTCGGCGCTCAGGTGCTTGTCGAAGTAGGCCGGGATGGTGGCGGGGAAGAGTGCGAAGGCCAGGGAGACACCGACGATGAGCGCGTTCTTCTCCTCGCGGAGCTCCACCTTCCCCAGGGTCTGGATACCGGCCAGCGCGACCATGCCGAACATGACGGTGGCGGCGCCGCCCAGTACCCCGGGCGGGATCGCCGCGACGACGGCGGCCGCCTTCGGCAGCAGACCGAGGACGATCATGATGACGCCGGCGGCGACCACCACGAACCGGCTCTTGACCTTGGTGACCCGGACCAGGCCGACGTTCTCGGCGAAGGCAACGTACGGGAACGAGTTGAGCAGGCCGCCGATGGCGGTGGCGGCGCCGTCGGCCCGCAGGGCGCGGGCCACGGTCTCGCTGTCGATGTCCTTGCCGACGATCTCGCCGATGGCGTAGGTGTCACCGGTGGTCTCCACCATGGTGATCAGCATGACGATCAGCATGAGGAAGATCGGGAACCACTCGAACTTGGGGGCGCCGAAGTGGAAGGGGGTGGTCACCCCGACCCAGTCGGAGGTCTTGACCGCGTCGAGCTTCGCGTCGCCGAGGACGAACGCGACCACGGTGCCGGCGACGAGGCCGAGCAGGACCGCGATGCTGGAGAGGAAGGGCCGGCGCAGCCGCATGACCACCAGGACGAAGAGCATCGTGCCGACGGCGTAGGCCAGTTGCCGGGGATCGCCGCCGTCGCCGACCAGCGGTGCGCCGCCGACGGCGTCCTTGAGGGCGACCGGGAGCAAGACGATGCCGAGGATGGTGATGACCGTGCCGGTGACGACCGGCGGGAAGAGCGACATCACCACGCGGAAGACCCTGGCGGGCATCCAGGCGAAGGCGAACGTGGCGAGTCCGGCCGTGATGACCGCGCCGTAGATGACCAGCAGGGCGGCCGTCCCGCCGCCCGCGCCGAGACCTATGGCGATCATCGGGGAGACGGCGGTGAAGGTGACGCCCTGGATGATCGGCAGCCGGGCGCCGACCCGGCCGATGCCCCACGCCTGGATGATCGAGGCGATGCCGCAGGTGAAGAGGTCCGCGTTGATCAGGTAGATGAGGTCGTGCGGGCTCAGCTTGAGCGCGCTGCCGACGAGGATCGGAACGATCACGGCGCCGGCGTAGAAGGCGAGTACGTGCTGGAAGCCGTACAGCGCGAGCTTGGGGAGGGGGAGCACCTCGTCGACCGGGTGGTGTGAGCTCTGCTCTCCGTCAACGGAAAGCCGGGCGGCGACACGTGCCATCTCTGCCTTGCCCTTCAAGGTAGGTAAGTGAGAGGAGTCTGGTTGTCCCCGACCGGAGTGGTCTCCCCCAGCGCGTGCTGGGCTCCGTTGATCCGGTGGGGTTTCAGTGAAGTTCACGTGAATCGAAGCCCCGCTGTGTTACCGGCGGCGTCTCGTCGTGTGACCGGAATTGAACGCCTGTGGAAGGGCTCACAGGTATCGTCGACTTCTACAAAGTGTTGACCCTCTGGGGCGCCCGATTTGGATGTTCCGCCACTGGCGCGAGGTCGGTCGGCGGGCGTAAGAACCACGGCGCGCGCCACACCCGGCGTCGCCCGGGCCCGGCCGCCACAACCGCCCCACAACGACCTGACCTGCGGCGCGAGGCTGCGCAGGCGTCATGAGGCCGCCGTCGTGCGCGCGTTCGAGGCCGTCCGAGGGGTGGACACACCGCTTCGAACGGTAAGGCCCCTCCATCGATGACACGGATGACGGAGGGGCCGGGTTCGGCCTGACGTGGCCGGATCGTTACGGGGCGCGGACCGCCGACAGCAGCCCGGTGACCTCGTCGGCGCCCATGCGCAGCGCCGCACCCACGGTGGCCAGCACCTCCCGCTCGGCCGGGATGTACGGTCCGTCGGCGAGGGCGATCCGGGCGCCCTGGAGCAGCAGCGAGGCGCGCCCCGGTCCGGCCAGGTGCGGCGCGAGGGGTTCCAGCGCCTCGTGGAGCTCTATCGAGAGCGCGGCCCCGCAACACTCCGGCCCGTCATACAGGCCCAGCCGCCCCTCGTCGGTCGCCAGGGCGTCCACGAGGGCCTCCAACTGCTCCTCGGTGCAGTCCTGGAACCCGGCGCCGCGTACGGCCGACACGGCCGCCTCCAGGGCGCTGCGGGAGGCGGTGCCGCCGGCGGCGAGGACGGCCAGCGTCACGGTGTGCACGGCGTCGCGCAGCATCGCCGAGAAGCGGGTGGTGGTCAGGTGGTCCAGCACGTCGGTGTCGAAGCGCTCCTTGCACGCCTGGCACTCGACCACCGGCCCGGCGGACCCGCGCGGCAGCAGCGGCACTCCGAGGACCGCGAAGCGGCGGCGGCCGGTGCGCCGGCGGTAGTTGCGGTCACCACCGCAGCCGGGGCAGAAGAACTCCCCGTCGGCCACGGTGCTCCAGGTGGTACGGATGCCCCATACGGTCGGCTTCCGGCCGTCCCCACCCCGAACTGGCAGCACGTCGCACCTCCGTATACGGACCCCGCGCACCATCGCCGGGTGGGCGTGATGTTAGCCACATCCGTGAGTGTGTGTCAGTCGTGTGACGAGACAACCTCGCTCCGGAACCGGAGTTGGCCGATCTGCGCCCCCGCCGCGACGCGCGCCGGGGGCGCGGCGGAGCCCGGGAAAAGCGGAACCCCGCGCCTCCCTCTGCGGAGGCGCGGGGTTCGCCGTACGGGGCCGGTGCGGCCGGGCGGGGACCGGTGGGATCAGCGGCCCGCGCGGTTGACGGCCGAGATGACGGCCTTCAGCGAGGCGCGGGTGGTGTTGGCGTCGATGCCGATGCCCCACAGGACGCGGCCGTCGATCGCGCACTCGATGTACGACGCGGCCACGGCGGAGGCGCCCTCGCTCATCGTGTGCTCGGTGTAGTCCAGCAGGCGGGCGTCGACGCCGATGCCGGCCAGCGCGTCGAAGAAGGCCGAGATCGGACCGTTGCCGGTGCCGGTCAGGACGGTCTCGACGCCGTCGACCACCGCCTCGACGGTCAGCGTGTCGGTGCCGTCCTTGTCGGTGGCCGTCGAGCCCGAGCGCAGCTGGATGCGACCCCAGGGGTTCTCGGGGTTGGGCAGGTACTCGTCCCGGAACGCGGCCCAGATCGCCTTCGGCGTGACCTCGCCGCCCTCGGCGTCGGTCTTGGCCTGGATGATCCGGGAGAACTCGATCTGCATGCGGCGCGGCAGGTCCAGCTTGTGGTCGTTCTTCAGGACGTACGCGATGCCGCCCTTGCCGGACTGCGAGTTGACGCGGATGACGGCCTCGTAGGAGCGGCCGACGTCCTTCGGGTCGATCGGCAGGTAGGGCACGGCCCACTCGATCTCGTCCACGGTCTTGCCCTGGGCGGCCGCGTCGGCCTCCATGGCGTCGAAGCCCTTCTTGATGGCGTCCTGGTGGGAGCCGGAGAAGGCGGTGTAGACCAGGTCGCCCGCGTAGGGGTGGCGCGGGTGGACCTCCATCTGGTTGCAGTACTCGCTGGTGCGGCGGATCTCGTCGATCTGTGAGAAGTCGATCTGCGGGTCGATGCCCTGCGAGAACAGGTTCATGCCCAGCGTGATCAGGTCGACGTTGCCGGTGCGCTCGCCCTGCCCGAACAGGCAGCCCTCGATTCGGTCGGCGCCGGCCATCAGGGCCAGTTCGGCGGCGGCCACGGCGGTGCCGCGGTCGTTGTGGGGGTGCACGGAGATGCAGATGTGCTCGCGACGGGTCAGGTTGCGGGCCATCCACTCGAAGCGGTCCGCGTGGGTGGAAGGCGTCGAGCGCTCCACCGTGGCGGGCAGGTTCAGGATGATCTCGCGGCCCTCGCCGGGCTGCCACACGTCGCAGACGGCCTCGCAGACCTCCAGGGCGAAGTCCAGCTCGGTGTCGGTGAAGATCTCGGGGCTGTACTGGTAGCCGAAGGTGGTCTCCGGGCCCAGCAGCTTGTCGGCGTACTCCATGACCAGGCGGGTGCCGTCGACGGCGATCTGCTTGATCTGCTCCTTGGAGCCGCGGAAGACGACCCGGCGGAAGGTCGGGGCGGTCGCGTTGTAGAGGTGCACGGTGGCGCGCTTGGCGCCGACCAGCGATTCCACGGTCCGCTCGATCAGGTCCTCGCGGGCCTGCGTCAGTACGGAGATGGTGACGTCGTCCGGGATCGCGCCCTCTTCGATGATGGAGCGGACGAAGGCGAAGTCCGTCTCCCCGGAGGAGGGGAAGCCGACCTCGATCTCCTTGTAGCCCATGCGCACCAGCAGGTCGAACATCTCGCGCTTGCGGGCGGGGGTCATCGGGTCGATCAGCGACTGGTTGCCGTCGCGCAGGTCGGTGGACAGCCAACGGGGGGCCTTGGTGACGCGGGCGTTCGGCCAGGTGCGGTCCGGGATTTCCACCTGCTCGTAGAAGCCGTACTTGTGGATCGGCATCCCGGAGGGCTTCTGCGTGTGGGTCGCGTTCGTGATGGGCGTGGGGCGACCTGCGAAAGTGTGCTGACTCATGGCGTGGGGCTCCTCGCGTGTCCGCGTGTAGTTCGCTGGGACGGCCGACGGCGGTCGTAAATCCGCAACACCGAACTCCGCGGGGAGGGGGCCGGCCTACGACTACAGACCCTCGCCGCGGCAGCTAAGGAGAAGCAGCCCGAAACGCATGATGGGCCGAGCCTAGCGGAGCCGCGCCGTAACGCGAGGACCTGTTTCAGTATGCAAGACCTGCTGGTCCGTTTTGTACCCCTTTGTTGGATAAGACTCTTTTTGCTCCGTCGCTTGCGGGGAATGTCCGGTCGATCCGTCAATGCGGCGCGACGTCTTTCAGACAACCGAATGAATCATGGTCGCGATGAGTGACAGGAGGGTCACGCACTGCCACATTGCGGACATGGATGCCTCTCTTCGCCCCGCGCCCCCCGTGTTCTGCACGGTCGTACCTCCCCACCTCCTCGACCGGATCGCCCGGTCCCGGGACACCCGCCGGGCAGACACGGCGCAGCGGACCCTCGAACACGACGCCGCCCTGCGCACCCGCCGCCGGGTCACCACCGTCCGCGGCGTCGCCCCGGCGCTCGCGGCGCCCGTCCCCGACGAACCCCGGCGGACGGTGTACGACGCCGGACACCGCACCCGGCTCCCGGGCACGCGGGTACGCGGCGAGGGCGACGAGCCGACCGGCGACGCGAGCGTCAACCGCGCGTACGCCGGGCTGGGAGCCACGTACGACCTGTTCCTCAAGGGGTTCGGCCGCCACTCGATCGACGACGCGGGCCTGCCGCTGGACGCGAGCGTGCACTACGACGAGGACTACGACAACGCGTTCTGGGACGGGCGCCAGATGGTCTTCGGCGACGGTGACGGTGACCTCTTCCTCGACTTCACGGTGGCCGTGGACGTGATCGGGCACGAGCTGACCCACGGCGTCACCCAGTACACGGCCAACTTGGAGTACCGGGGCCAGTCGGGCGCGCTGAACGAGTCGATGTCGGACGTGTTCGGTTCACTTATCAAGCAGTACTCGCTCGGGCAGACCGCCGACCAGGCGGACTGGCTGATCGGCGCGGGCCTGCTCGGACCCGCCGTCACCGGGGTCGCACTGCGCTCGATGAAGGCACCGGGGACGGCATACGACGACGACGAGCTCGGCAAGGACCCCCAGCCCGCGACGATGGACGGTTACGTCACCACCCACGCCGACAACGGCGGCGTGCACATCAACTCCGGCATCCCCAACCACGCCTTCTACATCGTGGCGAGCGAACTGGGCGGCAAGGCGTGGGAGCGGGCCGGGCGGATCTGGTACGACACCCTGACCGGCGGCGCTCTCGCCCCCGACGCCGACTTCGCGGACTTCGCCCGGCTCTCGGTGGCGGCGGCCGTCGCCCGGTACGGGGAGGGCGGCGCGGAGCACCAGGCGATGCAGAAGGCGTGGTCGGCGGTCGGGCTGGGGTAGAAGGCCCCACATGCGGATTCTGGTGGTACGGACGGGCGGCTTCGCGGGCATCGAGCGCCGGGTCGAGGTGGACACCTCGGGCCGGCCCGACGAGAACGAATGGCGGGCGCTGGCACTGCTGGCCCTGCGGCCCGGTCCGCCGGGGCACGGACCGGACCGGGTGCGGGACGGGTTCTCGTACCGGATCACCGTGGACGGGCGCACCGTGTCCTGCGCGGAGCCTTACCTGTCGGAGGCCCAGCGGAGCCTGATCACGCGGGTGCTCAAGGAGGGTGCGTAACGGCGCCGGGCCCCAATTCGGATGACCGGCACCGGCGGCTTTGCTTGGATGACCGGATGACCACACAAACGATCTTGGCCGCGTTGGAGCAGTACTACGACGGGGCGCCGCGCGCGGGCGGCGCCCGGGCGGAGGACTTCGGTCCGCTGACCCTGTTCGTGCAGGAGGGGGCGGGCTGGCCGTACTACGCGCGCCCCACGCTCGGCGGCTCCGAGGTCTCCGCGGCGGACGTCGAACGCGTCCTGGCGCGCCAGCGGGAGCTCGAACTGCCCGAGAGCTTCGAATGGGTGGCCGAAAACAGCCCCTCCCTCCGCGCCGCGGTGGAGGCCGCGGGACTCCGGGTCCACGCCTACCCGCTCATGGTCCTGGACCCCTCCGACACCGCCGAACCGCTCCCGCCGACGCCGGGCCCGGCGCGGGTGCTCGGCGCCGACGACCCTCTGCTGGCAGCCGCCGTGACGGTGCCGATGCTGGCCTTCGCCGCCCCCGGCACAGCGCCGGGCGAGGCCGGCGCGGCGGAACTCACGGCGGCGACCGCGGATCCGGCGGTGGAGGTCCGCCGCGCCTGGGTGGCGGAGAAGATCGCGGCCGGCAGCACGGTCCTGGCCGCCGCCGTCAGGGACGCGGTGGTGCTGTGCTCGGGCCAGTACAACCCGGTCGGAGAGGTGGCCGAGATCGTCGGCGTCGGCACCCTGCCGGCGGCCCGCCGCCGGGGACTGGCCCTCGCGGTGACGGCGGCCCTGGTCACGGAAGCCCGCGCGCGGGGCGTGCGTACGGTGTTCCTCTCCGCGGGCGACGAGGACGTGGCGCGGATCTACGGGCGGGCCGGCTTCCGCCGGGTCGGGACCGCCTTGATCGCGGAGCCCCCGGCGCCGGCCGACGCCTGACAGGCCGCAGTGGGTTTGGAGCGAGGCCCAGGGGTCGGGGCCGGTTCTTTGCCGGAACGGCAAGGTTGTTTGCCCCGGTCCGGCGGCCGGGCGGACCATCGGCGTACCGGTCACCGCACAGAAAAGAGGCTCCGATGCCCGAAGAAGCCGCGCACCCCGACCACCTCGAAGCCACCGCGCACACCGTCGTCGAGGGCGGCGAGGAGTACTGGGACTCCCGCTACCGCGAGAGCGACCGCGTGTGGAGCGGCAACGCCAACGCCGTCCTGCTCCGGGAGGTCGAGGGGCTCGCCCCGGGGCGCGCCCTGGACCTCGGCTGCGGCGAGGGCGGCGACACCGTGTGGCTGGCCCGGCAGGGCTGGCGGGTCACCGCGACCGACATCTCCGGCGTCGCGCTGGAGCGGGCGCGGGCCCACGCGAAGGAGGCCGGGGTCGAGGACCGCGTCGACTGGCAGCGCCACGACCTGGCCCGGTCCTTCCCGGACGGCGAGTTCGATCTCGTCTCGGCGTGCTTCCTGCACACCTACGGGGACTTCCCGCGCGAGCGGGTCCTGCGCAGGGCCGCCGCGGCCGTGGCGCGGGGCGGCGTCCTGCTGATCGTCGGCCACGCGGGCTGGCCGACCTGGCACGACCACCCGGACCACTCCGTGCACTTCCCGACCCCTGACGAGGTGGTGGCGCAGCTGGAGCTGCCGGAGGGTGAGTGGGAGGTGCTGCTCGCGGAGGAACACGAGCGGATCCAGACCCGGCCCGACGGCCACCCCGGGGCCCGCACGGACAACGCGGTGAAGGTCCGGCGGCTGCCGTAGCCCGCCGGAACGCCCTGCGGGCCGGCCCGCCCCTCCGACCGAAGTCGGCACGGGACCGAGCCGCGAAAAAGGTCAGAAGCCGAGCTTGCGCAACTGCTTCGGGTCGCGCTGCCAGTCCTTGGCCACCTTCACGTGGAGGTCCAGGAAGACGGGCGTGCCCAGGAGCGCCTCGATGTGCTTGCGCGACTTCATCCCGACCTCCTTGAGACGGGAGCCCTTCGGGCCGATGATGATGCCCTTCTGGCTGGGCCGCTCGATGTAGACGTTCGCGTGGATGTCGAGCAGCGGGCGGTCCGCCGGACGGTTCTCCCGGGGGATCATCTCCTCTACGACCACCGCGATCGAGTGCGGAAGCTCGTCGCGCACGCCCTCCAGCGCGGCCTCGCGGATGAGTTCCGCGACCATCACCATCTCGGGTTCGTCGGTGAGGTCGCCCTCGGGGTACAGCGGCGGGCTCTCCGGCAGCAGCGGCGCGATCAGGTCCGCCAGCAGTTGGACCTGGCTGTCGCCGACCGCCGACACGGGGACGATCTCGGCCCACTCGAAGCCGAGCTCCACGCCGAGCTGGTGGATGGCGAGGAGCTGCTCGGCGAGCTGCTTCGATTCCACCAGGTCGGTCTTGGTCACGATGGCGATCTTGGGGGTCTTCTTGATCTCCGCGAGTTCCTTGGCGATGAACTTGTCGCCGGGGCCGAGCTTCTGGTCGGCCGGCAGGCAGAAGCCGATGACGTCGACCTCGGCCCAGGTGGTCCGTACGACGTCGTTCAGGCGCTCGCCGAGCAGGGTGCGCGGCTTGTGCAGGCCGGGGGTGTCGACCAGCACGAGCTGGGCGTCGGGGCGGTGCACGATGCCGCGAACGGTGTGGCGGGTGGTCTGCGGCCGGTTCGAGGTGATCGCGACCTTGGTGCCCACGAGCGCGTTGGTCAGGGTCGACTTGCCCGCGTTGGGGCGGCCGACGAAGCAGGCGAAGCCCGCGCGGTGCGGGGCGGTGGGCTCGGGGGAACGATCGCTCATACGGGCCATTCTCCCCGATGCCGCTCCCAGCGCCGACCAGGCCACGGTCGCGAGGGCCGGCGTGGTCGTGAGCCGGGGCCGCCGCGCGTAGTCGGCGGTGCCTTCGGCGCTCGCCCCGCGTCCCCGGCGCGCACGGTCAGCCGGGCCCGCTCCAGCGCGGGCCGATCGAGCCGCGGGCCGCGCGGGCGCACCTCCTGGCCGGGCAGCAGCTCCGCCGGCAGGCCGGTGAGCGGGCGGCTGTGGGTGCGGCCGGCGAGGCCGCCGGCGGTGAGGGTGGCGCGGGGCCGCAGGGTGACGTGCCGAGGTTGTGGAGGGTGTACGTGACCTCCGCGCGCTCGCCGTCGCCGTCGGCGCGGACCCGGACGTCCCGGACGGCGAGCACGGGGGGGTGGGCCCGGTGACCCGGAGGCAGAGGCGGGCGGCGACGGCCTGCCGGAACACCGATCCCGGAGGCGCCGGCGGCGGCCCCGTCCTCCAGGGCGACGACGGCGCCGGGGTGGCCCCCGGGCTCGGCCGCTCCGGGACGGTGACGGCGACGCTCCCCGCGCCCCGCGCCGCACGGTGACCCGCTCCTGGGCGAGCGCCGTCCAGGCGCCGGTGGCGCGGCGCCGTTCGTCGGGGCGGCCACCGCCGCGAGGACGGCCAGGCCGGCGAGCGCCACCGGCCCTCTTCCGCTGCTCGCCCCTGTCCGCACCGCCCGCCCCCTGGATCGCGTCCGGCCGGGGCCGCTTACGGGTGCGGGGCGGGAGAAGTCAATGCACGGATTCCGCAGCAACCGATGGACCATCAGAAGGCGACAAGGAGCTCCCTACCGCCCGGAACGTCCTGCGGTACGCGGTCGGGCTCACCCCCAGCGCGGCCCGCACGTGCTTGCGCAGCGACTGCGCCGTCCCGAACCCCGTCTCCCGCGCCACCTGTTCCATCGGCAGCTCCGTGCGTTCCAGCAGCCACCGCGCCCGCTCCACCCGCTGCCCGACGATCCACTCCCCCGGGCTCACCCCGGCCTCCTCACGGAACCTGCGCGTGAACGTCCGTACCGACATGGCCTCCTGACGGGCCAGGTCGCTCAGCCGGATCGGCTCGTGCAGCCGCTCCAGCACCCAGGCGCGGGCGGAGGTGGTGCCGGCCCGCTGCGGCTCGGGGATGGGGCGCTCGATGAACTGCGCCTGCCCACCGTCCCGGTGGGGCGGGACCACGGTCCGCCGGGCCACGTCGTTGGCGACGGCGGCGCCGTGGTCGCGGCGCACGATGTGCAGGCACAGGTCGATGCCGGCGGCGACTCCGGCGGAGGTGAGTACGTCCCCGTCGTCGGTGTAGAGCACGTCGGGATCCACGAGCACCCGGGGAAAGAGGCTTTGGAAGTGGTCGGCGTGGGCCCAGTGGGTCGTGGCGCGGTGGCCGTCCAGGTACCCCGCGGCGGCCAGGACATAACCACCCGTACAGATGGAGACGAGCCGGGTGCCGGACCGGATGTGGGCCAGCGCGACGGCGAGTTCGTCCGGAAGCGTGCCGCGCTCGTACACGGGGCCCAGCTCGTACGAGGCCGGCACCACGACGGTATCGGCCGTGGCGAGCAGCTCCGGGCCGTGCTCGACGTGGATCGCGAAGTCGGCGTCGGTGGTCACCTGCCCCGCGGACAACCCGCAGGTGAGGATCTCGTACAGCGGCTGCCCGGCCGGGTCCTTGGCCCGGCCGAAGATCCGGTGCGGAATGCCGAGTTCGAAGGGCAGCAGGCCGGCGAGGGCGAGGACGACCACCCGGTGCGCGGCGATCTTCGGGGGGACGGGTGTCCGGGGCTCCATGGCCCGATCGTACCGAAGCATGTCGTTCAGGCCACTGTCGGCGGGTACACCGGCGGCCGGAAGCTGTCCCCGTGACCCAGACAGCACCCACGCCCGCGCCCTCCGCCGATCCCGATCCCGACCGCCTGCGCGCTCCGCGCACGCCCGGCCGCGTCCACCGCGCCTGGTTCGTCGCGGCCGTCGCCTTCGTGACGATCGTCGGCGCCGCCGCCTTCGCCTCCCTGCCGGGACTGCTCATCGAGCCGCTGCACGAGGAATTCGACTGGTCGCGCGGCACCATCGGCTTCGCCGTCTCCGTCAACCTCGCCCTCTACGGGTTGACCGCCCCGTTCGCGGCCGCGCTGATGGACCGTTTCGGCATGCGCCGGGTCGTGGCACTGGCCCTGCTCGTCATATCCGCCGGGGCGGTCGCCACGGCCTGGATGACCGCGGCCTGGCAACTGGTGCTGCTGTGGGGGGTGCTTGTCGGTCTGGGCAGCGGTTCGATGGCCATGGCGTTCGCCGCGACCGTGACCAACCGCTGGTTCACCGCCCGCCGCGGCCTCGTCACCGGCATCCTGACCGCGGCCGGCGCCTCCGGGCAACTGATCTTCCTGCCGCTGCTGTCCTGGCTGGTGGAGCACCACGGTTGGCGCCCGGGCGCGGTGACCGTGTCGCTGGCGGCGGTGGCCGTGGTGCCGTTCGTGTGGCAGCTGCTGCGCGACCACCCCGCGGACGTGGGGCTCGCCCCGTACGGGGGCACGTACGCGGCCAAGCCGGCGCCGGCCCGCGGTGCGGCGGGCCGGGCGGTGTCGGCGCTGTTCAAGGCGGCCCGGACCGGCCCCTTCTGGCTCTTGGCCGGCACCTTCGCGATCTGCGGCGCCTCGACCAACGGGCTGGTGCGGACCCACTTCGTGCCCGCCGCCCACGACCACGGCATGCCGGTGACGGCGGCGGCCGGGCTGCTCGCGGTGGTCGGCGTGTTCGACGTGCTCGGCACGATCGCCTCCGGCTGGTTCACCGACCGGTTCGAGGCGCGCCGGCTGCTGGCCCTGTACTACGCCCTGCGCGGC
This sequence comes from Streptomyces sp. NPDC046557, assembly GCF_040645975.1. Taxonomy (NCBI): domain Bacteria; kingdom Bacillati; phylum Actinomycetota; class Actinomycetes; order Kitasatosporales; family Streptomycetaceae; genus Streptomyces; species Streptomyces sp. NPDC046557. The sequence continues at coordinate 229,243 of NZ_JBEYZH010000003.1, forward strand.
GTCTCGCTCCTGTTCCTGCCGATGCTGCTGGCACCGACCGTGCACCCGCCGATGGTGTTCTTCATCGTCTTCTACGGCCTGGACTGGGTCGCGACCGTCCCGCCCACCATCGCACTGTGCCGGGAGCAGTACGGGGAGGACAGCGCCATCGTCTTCGGCTGGGTCCTGGCCTCGCACCAGGTCGGCGCGGCCCTGGTGGCGTTCCTGGGCGGTCTGGCACGGGACGCTTTCGGCTCGTACGACCTGGTCTGGTACGCGGCGGGGGCGCTGTGCGCGATGGCGGCCCTGATGGCCATGGTCATCAGGCGCCGGACCGGTGATTCACTGGCCGCATGACCCTGCGCCTTCGCGCCCTCGCGGCCCTCGACCGGTTCCACGCCGCCCACCCCTGGGACCACAACGCCCACTACCACCGGTGGCTCCTGCGGCAGTTGCCGAAGCGGTGCGCGAGGGCGCTGGACGTCGGTTGCGGCAGCGGCGACCTGGCCCGGCTCCTGGCCGGCCGGGCCGAGGCGGTGCTCGGCATCGACGCCGACCCGACGATCGTCGCCCGGGCCCGCGAGCTGACGCCGGCCGGCGGCCGGGTGACCTTCGCCGCCGGCGACGCGCTGACGGCGATACCGCCGGGCCCGTACCAGGTCGTCACCTGTGTCGCCGCGCTCCACCACATGCCGTTCGACCGGGCACTGGCAGCCTTCCGCGACCGCCTCGCCCCGGGTGGGACCCTGGTGGTCGTCGGCCTGGCGCGGGCCGAAACCGTCGGCGACCACCTGCTCGGCGCCCTCGCGATCCCGCTGAACGCAGCCGTCGCTTGGCTGCGGAACCGGGGCCGCCCGGCGCCCCGGCCGGACGCGATGACGGCCCCGACCCGCCCGCCGGTGATGACCTTCGGCGAGATCCGCGACCAGTCGCGCGCCGCCCTGCCGGGCGCCCGCCCGCGCCGGCGCCTGTTCTGGCGGTACACGCTCGTATGGCGCGCCCCGTAGGAAACGTCAGCCCGCGGCGGTCGTGGACTTGAGGGTGCCGTCCGGGGCGGCCAGGAGGACCGGGGTGTCGGGGCCGCCGAGGTCGCGGACGGCCGCGCGGTCGGCCTCGGCCGGGGCGTCGGCCGCGCTCACCACGGCGGCGGCCTCCAGGGACTGGGCTCCGCTCGCCACCGCCATCGCGACGGCCGTCTGGAGCGCGCTGAGCTTGAGGGAGTCCAGCTCCACGGTCCCGGCCACGTACGTGCGGCCCGTCTCGTCGCGCACCGCCGCGCCCTCCGGCACCCCGTTACGGGCCCGGGCGCTGCGCGCCAGTGTGATGATCTTGCTGTCCTCGGGGTCGATCCCGGTGTTGTCGCTCATGGTCGAAAGCATAGGGAGCGTCCCGGCGGGGCCGGGGAACGACCCCGCCGAGCCGCTGCAAGCCACCGCTCAGGGCCGGTCCAGCCGCAACCGTTCAGCCTTCGGCAGACCGGCGACCACCAGGTCGTACGAGTCCTCCACCAGCTCCCGGACCATCTCGTCCGGCAGGCCGCCGACCGTCACCGTGTTCCAGTGCCGCTTGTTCATGTGCCAACCCGGCACGATCGCCTTGTGCTCCGTCCGCAGCCGCACCGCGGCCTCCGGCTCGCACTTGAGGTTGATCTTCAAAGGTTCGGCGTCCAGCGCCGTCAGCGCGAACACCTTGCCGAGCACCTTGAACACCGAGGTCTCGGGCGTGAAGGGGAACTCCTCCACCGCCGCGTTGAAACCCAGGCAGAACGCGCGCAGCTCCGCGGGGGTCATTCCGGCACCTCCGCGCTCACGTCCGGCTCCGTCACCACGGGCTCCACCAACACCGTCACGATCTTGTTCCGGCGTCCGGCCGGGGATTCGGCGGTCAGCCGCAGCGGCCGTCCGTCGGGCAGCTCCACCACCGCCGACGCACCCGCGATCGGAACCCGGCCGAGCGCCTTGGCGAGCAGACCGCCGACCGTCTCCACGTCCTCGTCGTCGAACGCCTCGACCTTGAACAGTTCCCCGAGGTCGGTGATGTCGAGACGGGCCGTGACCCGGTAGCGGTCGTCGCCCAGCTCCTCGACCGGCGGCAGTTCGCGGTCGTACTCGTCGGTGATCTCGCCGACGATCTCCTCCAGGATGTCCTCGATCGTCACGATGCCGGCCGTGCCGCCGTACTCGTCGATGACGACGGCCACGTGGTTGCGCACCGACTGCATCTCGCGCAGCAGGTCACCGGCGTTCTTGGTGTCGGGCACGAAGACGGCCGGCCGTATCGCCGTCGAGACGAGATCGGACTCCGCCTCCCGGCTGATGTGCGTCTTGCGGACGAGGTCCTTCAGGTAGACGATCCCGACGATGTCGTCCTCGTTCTCCCCGGTCACGGGGATGCGCGAGAAGCCCGAGCGCAGCGCGAGCGTCGTGGCCTGGCGGACCGTCTTGTAGCGCTCGATGCAGACGAGGTCGGTGCGGGGCACCATCACCTCGCGGACGAGGGTGTCGCCGAGTTCGAAGACTTGGTGCACCATCCGGCGTTCGTCGTCCTCGATCAGCGATTCCTTCTCCGCGAGGTCGACCATCGCCCGCAGCTCGGCCTCGGAGGCGAAGGGCCCCTTGCGGAAGCCCTTGCCCGGGGTGAGCGCGTTGCCGAGGAGGATCAGCAACTGCGGGATCGGCCCCATGATCCGCGCGAGCGGGACGAGTACGTACGCGGCCGCGGTCGCCGTGTTCAGCGGGTGCTGGCGGCCGATGGTGCGCGGGGACACGCCGACCGCCACGTACGACACCAGCACCATCACGGCGATGGCCACGAGCAGCGCCGTCCAGTTCTCGCCGAACTCGTCCAGGCACACGTACGTGACGAGCACCCCGGCCGCCATCTCGCAGGTGACCCGGACGAGCAGCGCCACGTTGACGTAGCGGGTCGGGTCCCCGGCGACCTGGGCCAGCTTGGCGCTGCCGCGCCTGCCCTCCCGTACGGCCTGCTCGGCGCGGAAGCTGGAGACGCGGGCGATCCCGGACTCCGCGCAGGCCGCGAACCACGCCACGACGACCAGCAGCACCGCGCCGCTGATCAGCTGCGGTGCGCCGGTCACGAGACGGTCGGGGCGGGGGACGGGCCGGTGAGGCCGCGCTCGGCGCGCCAGCCGTCGACGATGGCCGCCTGGAGGCCGAACATCTCGGCCTTCTCGTCCGGCTCCTCGTGGTCGTACCCGAGCAGGTGGAGCACCCCGTGGACGGTCAGGAGCTGGAGCTCCTCGTCCATGGAGTGCCCCGTCGGCGCTTCCTCGCCCTGCCGCTTGGCGACCTCCGGGCACAGCACGATGTCGCCGAGGAGCCCCTGCGGGGGCTCCTCGTCGTCCTTCGCCGGGGGGCGCAGCTCGTCCATGGGGAACGACATGACGTCGGTGGGTCCGGGCAGGTCCATCCACTGGATGTGGAGCTGCTCCATCGCCTCCTCGTCGACGACGATGACGGACAGCTCGGACAGCGGGTGGATCCGCATCCGGGTGAGCGCGTAGCGGGCGATGTCGAGGACCGCCTGCTCGTCGACCTCGATCCCGGACTCGTTGTTGACGTCGATCGACATGGTGCGCTGAGTTCTACTTCCGCTGGTAGCCGTTCCGGGACTGCGGGGAGTCCTGGCTGTCGTCGTACTTCTCGTACGCGTCGACGATACGGCCGACCAGCTTGTGCCGGACGACATCCTCGGAGGTGAGCCGCGAGAAGTGGATGTCCGGCACCCCGTCGAGGATCTCCTGCACCTGGCGCAGGCCGCTCTTGGCCCCGCCCGGCAGGTCGACCTGCGTGATGTCGCCGGTGACGACGATCTTCGAATCGAAGCCGAGCCGGGTCAGGAACATCTTCATCTGCTCGGCGGTGGTGTTCTGCGCCTCGTCCAGTACGACGAAAGCATCATTGAGGGTGCGACCCCGCATGTACGCCAGCGGGGCCACCTCGATCGTTCCGGCGGCCATCAAACGGGGGATGGAGTCCGGGTCGAGCATGTCGTGCAGCGCGTCGTAGAGCGGACGCAGGTACGGGTCGATCTTGTCGAACAGGGTGCCCGGCAGGAAGCCGAGGCGCTCGCCGGCCTCGACGGCGGGGCGGGTCAGGATGATCCGGCCGACCTGCTTGGACTGCAGGGCCTGGACCGCCTTGGCCATGGCGAGGTAGGTCTTGCCGGTACCGGCGGGGCCGATGCCGAAGACGATGGTGTTCTTGTCGATCGCGTCCACGTAGCGCTTCTGGTTGAGCGTCTTGGGACGGATGGTGCGACCGCGGCTGGAGAGGATGTTCTGGGTGAGCACCTCGGCCGGGGTCTCGCCTTGGCCGCCGTCGGCGCCGTTGCCGTCGCCGTTCCCCTTGAGCATGGCGATCGAGCGTTCCACTGCGTCCTCCGTCATCGACTGCCCGGTGCGGAGCACCAGCATCATCTCGTCGAACAGGCGCTGGATCAGGGCGACTTCCACCGCGTCGCCGATCGCGCTGACCTGATTGCCCCGAACATGGATGTCGGCCTTCGGGAAGGCATTCTCGATGACGCGCAGCAGGGCGTCACCAGAGCCCAGCACGGTCACCATAGGGTGCGTGGCCGGAACGGTGAAGTGGGCTCGCGCCTGCCCCGGCGCCGGGGTACGGGCTGTCGGTGTCTGAGTCATGGGCCGGCACTGTGGCCTGCGCATACCTCCCACTGAGGGGTCGCGCCGATCGTCGACCTCCGGACTACCAAGGGTACGACTCCCCGGCGCCATCCCCGAGGGCTTTTCCCGGGGGCCGACCCGGGGCACCCGATATGCCTTCCGTCACCGCCCTACACGGACGGCCGGAAGCCGATCGTGGGGACGGCCCGGCGGCGGGGACCCGGCGGCGCGCCCGGGGGGACCAGCGCGTCCAGGAAGGCGTACCGGTCTCGCAGGCCCTCCGGGGCGGCGCGCCACCAGTGGGAGACCTCGGGCCAGCCGGGGGCCGACAGGGAGCCGCCGAACTCCTGCACCGACAGGGCCGCCGTGAGTCCGGCGAAGGCCAGCCGGTCCGCGAGCGGCCACCCCGCCAGGGTGCCCGTGACGAAGCCCGCCACGAACACGTCGCCCGCCCCGGTCGGGTCCAGGGCGTCCACCGTGATCCCGGGGACCTCCGCCGTCTCGCCGGTGCGCCCGTCCACCGCGCAGGAGCCGTCCGCGCCCATGGTCACCACCGCCACCGGCACCCTCTCCGCCAGCACGCGGGCCGCCGCGCGGGGGCAGTCGGTCCGGGTGTACCGCATGGCCTCGCCCGCGTTCGGCAGGAACGCCTCACAGTGCTCCAAGTCCGCCAGCGCTCCGAGGTCCCACCGGCCGCTCTCGTCCCAGCCCACGTCGGCGAAGACCCGGGAGCCCTGCCGGGCGGCACGCGCGATCCACTCCTCGCCGGCGCCCGGGCCGAGCGAGGCCACGGCCGCCCGGGCGCGCGGCGGGCACCGCGGGAATCGGCCGGGGCCGGCCGGGAGGGGCGGCTCGTGCCCGTGGGAGACCATCGTGCGCTCGCCCTCGTACGCCATGGAGACGGTGACGGGGCTGTGCCAGCCGGGGATCTTGCGGGACATCGACAGGTCGATGCCCTCGCCCTGTTCCAGCGCGTCCCAGCAGTACTCGCCGTAGTGGTCGTCCCCGAAGGCCGCGGCCAGGGAGGTGCGCAGGCCGAGGCGGGCCAGCGCGGCGGCCATGTTGGCGACTCCACCGGGGCTGGAACCCATGCCGCGCGCCCACGACTCCGTACCGCGGACGGGGGCCGAGTCCAGGCCCGTGAAGATGATGTCGAGGAAGACGGTGCCGGTGAGGAAGACGTCGCAGCCCGGTTCATGGGGATCGCGCACCGGCCCGAGCGGGTCCAGTCTCGCCTCGGGGCTCGTACGGCTTTCCCGAGTGGTCACGATGTCCTCCCGTTTCGTGTGCGGCCCAGGGGTGGGCGGTTCGCCGCCGCGCCCGGGCCCGCGGCGGCCACTGGTGCCGAGCGCGGACGAACCGGAACCCAGTGTGACCCACATCACCATATGAGCGCTCGGATCCGGCCGGATCCGAGCCCGACCGCCCCGATCGCCCGGACCGGTCGCCGGTCTACGTCCGCTTCGGCAGCGGAACCCGTACGAGGTCCGCGGCGATCGTCAGCTCACCGTCGAAGCCGGCCGCCCGCGCCTGCCGCTCGAACTCGGCGGGGTCGGCGTAGCGCTGCGAGAAATGCGTCAGCACCAGGTGCCGGACCCCCGCGTCACGGGCCGCCCGGGCCGCCTGTCCGGCGGTGAGGTGGCCGTGGTCGGTGGCCAGCGCCACGTCCTCGTCGAGGAACGTCGACTCGATCACCAGCATGTCGCAGCCCTCGGCGAGCGCGTCCACGCCCTCGCACAGCCGGGTGTCCATCACGAAGGCGAACCGCTGCCCGGGTCGGTGCTCGCTGACCTCTTCCAAGGTCACCCCGCCCAGGACGCCCTCGCGCTGGAGCCGGCCCACGTCCGGCCCCTTGATCCCGTGCCGCGCCAGCAACTCCGGCACCATCCGGCGCCCGTCCGGCTCGGTGATCCGGTAGCCGAAGGACTCCACGGGGTGCGAGAGGCGCCGGGCCTCCAGCGTGTACGAGGCCCCGCGCGCCAGCGTCCCGTCCTCGGCCACCGGCTCCTCGCGCAGCCGCACCGTCTCCCGGTAGGCGGTGGCGTAACGGAGCCGGTCGAAGAACTTCTGCCCCGAGGCCGGGTAGTGCGCGGTGACGGGGTGCGGGACCTGGTCGAGGTTGATCCGCTGGATCACCCCGGCGAGGCCGAGGCTGTGGTCACCGTGGAAGTGGGTGACGCAGATCCGGTCGATGTCGTGCGCGGCGACCCCCGCGCGCAGCATCTGGCGCTGGGTGCCCTCGCCCGGGTCGAAGAGGATGCCCTCGCCGTCCCAGCGCAGCAGGTAGCCGTTGTGGTTACGGGCCCGGGTGGGGACCTGGCTGGCGGTCCCCAGGACCACGAACTCGCGTACGGACACGGCTTATCCGGGGGGCCACTGGAGGCCGCGGCCCCCGAGGAGGTGCGCGTGGGCGTGCCAGACGGTCTGGCCGGCGCCGGCTCCGGTGTTGAACACGATCCGGTAGCCGTGGTCGGCGATCTTCTCGTCGGCGGCGATCCGCCCGGCCTCGCGGAGCACATCGGCGGCGATCGTCGGCTCGGCGGCGGCGAGGGAAGCGGCGTCGGGGTAGTGCGCCTTGGGAATGACAAGGACGTGGGTGGGCGCCTGCGGGTTGATGTCCCGGAAGGCGACGGTCGTCTCGGACTCGCTGACGATCGTCGCCGGGATCTTCCCCTCCACGATCTTGCAGAACAGGCAGTCCGCCTGCGGTTCCCCGGCCATTGCTGCGCCTCTCGTGACGTGCGTCGGTTCAGGACGTCGAGTCGATCAGGACGTCGAGTCGATCGGGGCATCGTAACCGGCGCGGCGATCTCCCGGCTCGTGGCCGGCTCGAACCCTCCCCGCCCCCGCGCCGGCCGTCAGGACCAGCGGCCCGTCCGGGCCAGCAACACGGCCGTCGCGGCCGTACCGGCGGTGGAGGTGCGCAGCACCGAGGGGCCGAGGCGGTACGGGTGGGCGCCGGCCGCCGCGAAGACGGCGAGCTCCTCCGGTGAGACCCCGCCCTCCGGTCCGACCACCAGGACGACGGAGCCGGCGGTGGGCAACTCGGCGGTGGCCAGGGCGCCCGAGGGGGTGTCGCGGTCCTCGTGCAGGACCACGGCCAGGTCGGCCTCGGCGAGCAGCGCCGCCACCTGCTTCGTGGACAGGGCCTCGGCGACCTCCGGGAAACGCACCCGGCGGGACTGCTTGCCCGCCTCCCGCGCGGTGGCCCGCCACTTGGCGAGGGATTTGGCGCCCCGCTCGCCGCGCCACTGGGTGATGCACCGGGACGCCTGCCACGGCACGATCGCGTCGACCCCGGTCTCGGTCATGGTCTCGACGGCCAGTTCTCCCCGGTCGCCCTTGGGGAGCGCCTGTACGACGGTGATCCGTACGGCGGGCTCCGGCTCCTCGAAAACCCCGGACACGGCGACGACCAGCCGGTCCTTGCCCTCCGCCGACTTCACGACGCCCTCGGCCCAGCGGCCCCTGCCGTCCGCGAGGACCACCGTCTCGCCCGGGTTCAGCCGCTTGACGGACACCGCGTGGCGTCCCTCGGGGCCGTCCAGGGTGAACTCGGGCCCCGCGGGGACCTCCTCGACCACGAACACCGGGGCCGTCATGACGCTCTCCTCATCTGCGTGACCTGCAACGCGCGCTGTGCCTCGACGAGTTCCGCCGCCAGCACCTCCACCAGTTCCCCTGCCGGCAGGGCCCGCGCCAGCCGGTGCCCCTGTCCCGCCCACAGCGCCATGCCCTGCGGGTCCCCGGCGGCGGCCGCCGCCTTGCGCAGCCCCGCGGTCAGGTGGTGGACCTGGGGGTAGGCGGCCGGGGCGTACGGGCCGTGCTCGCGCATGAAGCGGTTGACCAGGCCCCGGGCGGGCCTGCCGGAGAAGGCCCGGGTGAGTTCCGTGTGCGGGAACAAGGGGTTCGTGAGCGCCCTCTTGTGCTGGGGGTCGGCGCCCGATTCGGTGCAGGGCAGGAAGGCCGTGCCGAGCTGGGCGGCCGAGGCGCCGGCGGCGAGCAGCGCCGCGATCTGCGCCCCGCGCATCACCCCGCCCGCCGCGATGATCGGGAGGGCCACCGCCTCCCGTACCGCCGTGACGAGCACGAGCAGGCCGACGCCCGCCGTGCCGTCGGTCTCGGGGTCGTCGCGGTGGGTGCCCTGGTGGCCGCCCGCTTCGACGCCCTGGACGCAGACCGCGTCGGCGCCCGCGGCCTGGGCGGTACGGGCCTCCTCGACGGCGGTCACGGTGACGACGGTGTACGTGCCGACCTCGCGGAGCCTGGTCAGGACGGCGGCCGGGGGGCATCCGAAGGTGAAGGACACCACCGGGACGGGGTCTTCCAGGAGGATGGCGAGTTTGGCGTCGTAGCCGTCGTCGCAGGTGCCGACGATGTCGTCAGGCGCGAGGGACACCTCGTACCAGGTCGCCTCCCCGGCGAGTTGGCCGCGGTACGTCTCGACGGCCGCCGGGTCGACGTAGCCGGTCTGCGGCATCAACAGGTTGACGCCGAAGGGCCGCCGGGTGAGCGCGCGGAGCTGCTTGATCTCCTGGTACATCCCGTCGGCGGTCTTGTAGCCGCCGGCCAGGAAACCGAGTCCGCCCGCCTCGCACACAGCGGCGGCGAGCGGCGGGCAGGAGGCGCCGCCCGCCATGGGGGCCTGCACGATCGGGTACGGGGAGAGACCGTTCGGCGCGGTGGACATGCCCTGCATCGTGCCACGTCCCGCGCACCGGGCCGAATCACGGCATTCGCCTGGCATAGTCCGCTTCCCGGCGCGGGTCCGACGCCGCCGCGAGCCCCGGGCGGGCCTACGGCCGGCCCACGTCCACGAACGCCGCGAGCCCGGTCCGGGGCAGTCCCCGGGCCGGGCTCACAGCGGTGCGGCGGGCCGGTCAGCGGCCGTTGAACGCGTCCTTCAGGCGGCTGAACAGACCCTGCTGGCCCGGCGCGAACTGGCCCGTCGGCCGCTCCTCGCCGCGCAGCTTCGCCAGCTGGCGCAGGAGGTCCTCCTGCTGGGCGTCCAGCTTGCCGGGGGTGGTGACCTCGACGTGGACGATCAGGTCGCCCCGGCCGCCACCGCGCAGGTGCGTGACGCCGCGGCCGTGCAGCGGGATCGCCTGGCCGGATCCGGTGCCGGGCCGGATGTCGATCTCCTCCAGGCCGTCCAGCGTCTCCAGCGGGCACTTGGTGCCCAGGGCCGCCGCCGTCATGGGGATGGTGACCGTGCAGTGCAGGTCGTCCCCGCGTCGCTGGAAGGTCGGGTGCGCCAGTTCGTGGATCTCCACGTACAGGTCGCCGGCGGGGCCGCCGCCGGGGCCGACCTCGCCCTCGCCCGCCAGTTGGATCCGGGTGCCGTTCTCGACCCCGGCCGGGATCTTGACGGTGAGGCTGCGGCGGGAGCGGACGCGGCCGTCGCCCGCGCACTCGGGGCACGGGGTCGGGACGACGGTGCCGAAGCCCTGGCACTGCGGGCAGGGCCGCGAGGTCATGACCTGGCCCAGGAACGACCGGGTGACCTGCGACACCTCGCCGCGACCGCGACACATGTCACACGTCTGCGCGGAGGTGCCGGGGGCGGCGCCCTCACCAGAGCAGGTGGTGCAGACGACGGCCGTGTCGACCTGGATGTCCTTGGTCGTCCCGAAGGCCGCCTCGTCCAGCTCCAAGTCGAGGCGGATCATGGCGTCCTGGCCGCGGCGGGTGCGCGAGCGCGGTCCGCGCTGCGACGCCTGACCGAAGAAGGCGTCCATGATGTCGGAGAAGTTGCCGAAGCCGCCCGCCCCGAAACCGCCCGCGCCGCCGCCACCGCCCGAGGAGGACAGCGGGTCGCCGCCGAGGTCGTAGACCTGCTTCTTCTGCGGGTCCGAGAGGACCTCGTAGGCCGCGTTGATCTCCTTGAAGCGCTCCTGCGTCTTCGGGTCCGGATTCACGTCCGGGTGGAGTTCGCGCGCGAGCCGACGGAATGCCTTCTTGATCTCGTCCTGCGATGCGTCGCGGCGCACGCCGAGAACGGCGTAGTAGTCCGTGGCCACTTACGACTCCGCCAGGATCTGTCCGACGTAACGTGCCACTGCGCGTACCGCTCCCATCGTTCCGGGGTAGTCCATGCGGGTCGGTCCGACCACGCCGAGTTTGGCGACTGCTTCGCCGCCCGAACCGTAACCGACCGAGACGACCGACGTGGAGTTCAGTCCCTCGTAGGCGTTCTCATGCCCGATCTTCACGGCCATCCCCGACTCACTGGCCTCGCCCAGCAGCTTGAGGAGCACGACCTGCTCCTCCAGCGCTTCCAGCACCGGCCTGATCGTCAGGGGGAAATCATGTCCGAACCTCGTGAGGTTGGCGGTACCGCCGATCATCAGCCGTTCCTCCGCCTCCTCCACCAGCGTTTCCCGCAGGGTCGCGAGGACGGCCGTGACCGTCGCCCGGTCCTCGGCCTCGAAGGACTCGGGAAGGTCCTGCACGAGCGGCGGCACGTCGGTGAAACGACGACCGACGACCCGGCTGTTGAGGCGCGCCCGCAGGTCGGCGAGCGAGGTCTCCGAGAAGGGGGTCTGGCAGTCGACGAGCCGCTGTTCGACCCGTCCGGTGTCCGTGATCAGCACGAGCATCAGCCGCGCGGGCGCCAGGGACAGCAGCTCCACGTGCCGGACGGTGGAACGGGTCAGGCTCGGGTACTGGACGACGGCGACCTGCCGGGTGAGCTGCGCGAGCAACCGCACCGTGCGCCCCACGACGTCGTCGAGGTCGACGGCGCCGTCGAGGAAGTTCTGGATGGCCCGGCGCTCGGGCGTCGACAGCGGCTTGACTCCCGCCAGCTTGTCCACGAAGAGCCGGTAGCCCTTGTCGGTGGGGATGCGCCCGGCGCTGGTGTGGGGCTGGGCGATGTACCCCTCCTCCTCCAGCAGGGCCATGTCGTTGCGGACCGTCGCCGGGGAGACGCCGAGCCGGTGGCGCTCGGTGAGCGCCTTCGATCCGACCGGCTCCTCCGTCCCCACGTAGTCCTGGACGATGGCGCGCAATACTTCGAGCCTGCGTTCGCTGAGCACTCGTGCACACCTCCAGTGCGGTGGGTCGTCGCTGCGGTCGTTTCCGGCCGGCCCGGGGCGGGCCGCGTTGGCACTCTGCGCATCCGAGTGCCAGAGATCCCCCGGTCAGTGTACGGCCGGGTAGTACGCCGGAGGCAAGGGCGGCCCGCCAGGGTAGCGTCCCCGCATGGACGTGCGTTGGGAAGAGGCGGGCTGGGAACGGCTGACCGGGCGGGCCGGGAGACGCCGACTGCCGGTGTGGGACTGCACGGTGGGGCTGGTGGTGGGGGACGAGTCGGTCCTCCTGATCGACCCCGGCTCCTGTGTCCGCGAGGGCGCGGGCATCCGGGCGGAGGCGGAGCGACTGACCGGTCGCCACGTGACCCATATCGCATTCACACACGGACATTTCGATCATGTACTGGGAGGCTCCGCCTTCTCGGGGGCCGAGTTCTACGGTGCGGTCGGGCTGGACGCGCACCTCGCGCTGGACCGGAACGCCCTGCGGGAGGACGCGGTCCGACAGGGACTGGCGGAGGCGGAGGCCGAGGAGGCGGCGGACCTGATGCCGCTGCCGGGGCACCTGGTGTCGGGCGAGTGGACTCTGGAGCTGGGCGGGGTGCAGGTGCTGCTGGCGAACGTCGGGCCGGGGCACACGCGGCACGATCTGGCCGTCTTCGTACCGGGCCCGCGGGAGGTCGTCTTCTGCGGGGACCTGGTGGAGGAGTCGGGCGAACCCCAGGCGGGCCCGGACGCGGTCCCGGCGCGATGGCCGGCCGCGCTGGACCGGCTGCTCGCGCTCGGCGGGGACGACGCGCTGTACGTGCCGGGTCACGGAGCGGTGGTCGACGCGGGCTTCGTGCGTGCGCAACGCGCCACACTCGCTGGGCGGTTCGGCGTGTCGGGCGCGTGAGCGCGGGCTCTCTCGTACCGTCGGCCGGATGCGTGAGTACTCCCCCGATCTGACCCCGCAGTGGAAGCGCGCCAAGGCCGTGCCGGAGGTTCCGGCCGACCCCGGGCTGGTGGTCGAGGTGGCGGCCACCGACTTCTGCGGCGCGGTGGTGGCCTGCGAGGCGGGCACAGTGATCCTGGAGGACCGCTTCGGCAAGCGCCGTGCCTTCCCGCTGGAGCCCCGCGGGTTCCTCCTGGACGGCGCGGTGGTCACCCTGACCCGCCCGGCCCGCACGGCGGCGGCGACACCCGCCCATACGGCGTCGGGCTCGGTGGCGGTCCCCGGGGCGCGGGCGCGGGTGGCGCGGGCGGGGCGGATCTACGTCGAGGGCCGCCACGACGCGGAGCTGGTGGAGCGGGTCTGGGGCGACGACCTGCGGATCGAGGGCGTGGTCGTGGAGTACCTGGAGGGGATCGACGACCTCCCCGCGATCGTGGCGGACTTCGCCCCCGCGCCGGACGCCCGCCTGGGCGTGCTGGTCGACCACCTGGTGCCGGGCTCGAAGGAGTCCCGCATCGCGGCCTCGGTGACGTCCCCGCACGTCCTGGTGGTGGGCCACCCGTACGTGGACGTCTGGCAGGCGGTGAAACCGTCCGCCCTGGGCATCCCGGCCTGGCCGGTGATTCCCCGTGGCCAGGACTGGAAGACGGGCATCTGTCACGCACTGGGATGGCCCTCGAACACGGGCGCGGCCTGGCAGCACATCCTGTCCCGCGTGACGTCCTACAAGGACCTCGACCCCACCCTCCTCGGCGCCGTGGAACACCTCATCGACCACGTCACGACCCCGGCCTGACCGGCGGGGGCGGCGCATCCAGCCCCGCCGGCGATTGCGGCTCGGGGTCCCGGGCGGCGCCCCGAAAGCCCGGCGCAGCCGGGGCCGCGCCGTAGACGTACGCGCCGACCGACCTCAGTCGACCAGGTCCCGAACCACCGCGTCGGCCAGCAACCGCCCCCGCAGCGTCAGCACGGCCCGCCCCGCCTCGTACGGCCCCGCCTCCAGCAGCCCCTCGGCCACCGCCCGCCGCGACGCCGCCAACCCCGCCGGCGCGAGCAGCGACAACGGCACTCCGTCCACCAGCCGCAGCTCCAGCAGGATCCGCTCCACCCGCCGGTCCTCCTCCGACAGGAGCTCCCTCCCCGCTCCCGGCGACCGGCCCGCGGCCAACGCGGCGGCGTACGCCCCAGGGTGCTTCACGTTCCACCACCGCACCCCGCCCACGTGCGAGTGCGCTCCCGGCCCCGCGCCCCACCAGTCGGCTCCGCGCCAGTACAGCTCGTTGTGCAGGCACCGCCCGGCCTCGGATGTGGCCCAGTTCGACACCTCGTACCAGTGGTACCCGGCCTCAGCCATCACCGCGTCGGCGATCAGGTACCGATCGGCGTGCACGTCGTCGTCCGTCATCGGGACCTCGCCGCGCCGGATCCGCCGCGCGAGCTGCGTGCCCTCCTCCACGATCAGCGCGTAGGCGCTGATGTGGTCCGGGCCGGCCCCCAGCGCGGCCGTCAGCGACGCCCGCCAGTCCTCGTCCGACTCCCCCGGCGTGCCGTAGATCAGGTCCAGGTTCACGTGCTCGAAGCCGGCCGCCCGGGCCTCCGCCACGCACGCCTCCGGGCGCCCGGGGGTGTGCGTACGGTCCAGCACCTTCAGGACGTGCTGTTTGGCGCTCTGCATGCCGAAGGAGATCCGGTTGAACCCGCCCGCGCGCAGTTCGGCGAGGTACGCGGGGTCCACCGACTCCGGGTTGGCCTCCGTGGTGATCTCGGCGTCGGAGGCCAGGCCGAACTCGTCCCGGATCGCCGCGAGCATCCGTACGAGGTCCGCGGCGGGCAGCAGCGTCGGCGTACCGCCGCCCACGAACACCGTCCGCACGGCCCTCGGGTCGTCCCCGAGCACCTTGCGGGCGAGGCGGACCTCGTCGATCAGGGTGTCGGCGTAGTTCTCCCGGGAGGCGAGCACGCCTCCGGTGCCCCGCAGCTCGGTCGCCGTGTAGGTGTTGAAGTCGCAGTAGCCGCAGCGCGTGGCGCAGTACGGGACGTGCAGGTAGAACCCGAGCGGTCGGTCCCCGGCACCCGCCAGGGCGTGCGCCGGCAGGGAGCCGTCTTCGGGCATGGGTTCACCGTCGGGCAGTGCGGAAGGCATGGGCCCATTGTCCCGCACTGCCCCATGGTCGTTTACGCCTCGTTGGCCCCGGCGTACATCTCGTCGATGAGGTGCTTGAACTCGCGCTCGACGACCGGCCGCTTCAGCTTGAGGCTGGGCGTGAGGTCGCCGTGCTCGACGTCCAGGTCGCGCGGCAGCAGCCGGAACTGCTTGATCGTCTGCCAGCGCTGGAGGCCCTCGTTGAGGGTCTGTACGTACGTCTCGATCAGCCGGTTCGTCTCGGGTGCCGCCGCGACCTCGGCGTAGGTCTTGCCCTCCAGGCCGTGCTCGGCCGCCCAGGTCAGGATCGCCGGGCCGTCGAGGGCGATCAGCGCCGAGCAGAAGTTCCGGTCCGCGCCGTGGACGACGATGCTGGAGACGTACGGACAGATCGCCTTGAACTGGCCCTCGACCTCCGCCGGGGCCACGTACTTGCCACCCGAGGTCTTGATCAGGTCCTTCTTGCGGTCGGTGATGCGCAGGTAGCCGTCGGGCGAGAGCTCGCCGATGTCGCCCGTGTGCAGCCAGCCGTCCGCTTCCAGCACCTCGGCGGTCTTCTCGGGCAGCCGGTGGTAGCCCTCCATGATGCCGGGGCTGCGCAGCAGGATCTCGCCGTCGTCGGCGATGCGGACTTCGGTGCCGGGGAGCGGCTTGCCGACGGTGCCGGTGCGGTACGCCTCGCCGGGGTTGACGAAGGAGGCGGCGCTGGACTCGGTGAGTCCGTAGCCCTCCAGGATGTGGATGCCGGCGCCCGCGAAGAAGTAGCCGATCTCGGGTGCGAGGGCGGCGGAGCCGGAGACGGCGGCGCGCAGCTTGCCGCCGAACGCCTCGCGGAGCTTGGAGTAGACGAGCGCGTCGGCGATCTTGTGCTTGGCGGCGAGTCCGGCGGGGACCTTCGTGCTCCCGGTGCGCCGGTAGTTGTCCTGCCGGGTCCTGGCGTACTCGCGCGCCACCTCGGCGGCCCACTTGAAGATCTTGTACTTGGCCCCGCCCGCGGTCCGGGCCTTGCCGGCGGCGCCGTTGTAGACCTTCTCGAAGATGCGCGGGACGGCCGCCATGTAGGTCGGCTGCACCACCGGCAGGTTTTCGATGATCTTGTCGATGCGGCCGTCGACCGCGGTGACGTGCCCGACCTCGATCTGGCCGGAGGTGAGCACCTTGCCGAAGACGTGGGCCAGCGGCAGCCACAGGTACTGGACGTCGTCCGCGTGGATCATGCCGGTGGCGACGGTCGCCTTGGCCATGTAGGACCAGTTGTCGTGGGGCAGGCGCACCCCCTTGGGGCGGCCGGTGGTGCCGGAGGTGTAGATCAGCGTGGCGAGCTGGTCCGCGGTGATCGAGGCGATCCGCTCCTTGACCGCCTCGGGGTGCTTGGCGAGGTACTCCGCGCCGCGCGCCTCCAGGGCGTCGAGGGAGAGGACCCAGCCCTCCGGGTCCCCGTCCGCGGCCAGGGCGTCCCCGGCGTCCAGGACGACGACGTGGGCGAGGCGGGGCAGGTCGGCGCGGTGGGCGCGGGCCTTCGCCAGTTGCTTGGCGTCCTCGGCGATCAGCACCCGGCTCTCGGAGTCGGCCAGGATGAACGCCGACTCCTCCGCGTTGGTGCTGGGGTAGATGGTGGTGGTCGCGGCGCCGGCGCACATCACGCCGAGGTCGGCCAGGATCCACTCGACCCGGGTGTTCGAGGCGAGCGCGACCCGGTCCTCCGGGCCCAGGCCGAGGTCGGCCAGGCCGGCGGCGATGGCGAACACCCGCTCGGCGGCCTGGCCCCAGCTGAGCGACTTCCACGCGTCGGGCCCGCCGTTGGCGGAGGGGACCGGGTACCGGTACGCCTCCCCGTCCGGCGTGGCGGCGACACGCTCCAGGAAGAGGGCCGCCACGGTGGGCGGGCGGTTCTCGATCAAGGTCTGTGTGTCGCTCACGACATCCTCCGGACCGGTCCACGCGGCAGCGTGGGCGTGGGGCGCTTGGGGCTGGCGGGGTGGGGACCTGCGCACGTGCTGTTGGCGAGTTTGTGACTGGCGAGTAACCATCGAGCAGTGATCAGACTAAAGGCCGCCCGGCCCGCGCGTAAGGGGCGGCGGGCGGCCGGTTCATAACGAAACGGGCCCGCATGCGTCCGCATGTGGGCCCGTTTGTCATGACCGGTGTCGCCGGCCGGCTACTTCTTCTTGCCGGCGGACTCGTCACTGGAGAGGACGGCGATGAAGGCTTCCTGCGGGACCTCCACGGAGCCGACCATCTTCATCCGCTTCTTGCCTTCCTTCTGCTTCTCCAGCAGCTTCCGCTTACGGGAGATGTCACCGCCGTAGCACTTCGCGAGGACGTCCTTGCGGATGGCGCGGATGGTCTCGCGGGCGATGACGCGGGAGCCGACGGCCGCCTGGATCGGCACCTCGAAGGCTTGGCGCGGGATGAGCTCGCGCAGCTTGGCGACGAGCCGCACCCCGTAGGCGTAGGCGGCGTCCTTGTGGCAGACGGCGGAGAAGGCGTCGACCTTGTCGCCGTGCAGCAGGATGTCGACCTTGACCAGGCTGGAGGACTGCTCACCGGTGGGCTCGTAGTCGAGGGAGGCGTAACCGCGCGTCTTGGACTTCAGCTGGTCGAAGAAGTCGAACACGATCTCCGCGAGCGGGAGCGTGTAGCGGATCTCGACCCGGTCCTCGGAGAGGTAGTCCATGCCGAGCAGGGTGCCGCGGCGGGTCTGGCACAGCTCCATGATCGCGCCGATGAACTCGCTGGGCGCGAGGATCGTGGCCCGCACGACCGGCTCGAACACGTCCGAGATCTTGCCCTCGGGGAACTCGCTCGGGTTGGTGACGGTGACTTCCTTGCCGTCCTCCAGCACGACGCGGTAGACCACGTTGGGGGCGGTCGCGATCAGGTCGAGGCCGAATTCGCGCTCCAGCCGCTCGCGGACCACGTCCAGGTGCAGCAGGCCGAGGAAGCCGACGCGGAAGCCGAAGCCGAGCGCCGCCGAGGTCTCCGGCTCGTAGACGAGCGCGGCGTCGTTGAGCTGGAGCTTGTCCAGGGCCTCACGCAGGTCCGGGTAGTCCGAGCCGTCCAGCGGGTACAGGCCCGAGAAGACCATCGGCTTCGGGTCCTTGTAGCCGCCGAGGGCCTCGGTCGCGCCGTTGTGCAGGCTGGTGATCGTGTCACCGACCTTGGACTGACGGACGTCCTTCACGCCGGTGATGATGTAACCCACCTCACCGACGCCGATGCCGTCGGCCGGGGTCATCTCCGGGGAGGAGACACCGATCTCCAGCAGCTCGTGCGTGGCGCCGGTGGACATCATCCGGATGCGCTCGCGCTTGTTGAGCTGGCCGTCGACCACACGGACGTACGTGACGACGCCGCGGTACGAGTCGTAGACCGAGTCGAAGATCATGGCGCGGGCCGGGGCGTCCTTGGGGCCGACCGGGGCCGGGACCGTGGCGACGATCTTGTCGAGCAGCGCGTCCACGCCGAGACCGGTCTTCGCCGAGACGCGCAGCACGTCCTCGGGCTGGCAACCGACCAGGTTCGCGAGCTCCTCGGCGAACTTCTCCGGCTGGGCGGCCGGCAGGTCGATCTTGTTCAGGACGGGGACGATCGCGAGGTCCTTCTCCATCGCCAGGTACAGGTTGGCGAGGGTCTGTGCCTCGATGCCCTGGGCGGCGTCGACGAGGAGGACCGTGCCCTCGCAGGCGGCGAGGGAGCGCGAGACCTCGTACGTGAAGTCGACGTGACCGGGGGTGTCGATCATGTTCAGGATGTGCGTGCTGCCCTTGCCCGGCCCCTCGGTGGGCGCCCAGGGCAGGCGGACCGCCTGCGACTTGATCGTGATGCCGCGCTCACGCTCGATGTCCATGCGGTCGAGGTACTGGGCGCGCATCTGCCGCTGGTCGACGACGCCGGTCAGCTGGAGCATCCGGTCGGCGAGGGTCGACTTGCCGTGGTCGATGTGCGCGATGATGCAGAAATTGCGGATCAGCGCCGGGTCGGTACGGCTCGGCTCGGGCACGTGGCTGGGGATCGCGGGCACGCAGTGTCCTGATTCTCGGGTCGCAGTCGGAACGTGGTCTCGTATATGCAGAGTCCCATGGTCCCACGGCCGGCGCAGTGCGCCCGGTTTGGGCCGCCCGGAGCGTGCCTGGTAGCCTGGGCAGCTGTGTCTCGTATGGCCTCTCACCGTTCGGGACACAATCCGAAGATCAAACTCTGAACCTGAAAAGGCTCTTTCGTGGCGAACATCAAGTCCCAGATCAAGCGGAACAAGACGAACGAGAAGGCGCGCCTGCGCAACAAGGCCGTCAAGTCCTCGCTCAAGACCGCGATCCGCAAGGCCCGTGAGGCCGTGGCCGCCGGTGACGTCGAGAAGGCCACCGTGGCTTCCCGTGCCGCCGCGCGTGCGCTCGACAAGGCTGTCTCGAAGGGTGTCATCCACAAGAACGCCGCCGCCAACAAGAAGTCGGCGCTGGCCACCAAGGTTGCCACCCTCCAGGGCTGAGCTCCTGATGTGATCGCCGGGTAGGGATCCAGCGGGCCCTCTCTCCCGCTCCCGACCGGCAACCGCGCCGCACGCGAAGCGTTCGCCACGCGGGTGCGGCGCACCCAGAAGTAACCGAAGGCCCCGGCCGCCACCCTTCCCCAGGGTGCGGCCGGGGCCTTCGTCATGCCCGCCCGCCGTGCCCCTCGGGCCACGCGCGGGCGGGCGGAGCCGGGGATGAGCGGATCCGCGCGTACGAGCCGGTTCCAGGTGGCGGGCGGTGGGCGGTAGGCGGCCCCGGCTCTGCCCGGCGGTCCCCTTCGGGGGCAGGCGCCCCGGCCGTCGCGGCCGGGATGGCGGCGGGGCGCCGGTCCGACGCGCAGACGGCCCTCCTGCACCGTCTTCCACCAGGCTCACCGCCCGGACGGACGGCCCCGCGGCACCGGACGGCGCGGCCACCGACCCCGCCGCACGGCCGGGTCCCGGCGGGTCGGCCGCGGTATCTCGTCGTCCGCCCATCGCCGTGAGCCGCCCGGGTTCGTCGCCGTTCCCCGCCTGCGGTGCAACCCGACCGGGGCGCCAACCGCGGCGCTGCCGACGCTTCCACCGGCTTCCCGGTCGGCCGTGGCCCATCGGCACGTCACGTCACACGGGGGGCCTGCGGCACCGGGGCGACCGACGAAGGAGGCCGCCACCCGGCAACGACCCGGGCCGCAGGCCGGTACACCCCGTCGGGCGCGCCTGACCGGCCCGGCACGGCTCAGGAGCCGACCGGCCACCCGGCCGCCTGCCGGATCGGCGCGCAGGCGGGCATCACCGCCTGCCGCCGGCGCCTTGTACCGGGTCTCGCAGCCACCGCCGACAGGCCCGGACGTCGGGCACGCCGGCGAGGCGCCGCTACGGGGCACCACCTCCGCGCGCCTGGTGAGCGGCCGTCGGCTTCCCGAACGGCCGGGCCCGACGCCACGTTGCGGCCGGCCGGCCGGGCGGGCGGGCGGCTGCGTCTGAACCCGGCGGAAGCCGGATCGGGTCCGGAGGTCGAGGACCGACCCGCCGGGAGGCTAGTGGCGTTGGGGGCGGGCCGCGCGGGCGACCGCTACGACCGCCTTCTCCAGGGCGTACTCCGGGTCGTCGCCGCCGCCCTTCACCCCCGCGTCGGCCAGCGCCACCGCGCGCAGCGCCTCCGAGACGCCGTCCGCCGACCAGCCCCGCATCTGCTGCCGGACCCGGTCGATCTTCCACGGCGGCATGCCCAGGTCCCGCGCGAGATCGCCCGGACGGGCCCCGCGCGGCGCCGAGGCCAGTTTCCCGATCGCCCGGACCGCTTGGGCCAGCGCGCTGGTGATCAGCACCGGCGCCACCCCGGTGGACAGTGACCAGCGCAGCGCTTCGAGGGCTTCCGCCGCCCGCCCTTCCACCGCCCGGTCGGCGACGGTGAAGCTGGAGGCTTCCGCCCGACCGGTGTAGTAACGCCCGACCACGGCCTCGTCGATGGTTCCCTCGACGTCCGCGCACAGTTGCGCCGCCGCGCTCGCCAGCTCCCGCAAGTCGCTGCCGATCGAATCGACCAGGCTCTGGCACGCCTCGGGGGTGGCCGAACGCCCGAGCGTCCGGAACTCGCCCCGCACGAACGACAGCCGGTCCGCCGCCTTCGTCATCTTCGGGCAGGCGATCTCCCGGGCACCGGCCTTGCGCGCCGCGTCCAGCAGGCCTTTGCCCTTGACACCGCCGGCGTGCAGGAGGACGAGGATGATCTCCTCGTACGGCGCCGCGAGGTACGCCTTGACCTCCTTCACCGAATCGGCTGACAGGTCCTGCGCGTTGCGCACGATCAGGACCTTGCGCTCGGAGAAGAGCGACGGGCTGGTCAGCTCGGCCAGCGTGCCGGGCTGGAGTTGCTCGGAGGCGAGGTCCCGCACGTCGGTGTCGGCATCGGCGGCACGCGCCGCCGTCACCACCTCCCGTACGGCTCGGTCGAGCAGCAGGTCCTCCTGCCCCACCGCGAGGGTGAGCGGGGCGAGCGGATCGTCGGTGGGGTTCTTCCTGGTGGCCATCGCCTCCAGCATCCCACGCTCCACCGACAGCCCCCCTCCCCCGATCCCCGGTGACAACCCCGTCCCGGAGAATGGTCGGGTGAACGCGCGCCATGTACTGGTCCTGCCCGACCGCGACGCCGCCGAGGAAGTGGCGACCGAGATCGTCGACCGCTTCGGCCTGCCCGAGGAACCCCAACTGGTCCGCGACGCCCTCGCCGGTGAGGACGACGCGGAGGACGCCCAGTGGCTGGTGGTCGTCGAGGACCCGCAGGGGAAGCTCGATCCCGGTTCGCTGGACGACCTCGCCGCCGCCTACGAGGGGTGGCTGGAGGCTCCCTGAGCCCCGCCCCGCCCCCGGCCCCGGGCCTGGCTTCCTCAGGCTTTGTGGACGATCTGGATGTCCAACTCGACCTCCACGCTCGCGCCGATCGCCGCGACCCCGTGGGCCAGCACCGTCTGCCAGTTCAGCGCGAAGTCCTCGCGGTTCAGTTCCGTCGTGGCCCGGCACGCGGCCCGCGCTTCGCCCTGGAGGCCCGTGCCGTTGCCCAGGTACCGGGTGTCCAGGGTCACGGAGCGGCTGACGCCGTGCAGGGTCAGGGCGCCCGCGACGGCCCAGCGGCTGCCGCCCCGGTGGATGAAGCGCTCGCTGTAGAACTCCACCGTGGGATGGCGCGCCGCGTCCAGGAAGTCCGCGGAACGCAGGTGGTCGTCCCGCATGCGCAGCCCCGTGTCGATGCTTCCCGCATCGATGATCACGCGCATGGAGGAGTCCTCCATCCGCTCGGCTATTCGTACCCCGCCGGCGAAGGTGGTGAACCGGCCGTGGATCCGGGCGAAGCCGATGTGCCGTGCGGTGAAGGCGATCGAGGAGTGCGTCGGATCGAGTTCCCAGTGCCCGGGCGCGGGCAGCAGCGGCGGCTCCACCGCGTCCAGGACGATCTCCGCCGTGCCGCGCTGCGCCGGGTCCCCCACCAGCGTCGCCCCGTGGAAGGGCGCGTAGCCCTCGGCGGTGACGGTCAGCCGGTACTCCCCCTCCGGCACGGCCGCGGTGAACCCGCCGTACGGGTCGGTCTCCCCGCTGACGACCCGGCGGCCTATCGGGTCGGTCACCTCGAACTTCGCCTGGCGCACCGGCTGGTGGACCGTGTCGAGCACCCGGCAACTGAGCAATCGGGCCGTGTGTGGCAGCGTGAGCGTCGCGGCCGTGTGGGAGACGGCACTGCCGCCCGTCTCCATCCCCCGTCGGCGTCCGAACATGGTTGATGCACCCCCGTGCAGTGTGGACTTGGACCGTTCTGGCGAAGACGCATTCGATCATGCTGCCGGGTCGGGGGCAAACAGAAGGGTCGTCCCCGGTATGCCGGCGTCGTCGGCGCCGGCGGCCGGCCGGAAAGGCTCGTAGCCCTGGGCCGCTTCCCACGACGGCCACGCTGCCGTCGATGTCGGTGCGCAGGACGACCGTCCCCATCGCCCGCAGCCGGGCGAGCGTGGCGGGCGCGGGATGTCCGTACCGGTTCTCGGAGCCCACCGGTACGAGCGCGATCCGTGGCCTGACCCGTGCCTGGAGGTCCGGGTCCTGGTGTGCGGAGCCGTGGTGGGCGACTTTCAGCACGTCCACCGGACCGAGCTCCGGATGATCCCTCAACAGGGCCTGCTGGGCGAGTGGTTCGAGGTCACCGAGGAGGAGCAGCGTCAGGCCGGAGGTCCGCACCAGCAACGCGACGCTCGCGTCGTTCGGTCCTTCCGTCGGCGGCCCGCCGGGCGGCGGCCACAGCACCCGCCACTCCACCGGCCCGGTCCGGCGCCGCTCGCCCGCCACCGCGGCCACGACCGGCACCTTGGCATCGGCGGCCGTGCGCCGGACGAACTCGGCCTGGGCGGCGGGTTCCTCCAGCGTCGTCGTCTGGATCGCCCCCACGGCCCGGCCGCGCAGCACCCCGGCGAGTCCGCCCACATGATCGGCGTGGAAGTGGGTCAGCACGAGCAGCGGGACCCTGCGCACGCCCAGGCTCCGCAGGCACGCGTCGACCGGTCCGGGCTCCGGTCCCGCGTCCACGACCACCGCCGTGCCCGGTGCCACGGCGAGGACGGCCGCGTCCCCCTGCCCCACCGCGCACTGGACGTAGCTCCAGTCGGGCGGTGGCCATCCTTTGAACGTACGGATGAGTACGGGCGGCCTGAGTACGGCGGCGAGCAGCGCCACGGCCAAGGCGGAGCAGAACCACCACCTGCGCCCCCACCGGACGCACAGGCCGAGCACGCCGGCGGTGGCCGCGACCAGCAGCGCACCGCCCGCGAACCCGCCGGGCCACGCCAGCTCCGCCCCGGGCAGCGCAGCCCCGGCGCGGGCCACTCCCGCGATCCACCCGGCCGGCACCCCCGCGCACCGGGCGAGTAGTTCCGCGGCCGGCATGCACAGCGGGGCCACCGCCAGGGTCGCGAAGCCCAGCACCGTGGCCGGACCCGCCGCGAGTTCGGCCAGCAGGTTGCACGGCACCGCCACCAGGCTCACCCGGGCGGAGAGCACCGCGACCACCGGGGCGCACACCGCCTGGGCGGCCGCGGCCGCCCCCAACGCGTCGGCGAGCCCGGGCCGCACGCCCCGCCTCCGCAGGACCTCCCCCCAGCGCGGTGCCACGGTCAACAAGGCCCCCGTCGCCAGCACGGACAACAGGAACCCGATGCTGCGGGCCAGCCACGGGTCGTACAGGACCAGCAGCAGAGCGGCGGCGGCCAGCGCGGGAACCAGCGACCTGCGCCGGCCGGTGGCCAGGGCCAGCAGGGTGATCCCCCCGCAGGCGGCGGCCCGCAGCACGCTCGGTTCGGGCCGGCACACCACCACGAAGGCGAGCGTCAGCGCCGCCCCGCACAGGGCAGTCGCCCGCAGGGAGAGCCCGAGGCGAGGGGCGAGCCCGCGCCGCTCGGCCTGCTGCGCCGCGGCCGGTGGCCCGATGAGCAGGAACAGCACCACGGTGAGGTTGGAACCGGACACCGCCAACAGGTGCAGCAAGTCGGTGGCACGGAACGCCTCATGCAGGTCGGGCGGGACCCGGGACACATCGCCGACCACCAGGCCCGGCAGCAGCGCCCCGGCGTCGCCCGGCAGTCCCCGTGTCGCCTCCCGCAGCCCGACCCGCAGGGTTCCGGCGAGCCGCTGCGCCGCGTCCGGGCCACGCACCACCCTCGGCGGTACGTTCCCCGCCGGGCGAAGCAACGCCACCGCCCGCTCGCCACCCCGGCCCGGGGACAACCGCCCCACCACCTCGACCCGCGTCGAGGGCTGCAACCCCGCCCACGCCGGGTGCCCGGCCAGCACCCGCACCGGCGTCTCCACCCTGCTGCGCGCCCCGTCGGGGCCGGTCACCCGGGTCACCACCGCGTCCAGCGTCACCATCGGCGGCCCACTCCCGGCCCCGGCGCGGCGGGGATCGGAGACGACGGTGAGCTCCGCCAGGACCCGGGCGTGCTCCCCGGCCAGCCCGACGACGGGACCGGCCCGCGCCTCGGCACGCTGCAGCCCGGCCACCCCGGCACCGGCGCCCGCGCAGAGCAATCCGGCGGCGACGGCCGCACCCACCCTCCACACCGGACGTGGCCTTCGACAGCCGGTCCACAGCAACAGCCCCGCCGCGGCCACCGCCAGGCCCACACCGGCGGCGGTCCACCCGGCCGGCGCGTCGAGGGCGAGGGCGGCCGCCGCCCAGGCCGCGAGCGCCGGCGCGGCGAGCCGCAGGTCCATCGGCGCGGCCCCCTCGGGGCGGTTCACGGCCGCACCAGCTTGCGCAGATCGGAGAACCGGCGTTCGCCGATCCCGTCGACCTGCCGGAGTTCCTCCACCGAGCGGAAACCGCCCCGCGCGGTCCGGAAGTCGATGATGTGCTGCGCGAGCACGGGGCCGACCCCGGGCAGCCCGTCGAGCTGCGCGACGGTGGCGCTGCCCAGGCTCAGCGGGCCGCCCGGCGACCCGGAGCCCGGACCACCGCCGCCCGCCGGGGGCTGCGCGGGTGCGCCCACCACCACCTGTTCGCCGTCCACCAGCACCCGGGCCCGGTTCAGCCCGGTCGTGTCGGTGCCCGGCCGCACTCCCCCGGCGGCGGCCAGCGCGTCCTCCACCCGCGCCCCGGCCGGCAGCGTCCGCACCCCCGGCTCCCGGACCTTGCCGCTGACGTCCACCACGACCCGGGTGCCCGCGGTGGGGGCCGGGGCCGCCGGCGCCGGGGTGGGGGCGGGTACCGAAGCGGGGGCGACGACGGCCGGCGCGGTCACCGGCCCCGGCCGGGCCGACCAGTACGACCGGCCCGCGAAGCCCACGGCCGCCACCAGCACCACCGCGAGCGCCGCCACCGTCCTCGGCTCCACCGCGCACCGCGACTGCACCCACACGGGCAGCCGTTCGCGCACCGCGAGCCACCGCCCGCCCCGCCGGTCCAGTGGCGCCCCCGCCGTCACGGCGACCGGCGCACGGCCGATGCCGGAGTCGCAGCCGGAGTCGGAGTGGGAGTCGGAGTCGGAGTGGGAGTCGGAGTCGGCACCCCGGACACGAACCTCGGGCGCCGGATCGGGTACGGGTTCAGATGCAGGATCGGGTACGGGTTCAGACAGCGGATCAGGCACGGGACCGGGCGGGTGCGCGGGCGGCGGCGCGGGCGGCGGCGCCGTCAGGAGGGCTTCCGCCCGCCGTCGCACCGTCACGGGATCGGCGTGCGGCCGCCGGCGGTCGCGGAACCGGCCGTCGGACCGGCGGGGACGGCCGGGGCCACTGGTGGCGCCGGCTCGGTAAGGGGGCGAAGTACGCGTTCGTGGAGTCATGCCACGACGGTAGGGGCCCCTCCCGATCTTCGTTCGGAGGCTTCAATTCCGGTGGATGAAGGGCCGGTTGTGGATAACCCCGTCACCCGTTCCGGTGACCGCCCGGGCACTCCGGCACCCACTCAGCCACCCGCCACCGCGCCCGCCACCGCGCCCGCCACCGCAACCCGCCCCTCCGCAGCCCGCCCCTCCGCTCCGAGGTTCAGCGCGGCGAGACGACGGCCGCCAGCAGACCCGGCCCGGTGTGCGCGCCGATGACCGCGCCGACCTCGCTGACGTGCAGCTCGACCAGCCCGGGAATCCGCTCCCGCAGCCGTTGCGCGAGCTTCTCCGCCCGCTCCGGCGCCGCGAGGTGGTGCACCGCGATGTCGACGCTCCCGGAGCCGGCGCGTTCGACGGCCAGTTCTTCGAGACGGGCGATGGCCTTGGACGCCGTACGCACCTTCTCCAGCATCTCGATCCGCCCGCCGTCGAGGGTGAGCAGGGGCTTGACGGCGAGCGCCGAGCCGAGGAGGGCCTGCGCGGCCCCGATGCGACCGCCGCGCCGGAGGTAGTCCAGCGTGTCGACGTAGAAGTACGCCGACATGTCGGCGGCCCGCTTCTCGGCGGCGGCCACGGCCTCGTCGACGGAGCCGCCGCTCTCCACCACCTCGGCGGCGGCGAGCGCGCAGAACCCCAGGGCCATGGCCACCATGCCGGTGTCGACGACCCTGACCGGGACGGGGGCGGTCTTGGCGGCCACCACGGCGGCGTCCCAGGTGCCCGAGAACTCGGCGGAGAGGTGGAGACTGACGATGCCGGTCGCACCGGCGTCGGCGGCCGCCCGGTAGGCCCGGGCGAAGTCATCCGGACTCGGGCGGGACGTGGTGACCGAACGACGCTTCTGCAGGGCCAGGGCAAGGCTGCGGGCCGAGATCTCGGTGCCCTCTTCGAGCGCCTCGTCACCGAGCACCACGGTCAGCGGGACAGCGGTGATCCGATGCCGCGCCATCGCCGGTGGGGGCAGGTAGGCCGTGGAATCGGTGACGATCGCGACATGGCGGGACATGAGCGGGAGGTTACCGCCAGCGACCCCCCTCCGGCAGCCTGGCCCCCTCACAGGCCCCCCACCCATGGCCCCCGCAGACCCAACCCGGGCGCTCCGGCAACCCACGGGCCCCTCGCGGGACAGACGGTCCTCAGTCCGCTCCGCTCCCAGACAGCCCCCAGTCCCCTCCCAGGTCGCCGTCGGTCCGCCCCCAGGGCCGCCCTCGGCCGTCGTCTCCCGCCGCCCTCAGGCCGTCGTCTCCGGCCGCGGCGCCTTCTCCCACGGGTGTCGCGACTGCGGGGAGGCGGGCTTCAGGGCGGCGGGACGGGACTCCTTCGGGCCGCCGGGCCGGTGCTCGCGCTCGCCCGCGTCCCAGGAGGCCGCAGCCGCCGTCAGGTCGTCCACCGACTCCCGCGACCAGTCGCGCAGCGCGCCCGATTCCACCTCGATCTGCGCCGACAACGCAGACAGTTCGTCCTCCGCGAAGCGCCGCGCGCGCTCCCGCGCCGCCCACCGCAGGGAGTCCGCCGACTCCGTGATCTTGCGGGTGCGTTCCCGCAGGTCGGGCAGGCTCTCCGCGATCCGCTTGCGGTCCGGCTCCTGTTCCAGCCGCTTGAGTTCGGCGTCCAGGTCGTGCCCGTGCTCGCTGAGCCGCTCGAAGAGGCCGATCGACTCCTTCAGCGAGGCGTCCGTCTGTACGCCCTGGTACAGCGCCTGCTGCGTCGCCCGCATCGACGTCCGCAGGTCGAGCCGGAGCTGCGCCAGCCCCGCCGTGACGCCCACCTGTCCGAGGCTCCTGGCCCTGAGGGTCGTGTCCTCCACCGTCCGCCGGGCCTGCGTGAGCGTCCGGTCCACGCCGCGCTTCGCCGCGCCGACCGCCTTCACGGTGGCCCATGCGCCCAGCCCCAGGAAAGCGAACAGCATCAACAGGGCAAAGATGATCAACGCGCCCGCCTCCATGAGGCTCCCTTCCCCTGCCTATTCCGTCCCCTCCACCGTAAACGCAGCGGGCAGGTCGGGGGTTCCTTTCGAACCCCCAACCTGCCCGTACGGGAAGACCCCTACACCGCGATCCACACGCCGGCCGGCACCGAGCTCGGCACCGAGCTCGGCACCGCACTCGGTGACGACGCTCAGATGACGATGTTCACCAGCTTCGGCGCGCGCACGATCACCTTGCGGATCTCCGCCCCGCCGAGCGCCGCCACGACCGCCTCGTCGGCCAGCGCCAGCTGCTCCAGGTCACCCTCGGAGACCGTCGGCGGCACCTCCAGGCGGGCCTTGACCTTGCCCTTGACCTGGACGACGCACGTCACGCTCTCGTCCACGACGTACGCCGGGTCCGCGACCGGGAAGTCCTGGTGGACCACCGACTCGCTGTGCCCCAGCCGGTGCCACAGCTCCTCCGCGATGTGCGGCGCCAGCGGGGCGACGAGCAGCACCAGCCGCTCGGCGACCGAGCGCTCCAGCGGCCGACCGGCCTTCGTCAGGAAGTTGTTCAGCTCGGTGATCTTCGCGATGGCGGTGTTGAAGCGCAGCCCCGCCATGTCCGCGCCGGCGCCGTCGATCGCCTTGTGCAGCGCGCGCAGGGTGTCCTCGGCCGGCTCGGCGTCGACGACGGTCACCGCGCCCGTCTCCTCGTCCACGATGTTGCGCCACAGGCGCTGGAGCAGCCGGTACTGACCCACCACGGCCCGCGTGTCCCAGGGACGCGACACGTCCAGCGGGCCCATCGCCATCTCGTACAGGCGCAGCGTGTCGGCGCCGTACTCCTCGCAGATCTCGTCCGGCGTGACGGCGTTCTTCAGGGACTTGCCCATCTTGCCGTGCTCGCGCTTGACCGGCTCGCCCTGGTGGAAGTAGCCGCCGTCGCGCTCCTCCACCTCGGCCGCCGGCACGTACACGCCGCGCGCGTCGGTGTACGCGTACGCCTGGATCATGCCCTGGTTGAACAGCTTGTGGAACGGCTCGGCGGACGAGACGTGCCCCAGGTCGAACAGGACCTTGGACCAGAAACGCGCGTACAGCAGGTGCAGCACCGCGTGCTCGGCGCCGCCCACGTACAGGTCGACGCCACCGTGCGGGGCGCCCTCGCGCGGGCCCATCCAATACCGCTCGATCGCCGGGTCCACCAGCGCCGAGTCGTTGTGCGGGTCCAGGTAGCGCAGCTCGTACCAGCAGGAGCCGGCCCAGTTCGGCATGGTGTTGGTCTCGCGGCGGTAGCGCTTGACGCCCTCGCCGCGGCCCAGGTCCAGCTCCACGAAGACCCAGTCCTCGTTGCGCGACAGCGGGGTCTCCGGCTTCGAGGCGGCGTCGTCCGGCTCGAAGGTGCGCGGCGAGTAGTCCTCGACCTCCGGCAGCTCCAGCGGCAGCATCGACTCGGGCAGCGGGTGCGCGACGCCGTCCTCGTCGTAGACGATCGGGAAGGGCTCGCCCCAGTAGCGCTGGCGGCTGAACAGCCAGTCGCGCAGGCGGAAGTTGACGGTGCCTTCGCCGATGCCGCGCCCGGCCAGCCACTCGGTGATGCGGGCCTTGGCCTCGACGACGCCCAGGCCGTCCAGGGACACGCCCTCGCCGGTCGAGTTGACGATCGTGCCGTCGTAGGAGGAGAACGCGTCGTCCCACTCGGCCGGGTCGGCGTCGCGGTCATCGGAAGGCTCCACGACGCAGCGCATGGGCAGTTCGAAGGCGCGGGCGAAGGCGAAGTCGCGGCTGTCGTGGGCCGGGACGGCCATGATCGCGCCGGTGCCGTAGCCCATCAGGACGTAGTCGGCGATGAAGACGGGGACCTGGTCGCCGCTGACCGGGTTGGTGGCGTAGGCGCCGGTGAAGACACCGGTCTTGTCCTTGGCCTCGGCTTGGCGCTCGACGTCCGACTTGGCCGCGGCCTGCTTGCGGTACGCGTCGACCGCCTCGCGCGGGGTCGCGGCGCCGCCGGTCCACACCTGGTGGGTGCCTTCGGGCCACGCGGCCGGGACGATCTTCTCGACCAGCTCGTGCTCGGGCGCCAGCACCATGTAGGTGGCGCCGAACAGGGTGTCGGGGCGGGTGGTGAAGACGGTGATGGCGTCGGCGCCGACGGCGAAGTCGACGCGCGCGCCCTCGCTGCGGCCGATCCAGTTGCGCTGCTGGAGCTTGATGGCCTCGGGCCAGTCCAGGGCGTCCAGGTCGTCCAGCAGGCGGTCGGCGTAGGCCGTGATCCGCATGTTCCACTGGCTCAGCTTGGCCTTGAAGACGGGGAAGTTGCCGCGCTCGGACCGGCCGTCGGCGGTGACCTCCTCGTTGGCCAGTACGGTGCCCAGCCCCGGGCACCAGTTCACGGGCGCGTCCGAGGCGTAGGCCAGCCGGTACTCGTTCAGCACGCCGGCCCGCTCGCCTGCGCTCAGCTTCGCCCAGGCACGGCCGCCGGGAACCTCACGGGAGCCGTCCTCGAAGGCGGCGACCAGCTCCGCGATCGGGCGGGCCTTCCCGGCGTCGGTGTCGTACCAGGAGTTGTAGATCTGCAGGAAGATCCACTGCGTCCACTTGTAGTAGTCCGGGTCGATCGTCGCGAACGAGCGGCGCTTGTCGTGGCCCAGGCCCAGCCGGCGGAGCTGGACCTTCATGTTCTCGATGTTGGCCTCGGTGGACACGCGCGGGTGCGTGCCGGTCTGCACGGCGTACTGCTCGGCCGGCAGGCCGAAGGCGTCGAAGCCCAGGGTGTGCAGGACGTTGTGGCCGGACATCCGCTGGTGGCGGGCGAAGACGTCCGTGGCGATGTAGCCGAGCGGGTGGCCGACGTGCAGGCCCGCACCCGACGGGTACGGGAACATGTCCATGATGAACTTGCTGGGGCGCGCGACGACCGCGGGGTCCCCGGCCAGGTCACCGGTCGGGTTGGGGGCCTCGTAGGTGCCCTCGGCGTCCCATACGTCCTGCCAGCGTGCCTCGATGTCGGCGGCCATGGCAGCCGTGTAGCGGTGCGCCTCGGCCGCCTCGGGGGCCGGGGTGTTCGTCTCGCTCATGATTTCTGAAGCTCCATCGATCGTCTCTGCCGTCTCTGCCTGCCCAAACGAAAAAACCCCTCACACAGGAGGGGACGCCGCGCCGATGCCGACCGTCTCGAAGGGTCGTGTACTGATCAGCGCGGCTCGGTAAGCAGAAGGCGTACGGCACGCATGGCGTCAGGGTACCGCAGCGGCCCCGCCGCCCGCTCCGGCGTTCCGCACAACGAGAAGCGGACCACCCGATCCGGGTGGCCCGCTTCTCTTCACTGTGGAGCTAAGGAGAATTGAACTCCTGACCTCCTGCATGCCATGCAGGCGCTCTACCAACTGAGCTATAGCCCCTTGTACCGCTGTACTGCCCGCCGCTTCGGTTTCCCTTGCCGGTTCCCCTTGGCGACGTCCCAAACATTACACGGTCATGGCCCTGGTCCAAAAATCGGTTTCCGCGTCCCCGAGGCCATGCCCGATGTGTACCGCTACGCCCGTTTCATCACGCCTTGGCGAACTGGTAGAACCGCTTGAGCGTGCAGTGCTCGTCGAGCAGCCGGCCGTAGATCGGCTCCCCCTCCAGCTCGCGGTAGGTCTCGATGGGGTCGCCTTTTATGATCAGCGCCCGCGCGCATTCCTCGCACCAGTACTGGTAGTCGGGATTGACCGGCTCCATGTCCCGCACGATCGGCGTGCCGTTGTTGCACCAGTCGCACCGCCGCCGGTGTGCACCCATCCGTCAGCGACTCCCTCCCGCGTCGGGCCGTCGTGTCCCCCTCCGGCCGTCCGATTCTGCCATGCCGGTACGGGCCGGGTCAGCAAGCACAAAAGGAACAAACGCAAGTATCCCGCCCCCTGTTGGGGACGGGATACCGATTGTGGAGCTAAGGAGAATTGAACTCCTGACCTCCTGCATGCCATGCAGGCGCTCTACCAACTGAGCTATAGCCCCGCTCTCCGCCACGCTTCCCCGTTTCCGGTGTTCCGCGCTGCGAACAAGAAGAACTCTAGCCTGGGACCAGCCGGAAAGTGAAATCCGGCCGTCGCCCGCATCGGCCCTGCTCAGCCGACGGTGCTCAGTCGTCGTCGCCGAGCACCGGCTCCGGCAGCGTGCCGGCGTTGTGCTCCATGAGCCGCCAGCCGCGCGCGCCCTCGCCGAGGACCGACCAGCAGCAGTTGGAGAGCCCGCCCAGGCTCTCCCAGGAGGACGAGTCCAGCCCCAGCAGACGGCCGATGGTCGTACGGATCGTCCCGCCGTGGCTGACCACGACGAGCGTGCCGCCCTCGGGCAGCAGGTCGGCGTGGCGCAGCACCACCGGCGCGGCGCGGTCTGCGACTTCGGTCTCCAGCTCGCCACCACCGCGCCGTACGGGCTCGCCGCGCTTCCACGCCGCGTACTGCTCGCCGTACTTGTGGAGGATCTCCTCGTGCGTGAGCCCCTGCCACTCGCCCGCGTACGTCTCGCGCAGCGCCGCGTCGTGCGCCACCGGAAGGCCGGTGACGCCGGCGAGTTCGGCGGCCGTGGCGGAGGCGCGGCGGAGGTCGGAGGCGACGATGACGTCCGGCTTCAGCGACGCGAGCAGCCGGGCGGCGCGGCGCGCCTGCGCCAAACCGGTCTCGGTCAGCTCTATGTCCGTGGACCCCTGGAAGCGGCGCTCCAGGTTCCAGGAGGTCTGTCCGTGCCGCCAAAGGACGATCTTCCGGCCGGTCCCGCCGCTCTTGCCGGCCGATACGGCCGGTGCGGTGGAGGCGGACGTACCGGTCGTACCCGTGTCGGTCGTGCTCAGAACAGATCACCGTCCAGTTCGTCGTCGCCCTGCGCCTCGCGCAGCTTCGCGTGCTCCTCGGCCTTGCCGATGGTGAGCTTGGCGTCCTCGGGAAGCTCGATCTCGGGGCAGTCCTTCCACAGGCGCTCCAGCGCGTAGAAGACCCGCTCCTCGCTGTGCTGGACGTGCACGACGATGTCGACGTAGTCGAGCAGGATCCAGCGGGCGTCGCGGTCGCCCTCGCGGCGCACCGGCTTGGCGCCCAGTTCCTTGAGCAGGCGCTCTTCGATCTCGTCCACGATCGACTTGACCTGGCGGTCGTTGGGCGCGGAGGCGAGGAGGAAGGCGTCGGTGATCGACAGCACGTCGCTGACGTCGTACGCGATGATGTCGTGCGCGAGCCGGTCGGCCGCGGCCTGGGCGGCGGCGGTGATGAGCTCGATGGAGCGGTCCGTGGCGGTCACTGGCCATGCTTTCGGGTTGGCGGGCAGATCCCCTCAAGGGTCTCACGTACCGCCGACACCGCCCGCGCGGAAGGTTCCGCCCGGGCGAATGCGCAGCTCACAGCCTGGACGCGGGGCTCAGCCGGCCTTGTAGTCCTTGCCGAGCAGCACCACGACGTCCGCGTTCACCGTACTTTCGGCCTTCTTCACGGCCGTTTCCGGCAGCCCCAGCGTCTTGGCCACCTCGATCGCCTTGGGTCGCTGCGCGTCGTCCTGGTAGGTGATCTGTGAGACGGCCGCGGTCTTGTCGGCCTTGCCGCCCTCCACCAGTGTGTAGCCGCCGTTCAGCAACGCCGCCTTCGCCGCGAGCTGCGCCTTGTCGTCCCCGGTGGCGTCCTTGAGGCCGATCCGGGGAACGGCGCCGGGGACGGAGGCGACGGAACCGCCGAGGATGTCGTCGACGGTCTTCTTGCCCGCGCCGTCGGCGAGCGCGCCGTCCGGCTTCACGGGCAGCACCTCGGTGCGGTAGGCGCCCACCTTGGCGTGCTCGCCGATCCGCGACAGCAGGGCGCCCAGGTTCTGCGCGTTGAGCGCCGGGTCCAGGATCTGGCCCATGCTGTCGACGGTCACCGCGGCCGCCTTCGGATCGCCGGGGACCTTGCGCAGGACCGCGTAGAGCACCTTGCCGAGCCGCTCCAGTTGCCTGCTCTCCGGCTCGCCCTGCGCGCGGTAGGTGGCGTACGCGACGGCCATCGCGCCGGTCAGGTTCTGCTTGGCGCCCTGGGTCACGGCCGGCGTCTTGGCCTTGTCGTCGGCCGGGACGGCG
Source organism: Streptomyces sp. NPDC046557 (assembly GCF_040645975.1). Lineage (NCBI taxonomy): Bacteria > Bacillati > Actinomycetota > Actinomycetes > Kitasatosporales > Streptomycetaceae > Streptomyces > Streptomyces sp. NPDC046557. The sequence goes on from NZ_JBEYZH010000003.1 coordinate 263,327, forward strand.
GTGTCGGTGTCGACCTCGATGCCGCCGACCAGCTCGACGAGCCGCTCCAGGAAGGGGGTGTCCAGGCGCCAGGTTCCGCCGATGCGGGTGCCCAGGACCGAGTCGAGTGCCTCACGGGTGACGAGGCCGCCGTCCTCGACCGCCTTGGACAGGGGCCGGACCGTGCCGTCCTCCTTGGGGACGTTCAGGGTGTTCGGCAGCAGGACGGTGGCACCCTGCTTCGTCGTCACGTTGTCGACGAGCAGCGCCGTGGAGGAGCCGCCCTTCTTGGTGTTGAGCACGTGGACGACGATCATGTCGCGTTTCTGCGCCCCGGGGGCGGCCGTCTTCTTCTGCGCGTCCGGCCCGTCGAGGAAGGGCAGCCCGCCCGCGTACCAGAGGTAGCCGACGCCGCCGACGACGAACAGGGCGAGGACGACGATCAGCGCGACGATCCGGTTGCGGCCGCGGCGGCGGGCCTCCTCGCGCCGCTCGGTACGGCTCTCGGTGAAGGCGAGCCAGTCGATGACGTCCTCGGACTCCTCGTCCGGCTGGTCGATGAAGGCGAACATCTCGGTGCGGTAGTCCCGGCCGGCCTGGGGCTCGGCGGCGCGGGCGGGATGGGGCGCGGCCCCGGGGGCGGCCTCGGAGGCGGCCCGGCGCGGCTCGGGGACGTGAGGTGCGGGCCGCGGGTCCGGGGCCGGCTGCTGCGGCGCCTGCTGCTGGGGGATCCACTGCCGGGCCTGCTGCGTGTCGTACCCGTGGCCCGCGCCGGGGGCGTACTGCTCCCGGCCGTACGTCCCGTCCTGCGCGGCGGGGTCCGGAACGGCCGGCTGCTGCGGGTAGGGGGGCTGCTGGGGGGCACAGCCCTCGTACGCGTATCCGTACGGCTGCTCGTACGCGTCGTGGGCGGGGTCGGGGGCCTGGGCCGGCGCTCGCCCGTACACCGGCCGACCGTACGGGTCGTAGCCGATGAACTGCTGCTGCTCCTGGGCGGCGTACGGGTCGTACGGATCCTGTCGGTCGTTCACCGCGGGGCCCCTCTCTCCGGAACCGGAAGCTCAGGCTCCCCGGTACAGCTCACGCTTGTCGATGTAGCGCACCACACCGTCCGGCACCAGATACCAGACGGGGTCGCCCTGCGCCACGCGCGCCCGGCAGTCGGTGGACGAGATCGCGAGCGCGGGCACCTCGACGAGGGAGACACCGCCCTCGGGCAGCCCGTCGTCGGTCAGCACGTGGCCGGGCCGGGTCACCCCGATGAAGTGCGCGAGGGAGAACAGCTCCTCGGCGTTGCGCCAAGTCAGGATCTGCGCCAGGGCGTCGGCGCCGGTGATGAAGAACAGGTCCGAGTCCTGGTTGAGGGCGCTCAGGTCCCGCAGCGTGTCGATGGTGTACGTCGGGCCGCCGCGGTCGATGTCGATGCGGCTCACCGAGAACTGGGGGTTCGAGGCCGTCGCGATGACCGTCATGAGGTAGCGGTCCTCGGCCGGCGACACGACGCTGTGCGACTTCTGCCACGGCTGGCCGGTCGGTACGAACACCACCTCGTCGAGGTGGAAGAGGGCGGCCACCTCGCTGGCGGCCACCAGGTGTCCGTGGTGGATCGGATCGAATGTCCCGCCCATCACGCCGAGGCGGCGCTTGACCGGGCCGGTAGGCGTTCCCTGCTCTCCCATGAGCGCAGAGCCTACTGGCCCGGTGGCCCGTCCCCGACCCGCCTGCGCACGGGTGCCCGCAGGCGCGGACGGCCGGGCGTCGCGCCGGGACCGCGGGGTCAAGGGGGAACTAGCGGTCGCGGTTGAGGCGCGTGGTCACCCAGAGCAGGAGCAGCAGGACGCAGAAGGCGCCGCCACCGGTCAGGTAGGGGCTCAGGCTGTCGTGGTTGCCGCCGTGCTGCCCGGCACCCTCCGAGGCGAGAACGACCAGGTTGTGGGTGGTGGTGGAGAGGCTCATCAGGCAGGTACCTATCGAGTCGGGAGGGAGCGGAGACTTCCCTCACATCGTATGCGGGGGCCCGGGGCACGCTCACGCCGACTCAGGCGTTGGAGAGGATGGACGCGTGAGCAGACGGGTCTGTCCAGGTCTATGCAGGGGGAGGGCGCTATGACGAACACCGGAACCGAGAAGGTACCGGCCCGGAACCGCAGGAGGTTCCCCGGCATTTCCTCGCGGGCGTACGAGCATCCGGCGGACCGCTCCGCCCTCGTCGCCCTGCGCAAGCTCAGCGGCTTCGACACGGTGTTCAAGGCCCTCAGCGGGCTGCTGCCGGAGCGGAGCCTGCGGCTGTTGTTCCTCTCCGATTCGGTCCGGGTGGGCGAGACGCAGTTCCCCCATCTGCACGGCATGCTGCTCGACGCCTGTTACGTCCTGGACCTGGAGCGGGTCCCGCAGATGTACGTGCAGCAGGACCCCAAGCCGAACGCCATGTGCATCGGGCTGGACGAGCCGATCATCGTGGTGACGACGGGCCTGGTCGAGCTGCTCGACGAGGAGGAGATGCGGGCCGTGGTCGGCCACGAGGTGGGCCACGCGCTGTCCGGGCACGCCGTGTACCGCACGGTCCTGCTGTTCCTGACGGGCCTGGCGCTCAAGGTGGCGTGGATCCCGCTGGGCAATGTGGCGATCATGGCGATCGTCACCGCGCTGCGGGAGTGGTTCCGCAAGTCGGAGCTGTCGGCGGACCGGGCCGGGCTGCTGGTGGGGCAGGACGTTCACGCGTCGATGCGCGGCTTGATGAAGCTGGCGGGCGGTCACCACCTGCACGAGATGAACGTGGACGCCTTCCTGGCCCAGGCCGAGGAGTACGAGTCGAGCGGTGACCTGCGCGACTCGGTGCTGAAGATCCTCAACATGCTGCCGCGTACGCACCCCTTCACCACGGTCCGCGCGGCCGAGCTGAAGAAGTGGGCGCAGAGCCGGGACTACCAGCGGATCATGGACGGCCACTACCCGCGGCGGGACGAGGACAAGGACACGTCGGTGAGCGACTCCATCCGCGAGTCCGCCTCGCATTACGCCGACTCGGTGCGCAGCAGCAAGGATCCGCTGATGAAGCTGGTCGGCGACATCGCCGGGGGCGCGGGCGACCTGGGCGGCAAGCTCCGCGACGTCTTCACCGGCTCCGGTTCCACCGGAGCCGCCGGGGGCCGGGACGAAGGCAGGGGCGACGCCGGCAAGGGCGGGGCTACGGAGGCGTAGTCACGCCGTCCGGCGCGCTCGGGGTGGGGGCGTCCGGGGCCGAGGGGGTCACGAGGACGCCGCACAGCCCTGCCGTGCGCCTCCGCTGACCGCCGGCGTACGGATCGCTGGCCGGCGGGCCGACGGTGGTGGGTCCGGCCCCGGCGAGCAGCGGCTTGAAAGCCGCCGCCGGGTCGGCGGCGCAGTCCTGCGGTCCGGCCATCACGTAGGCGGCGACGAGCTCCGTGCGTCGGGCGGTCAGGTCGGCGCGGTCGAAGCGCATCTGCAGTTCGCGCCGCACGGTGAAGAGCGAGGCCCCGTCGGCGGCCGCCGGGGACCCGTTGGCGGGACGGACCGCGTAGACGAAGGTGTGGTCGGAGGTCACCTGCAGCGCGTCCGGGGTGACCTCATCGAAGGTGAGGGTGCCGTTCACCCGTACGCGGGCGTCGGCGAGCGCGGCGGTCCCGGCGTCGAAGCGGACCAGCCAGCCGGTGGCGGCGTGCCGGCCGTCCCCGGAGGGCGAGGTCATGCTCTGGTCGAACTGGGCCCCCTGACCCGGGTCGAGCAGGACCCGTACGGGCCGGGAGGCGGCGCCGGCCAGGACGTCCGGGTCAAGCGAGGACCGCACCAGGTAGTCCTTGGCGATGGACAGCGCCGAGAGGACCTGGCTCTCGCTGAAATGCGGGGTACGGCGCACGGCGGGCAGGCTGATCCCGGCCGCCCCGACGAGGTACTGCGCGGCGGGGCTGTTCGCGAACAGGTCGACGGGACGTCCACCGGGCACGGGCACGGTCGGCGCGAGCGGGACGACGACGCTTGCGAGCGGCTGCGCCTCGCCCTGGGGCGCGGGCAGGTACGGGTTGCGCAGGCCCATGTACACGGCGACCGCGAAGGCGGTGGCGATGAGCAGCACGAGCAGCATGCCCTGCCGGGCGCCCCTGCCGGGCGTCCCGGTGCGGTGCCCCACGCCGCCGCCGGACCAGAGGGAGCGGCTGCGTACGGCCCGGGCGTGCTCGCCCATGCGTTCCTCGGCGGAGAACTCCTGGAGCCGTGCGGCGCGCACGAACTCCTCGTCGAACACCACGGACCGGTACTCGTCCGGCCGGAAGTCGTCGTCGCCCCCGCCGATTCCGTCGGGGGTGCCGTTGGGCGGATCTCCTGGAACGGCCATCGCTTCTCCCCGCTGTCCCCGCTTCAGAGAAGCCCCCGGCTCCGATCACGCGAGTGGGGTCGTGCTCAAGGGGTCGTACTTTCAGGGTTGGCGGCCGACGGGGTACGTAAACGCCCCCGCACCGGTGACTTCGCGCAGCGGGGTACTTGCCGGGACGGGGGCCGGGTCCGGGTCGCCTTCGGCACTGCGGTACACCGCGCTGAAGGCCAGGGCGACCATCCCCAGGCCCATGACGACGGCCAACACCCAGGCGACCGGCCGCAGCCACGGCGATCGACCGCGGTAGGGCCGCAGGCGGCCCCCGTAGGCCCCGTAGGGACCTTCCGGGTAGCCGGGGCCGTAGACACCGTGCTCCCAACCGGGTTCGTCGATGCCGAAGGCGCCGGGCGGCCCGTATCCGAATCCCTCGTGGTCGTCCTCGCCGGGCCGGCCACCGGCCACGCGCGCGGCCTCGGCGGCTTCCGCGCGGGCCCGGTCGGCGGCCCATTGGCGCTCGGCCGCGCTCGGTTCGTGAATCTCGGCGTTCCGGACGAAGGCCTCGTCGAACACCACGGAGGCGAAGTCCTGATCCGCGCCTCCGCGGTCGTCGTCGGGCTCACCGTCGTCCGGGAACGGCTTGCCCCCCACGTCGTCCGGCACGGGAACAGCGTAGACCTGGGGGGCCGCTTTGGGCAGGGTGTAACCGGAAATCCGGCCACACCGCGTGGCCTGTGGGGCTACCGGACGTGACCGTCGCCGGTGACGATGTACTTGGTGGAGGTCAGCTCGGGAAGGCCCATCGGGCCGCGGGCGTGCAGCTTCTGGGTCGAGATGCCGATCTCCGCGCCGAAGCCGAACTGACCACCGTCCGTGAACCGGGTGGAGGCGTTCACGGCGACCGTGGTCGAGTCGACCAATTGGGTGAAGCGGCGGGCGGCGGCCTGCGAGCTGGTGACGATCGCCTCGGTGTGCCCTGAGGTCCAGCGGCGGATGTGGGTGACGGCCTCGTCAAGGGAGTCCACGACGGCGGCCGCGATGTCGTACGAGAGGTACTCGGCGGCCCAGTCCTCATCGGTGGCGGGCAGCGCGGTCACCTTGGTGCCCTCGGCGTACGAGAGCACCTCGCCGTCGCCGTGGACGGTGACGCCGGCGTCCGCGAGGGCGTCGAGGGCCAGGGGCAGGAAGGCGGCGGCGATGTCGCGGTGGACCAGGAGCGTCTCGGCGGCGTTGCAGACGGAGGGCCGCTGGGCCTTGGAGTTGACGAGGATGTCCACGGCCATGGCGAGGTCGGCCTGGGCGTCGACGTAGACGTGGCAGTTGCCGGTGCCGGTCTCGATGACCGGGACGATGGACTCTTCGACGACGGTCTTGATGAGCGAGGCACCGCCGCGCGGGATCAGGACGTCGACGAGGCCGCGGGCGCGCATCAGCTCACGGACGGAGTCGCGGGACTCGCCGGGGACGAGTTGGATCGCGTCCGCGGGGAGGCCGGCGGAGACGATCGCGTCGCGGAGGATGCCGACGAGGGCGGTGTTCGAGGCGTAGGCGGAGGAACTGCCGCGCAGGAGAACGGCGTTCCCGGCCTTGAGACAGAGGGCGGCGGCGTCGACGGTGACGTTGGGGCGGGCCTCGTAGATGATGCCGACGACGCCGAGCGGGACGCGGATCTGGCGCAGGTCGATGCCGTTGGGGAGGGTCGAACCGCGGACGACCTCGCCGACGGGGTCGGGGAGGGCGGCGATGTCGCGCACATCGGAGGCGATGGCGCGGACCCGCTCGGGGGTGAGGGTGAGGCGGTCGATGACGGTCTCGCTCGTGCCCGCCTCGGCGGCCTTGGCGGTGTCGACGGCGTTGGCCTCGACGATCTCGGCCGTACGGGCCTCCAGCGCGTCCGCGATGGCCAGCAGGGCGGCGTCCTTGGCGGACCGCGGGAGCGGGGCGATGGCCGCGGCGGCGGTCCGGGCGGCGCGCGCGGTGGCGGTGACGGGGCTGGGGGCGTCGTACGAGGTCATGCGGCCCAGGGTAATCCCCGGCGGGTCGCCACCCGACGGGGTTTCACCCCGCGAGACGCCGACGCGCGGACTGCGGTGGCGGTCGCCTGCGGCGGGCGGACCGGGGGGCCGGGCCCCGCGGACCGGGGGGGCGGGCCGCGCACCCCGACCTCTACCCCTGCCCCGGGCCTGGGCGGACGGAGACCGTCGCAGCGGGCTGTACCGGTACGACCCGAGGGCCGAGCCGCTGCGACGGAGCTCGGCCGCCCACCGGCCGGGCCGCGCACCCCGGCGCCGCCCGCCGGGGCCGGCCCGCCGCTGCGCGGAGCCCTGCCCCACCCCGCCCTTCCACCGTTCCCCGGGCTCCGCCCGGCCCGGTCCTCAATCGCCGGACGGGCTGGAACACGCCCGGACCCCGCCCGAGCGCCGGACGGGCCGTCCCTCGGCCGCGCGCCCCGAAGCCCCCCGGCCGGCCCGGACCCGGCCGCGCGGAAGGGCGGGAAGGCGCCGGACCGCCCCAGCGGCGAACCGCCCGGGAACTGCCCCGCGCCAGCGACCGGCGGGCGGGGTCCGCCCAGCGGCCCGAAGCCGGTGAGGCCCCCCGTAGCCGCGCCGCACGAGGAGTGCGTCTAATACGGGTGCACGCCGACCGGGTGGGCCGGGGGTGGGCCGTAGCCTTCGGCCACGCGTTGGTGGTAGGTCGCGCGGTCGATGACCTCCAGGCCGACGATCTCCCACGGGGGCAGCCGCGCCGAGGAGCGGTGCTCGCCCCACAGCCGCAGGGCGACGGCCGCCGCGTCGTGGAGGTCGCGGGCCTCCTCCCAGTACCGGATCTCCGCATGATCATCGGCATACCGGCTGGTCAACAGAAACGGGTGATCATGCGCGAGCTGCTCCAGCCCGCGCCGCACCTCGCACAGCGGGGCCGGCTTGCCGGAGACGCTGAGGGTCACGTGCCAGAGACGGGAGGTGTCGCCCTGATCCTCGCCTCCGCCGACGTCACCGTCCCCGGTGCCGACGCTGGTCAGCGCTCGTCTCACCAGCCGCCTCCTGTCTGCTCCACCACGTCCCGCGTGTCCGTCTGCCTCTCACAGTTGACCAGTCCTTGGCCTGCCGTGCGGCGGTTTTACCGAACCTCAGCCCTCCAGCAGCACCAGATCGTCCCGGTGGACAACCTCCCGCTCGTACGCGGGTCCGAGCTCTCGCGCGAGCTCGCGGGTGGAGCGCCCCAGCAGCCTCGGGAGTTCCCTGGCGTCGAAGTTGACCAGGCCCCGGGCCACCGCGCGACCGTCCGCGGACCGCAGCTCCACGGGATCACCGGCGACGAACTCCCCTTCCACCGCGGCGATCCCGGCGGGCAGCAGCGAGCTGCCGCGCTCGGTGACCGCCCGCACCGCGCCGTCGTCGAGTACGAGGTGTCCCTGGGGGGTCGAGGCGTGCTGGAGCCACAGCAACCGGTCGGCGGAGCGGCGGCCCGTCGCGTGGAAGAGGGTGCCGGTGGTGCGCCCGGCGAGGGCGTCCGCGGCCTGGCTGGCGGAGGTGAGGACCACCGGGACTCCGGCCGCCGCCGCGATCCGGGCGGCCTCGACCTTGGTGACCATGCCGCCGGTGCCGACGCCCGCCTTGCCCGCGCTGCCGATCGAGACGTGGGCGACGTCCTCGGGGCCGCGTACTTCCTCGACGCGGGTGGTCCCGGGGAGCGACGGGTCGCCGTCGTAGAGGCCGTCGACGTCGGACAGCAGGACCAGCAGGTCGGCGCGGACCAGGTGGGCGACGAGGGCCGCCAACCGGTCGTTGTCGCCGAACCGGATCTCGTCCGTGGCCACGGTGTCGTTCTCGTTGACGACGGGCAGGGCGCCCATGACGAGGAGCTGGTCCAGGGTCCGGTAGGCGTTGCGGTAGTGGGCGCGCCGGCTGGTGTCGTCGCTGGTGAGCAGCACTTGGCCGACGCGGATGCCGTAGCGGGCGAAGGAGGCGGTGTAGCGGGCGACGAGCAGTCCCTGTCCGACGCTCGCGGCGGCCTGCTGGCGGGCCAGGTCCTTGGGCCGGCGGCGCAGTCCGAGGGGGGAGAGGCCGGCGGCGATGGCGCCGGAGGAGACGAGGACTATCTCCTTCTCGCCACCGCTGCGGGCCTTGGCCAGGACGTCGACCAGCGCGTCCACCCGGTCGGCGTCGAGTCCGCCCGCCGCGGTGGTCAGCGAGGAGGAGCCGACTTTGACGACGATCCTGCGCGCGTCCACGACGCTCTGCCTAGCCGCTGACACGTCTTCCCCTTGCCCCTTGCCTGCCTGATCCTTGCGCCCTCAATCTACGGGGTGGCCGGAGGGCGCCGCGCGGCGGTTTCAGAGCGTGGACGAGCTGTGGGCCGGGTCCTGACCGGTGGTGGCCGGGTCCTGCCCGGCCGCCGCCCGGGCCGCCCCGGGGACGAGGATCTTGCGCGAGAGCAGGAAGGTGAACGGGATCGCCACCACGGCCGCGACCAGCGGGGCGATCCGGGTGTCCATCCCGGCCCAGGTGACGAGGGCGTAGAGGCCGACCGACTGGATCACGTAGTTGGTGACGTTGGTCAGCGGGAAGAGCGCGAACTTCTTCCAGGTCGGCCGGGTCCGGTAGGTGAAGTAGGTGTTCATGAAGAACGAGCCGACCATCGAGAGCAGGAAGGCCAGGGTGTACGCGGCGAAGTACGGCATCCACGGGTGCAGGAGCAGGTAGATGCCGAAGAAGGTGCCGGTGTTCACCCCGCCGACGAGGCCGAAGCGGAGGATCTGCCCGAGCTGCTCGCGCCGGGTGCCGGTGGTGCTGGTGGGGCTGCCGGTGCCGCTGGTGCCGTCCGTGCCTCGGGTGCCGTCGGCCGTCATCCCGCACTGCGCTCCACGATCACGGCCTCGCCGACGGCCTCGCTCACGGCCGCGGCCCTGGACCCGGCCCCGGCCTCGCTCACGGCCGCGCCTCGGGCGGTGCCGTCCCGCCCCGCGCCGTGTGCCTCCTTGACCAGGAAGTGCGGCCTGCGCTTGGTCTCGTAGTAGATGCGGCCGATGTACTCGCCGATCAGCCCCAGCATGATCATCTGTACGCCGCCCAGGCCCGTGATGAGCGCGACGAGGGTGACGTACCCGGGGGACTCGACGCCGTGGGTGATCGCCATCACGGTGATCCACAGCGCGTAGAGCCCGGTGAGGCCCACGAGGGACACGCCGAGCCAGATCCCGATCCGCAGCGGCCGGTTGTTGAAGGAGATCAGGCCGTCCATGGCGTAGTTCAGCAGGGAGCCGAACTTCCACTTCGTTTCGCCCGCCTCGCGCTGGGCGTTGCGGTAGTCGAAGTGGACGGTGTCGAAGCCGATCCAGGAGAAGAGCCCCTTGGAGAACCGGTTGTACTCCGGCAGCGACAGCAGGGCGTCGACGGCCGCGCGGGAGAGCAGCCGGAAGTCGCCGACGCCGTCGGTCAGCTCGACGTCGACCCAGCGGTTGACGCCGCGGTAGTAGAGCCGGCTGAGGGCGGAGCGGACCTTCTTGTCCCCCTCGCGGGTGCGCCGGGCGATGATCTGGTCGTGACCCTGCCGGTGGTAGTCGAGCATGGTGGCGATCAGCTCGGGCGGGTGCTGGAGATCGGCGTCCATGATCACCACGGCGTCGCCGGTGGCCTCGCGCAGGCCGGCGAGCATGCCGGCCTCCTTGCCGAAGTTCCGGCTGAAGGAGACATAGCGCGTCTGCTCGCCGTGCGCCTCGGCGATCTTGCGGAGCTTCTCCAGGGTCCCGTCGCGGCTGCCGTCGTCGACGTAACACACCTCATAGGTGACGGGCAGCGCGTCCAAGACCCTGCGGATCTCGACGTCGAAACTGTCGATGACTGCTTCTTCGTTGTAGCAAGGGACAACTACCGACAGCTTGGTCATGAACACTTCCTGCTGGGTCCGAACGGGTGATTGTCGGCGACCGGACCCGCCACACACCTCTTCCTTAGAAGTATGCACGGCCGGGACCGGCCTGCCGGAGTCTGGCGTGACACACGGTAGCTTTGACGGGCGGGGGGTCCCCTCGGACGGAGTCCGGGGGCGGAATGGAACAAAGGGATCGAGGTGCACGTGCCTGACGTCTCCGTGGTCGTCATCGTCTATAACGACGCAGAGCGTCTGTCGACAGCCGTCCAGTCGGTTTTGGACCAGACCCTTCACGGGGTCGAAGTCGTGATCGTGGACGACTGCAGCAAGGACCGGTCCTACGCGGTCGCCCAGGAACTGGAAGCAGCGCATCCGGGCAGGGTGCGGGCCTTTAGCCTGCCGGAGAACAGCGGCGGCTGCGGCGCGCCGCGCAACCACGGCATCCGGCAGGCCACCGGCACGTACGTCATGTTCCTGGACAGCGACGACGTGCTGGAACGCAACGCCTGCCGCAACATGCTGGCCGCGGCCGAGCGGACGGGCTCCGACCTGGTCTCCGGCATGTGCGTCCGCGTGCACCTGGACAACCGGTGGGGCAAGACCACCGAGTGGTACCCCTGGATCTACTCGCGCACCCGCACGCTGGAGTCGATCACCGAGTACCCGGACCTGCTGGTGTACGACACCCTCTCCACGAACAAGTGCTACCGGCGCTCGTTCCTGCTGGAGCAGGGCCTGGAGTTCCCGGTCGGCATCCACTACGAGGACCTGCTCTTCTCCGCGCAGGCGTACGTCGCCGCGCGCCGCATCACGCTGATCCCCAACCACGTCTACTTCTGGAACGTGGTCGAGAAGGCGGCGGCGAAGTCGATCAGCAACCGGCGCCACGAGATCGCCAACTTCGTCCACCGGATGGAGATCCACCGGCGTGTCGACGAACTGCTGGCCTCCAAGGGCCACACCGACATCAAAACCGCCAAGGACGCCAAGTTCCTCAAGCACGACCTGGTGCTGCACCTGCGCGACCTGCCCCTGCTGGGCGACGCGTACCGCCAGGAGTTCGCCCGCCTGGCCAACGGCTACCTGGCCGGCATCGACCCGGCCGCGTACGACAGCGTCAACCACCTCCAGGCCATCTGCGCCTACCTGCTCGGCAAGGAGGACTGGGACAACCTGCTCCTGGCCGCGGACGCCATGACCAACAAGGGGCGCCTCACGTCCCCGCTGGCCGAACGCGACGGCCGCGTCTACTGGTGTGCCGGCCACCTCGACGACGCCGAGGGCCGCCGGATACTGGACGTCACCGAGCAGGGCTTCCACACCACCGCGCTCCCCTCGCTGTCCCTGGGCAACCGGCTCACCTCGTACGAGGACGACGGGCGCGGCACGGTGACGCTGTCCGGCGCCGTCGTCAACCCGCTCGGCCGCATCCAGGAGGGGCAGGAGCTCAAGGCCACCCTCGAATTCCGGGCCCGTCGCCAGATCGGCGTGCGCTCGTTCGCCTTCCCGGCGACGACCGTGCGCCACGCGGGTGACACGATCGAGTGGACCGCGACCGCCGATGTCGCGGGCACCGTCCGCCCGTTGGGCATCATCGACGCCGTCTGGGACGTCCGGCTGAAGCTGACGGCCGGCACCGAGCGGATCACCACCCGCGTCTCGGTCGGCGGGGTCGATCTGGAATCGGCGGCCCGGCTGCGCGTGCGGCCCCGGCTGACCCGGCTGGTCTCCGACCGCTTCGAGCCGGAGGTGACCAAGAAGGGAAACCTCTCCTACGTCCTGACCGCCGAGGGCGCCGCCGCCGTACGCACCCGGACGCTGATCGACAGCGCGATGCACGGCAAGGCCGCCGGCGTGGTCAAGCGCGGTCTGCGCAAGGCCCTGCGGGCCCGCCGCAACATCGGCTCGGGCGAGCAGAAGGTGAAGGTCTACCACGAGGTCTTCTCGAAGCTGCCGCTCAAGAAGGGCACCGTCGTCTTCGAGAGCCACATGGGCAAGCAGTACAGCGACAGCCCGAAGGCGATCTACGAGGAGATGGTCCGCCAGGGCGTGCCGTTCGAGGCGATCTGGTCCTACGCGGGCGCCAAGCCCACCGGCTTCCCCAAGGAGGCCACGCTGGTGCGCCGTTGGAGCTGGCCGTACCTGCGGGCGCTGGCCCAGGCCGAGTTCTGGGTCGACAACCAGGGCTTCCCGCTGGCGCTGACCAAGCGCGCGGGCACCACGTACATCCAGACCTGGCACGGCTCGGCGCTCAAGCGGATGGGCTTCCACGAGCCCCGCACCAAGGCCCAGGGCAAGGCCGGCCAGGACCGCTTCCAGGCGGCCGTGGACCGCTTCGACCACTTCCTGATCCGCTCCGAGCACGACGCCCGGACCCTCGCCAAGGGCTTCCGGCTGCGCGACGAGGTGCTGATGCGCAGCGGCTACCCGCGCAACGACGCCCTGGTCGAGGCGCACGGCGCCGAGGTGGAGAGCGGGGAGCGGGTCCGCGGGCCGCTCGCCACGGATCTCGGCATCGACCCGGACAAGCGGGTGCTGCTGTACGCGCCGACCTTCCGGGCGGCCGCCGACGGCGCGGTGGAGAACTTCGTCTTCCCCTTCGACGTGGAGGAGTTCGCGGACCGGTTGGGTGACCGTTTCGTCCTGCTGGTGCGCACGCACTACCTGAACAGCGTCTCGCTGCCGCCGTCGGTCGCGGGCCGCGTGATCGACGTCTCCCGGCACCACGACATCACCCCGCTGCTGGCGCTCGCCGACGGCCTGATCACCGACTACTCGTCGGTGATGTTCGACTACGCGGTCCTGGACCGGCCGATGATGTTCTTCGCCTACGACTACGAGGCGTACGCGACGGACATCCGCGGCACCTACTTCGACCTCAAGGAGAAGGCGCCGGGGCCGGTCGTGGCCACCGCCGACGAGCTGATGCAGGCCGTCTCCGCCTTCGACGAGGCCGATGCCAAGTACGCGGAGGCGCGCCGGCGCTTCCTCACCGAGTTCGGCGAGTACGACCGCGGGGACGCCGCCCGCCAGATCGTCGAGAAGTTCTTCACCAGGAGCGGCAAGTGAGCCAGCAGAGCGCCGCCGAACCGGCCGTCGCGCCCGCGCCGGACGGACGTGACATCTTCCTCGTCTCCAACAGCGTGGACGAGCTCGGCGGTGTGACCACTTGGTCGCACCAGATGGCCCGGCTCTTCACCGACCGCGGGCACCGGGTGCACGTCATCGGCATCGCGCCGGTCGAGGAGGAGCTGCGGCAGAAGTTCCCGCAGGACCTCCCGTACGAGACGACGACCCTGTACGCGACCCGTCCGCCGGGCGCGCGCAGGCTGACCGGCATCAAGGGTCGGCTCAACGCCCCCGAACGGCGCCGCCAGGCGGCCCGCCGCGCGGGGATGCGGGCCAAGGCCGAGACGCTGAACTCCCTGTTCCGCGCCGCCCGCCCGGGCGCGGTGGTCATCGTCACGCAGGTGTGGGCGATGGAGTGGGTGGCGCTCGCCGACACCAAGGGGCTCACCCTCATCGGCATGAGCCACGAGTCGTACGAGGCGAGCCAGAAGTCCTCCCGGGGCGAGCGGGTGCGCCGCTTCTTCAAGGACGCCGACCGGCTGCTGGTGCTGACGCCCGAGGACGCGGACCTCTGGATCCGGGCGGGCGTGCAGAACGTGGACAGCATGCCGAACCCGTTGCCGTTCATGCCGGACTCCCCCGCCCCGCGCACCGAGAAGGTCGTCGCGAGCGTCGGCCGCCTCGCGTTCGAGAAGGGCATGGACCTGCTCCTCGACGCCTGGGCGGACGCGGCTCCGCGCCACCCCGACTGGGTCTTGCGGATCTACGGTGCGGGCGTGGAGGAGCCCAAGCTGCGGGCGCACGCCGGCGACCTGGGCATCGAGGATTCCGTGCGGTGGATGGGCAGTACCGACGACGTGCTGGGCGCGCTGCGCGGGGCTTCGGTCTTCGCGCAGGCGTCGCGGGCCGAGGGTTTCCCCATCACGCTGCTGGAGGCGATGGCCGCGGGCCTGCCGGTGGTCGCGTTCGACTGCGCGCCCGGCGTGCGGGAGATCGTGCGGCACGGTGAGGACGGGCTGCTGGCCCGGCTCGGCAACACGATGGAGCTGGCGGGGCACCTGGACGTGCTGATGACGGACGGTGGGCTGCGCGACCGGCTGGGCGACACCGCGTTCCGCGACGTCCGCCGCTACTCCAGCGCCGAGATCACCGACCGCTGGGAGGAGCTGTTCTCCTTCCTGGAGCGCTGACCTCCTCGCGCGTCGACGAAGCCGCCCGCCCCGGAGCTGATCCGGGGCGGGCGGCTTCGTACGTACGACCGGTACGCGGGGGACTAGCGGCCCACGTGCTCCACGGCGCCGACGCGGTTGGCCTCCCAGCCCGCCCAGGCCGAGGTGATCATCTCGCGGACGTCGTGCTTGGCCTTCCAGCCCAGCTCGGCGGCGATCTTGTCGGCGGAGGCCACGACCTTCGCCGGGTCACCGGGGCGGCGCGGGGTGACCACGGGGGCCAGGTCGTGCCCGGTGTGGGCATTCATCAGCTCGACCATCTCGCGGACGGAGACGCCCTCGCCGCGGCCGATGTTGACGGTGAGGTCCTGGTACTGGCCCTGCGCGCCCCACTCGGCGAGCTTGCGGGCGGCCACCACGTGGGCGTCCGCGAGGTCCTCGACGTGGATGTAGTCGCGGATGCAGGTGCCGTCGGGGGTCGGGTAGTCGTCGCCGAAGATCCGCGCGCCCTCTCCGGCGCTGTAGCGCTCGAAGACCATCGGGACGAGGTTGAAGACGCCGGTGTCGGCGAGCTCGGGCGTGGCGGCGCCCGCCACGTTGAAGTAGCGCAGGCAGGCGGTGGAGATGCCGTGCGCCTTGCCGGCGGCGCGGACCAGCCACTCGCCGGCCAGCTTGGTCTCGCCGTACGGGCTCAGCGGCAGGCACGGGGTGTCCTCGGTGACGAGGTCGACGTCCGGCATGCCGTAGACGGAGGCGGAGGAGGAGAACAGGAAGTTGCGGATGCCGGCGGCGGCCACGGCCTGCAGCAGGACCGTCAGGCCCTGCACGTTCTCGTGGTAGTAGTACAGCGGCTTCTCGACGGACTCGCCGACCTGCTTCTTGCCCGCGAGGTGCACCACGCCGGTGATCTCGTGCTGCGCGATGGTCTCGTCGAGGGTCAGCCGGTCCAGGACCGAGCCGATCACCAGCGGCACGCCCTCCGGGACACGGCTCTCGTCGCCCGTGGAGAGGTCGTCCAGGACGACGACCTCCTCGCCGGCGAGGAGCATCGCGCGGACGACGTGCGCGCCGATGTACCCGGCGCCACCGGTGATCAGAAATGTCATGCCTAGTCTCCCGAGTCCTGTCAGTCCTGTGGGTCTTGCTCTGTCCCGGCGGCGGAGGTCATCCGGCCCTCAGCCCGACCGCGGTGCCGCCTTGGCCCTGGCCCGGCCGAGCCGGTTGCGGACGAAGCTCAGCGCACCCGCCGCCCCCGGCGCGAGCCGGACCGCCAGCGAACCGCCGGCCGTACGGTACGGCTGCGCCAACAGAACACCGTACCGGCTACTGGGCAGGGCGCGTCGGCGCAGCAGGTCGTCGAGGGGGCGCGGGGAGGTGACCAGGGAGCTGCCGTCGGCACACTCCACGTCAATCTGCACGCCCCACGCCTGCATCCCGCGCCGGCCCTGCCGCCGCCCGGCCTCCGCCAGCGTGGAGAGGTGGAACGGCACGTCACAGACCCAGCCGTCGCCGTCCTCCGCCGGGCGCAGCTCCACCGGCGCCCCGTGTACGGGTTCCCCGCCCGAACGCGGCACGAACAGCGGCCGGGCGGTGCGCGGGCCGGCCGCGGCGAGCCTCCCGTACAGGTCGCGCACCCGCAGGCGCAGCGACGCGACACCCGCCGCCCGGGCGTCGATGGTGACGGGCAGTCCCTCGGTCGGCAGTTCCGCGAGCCGGTCCAGCTCCACCGGAAGCTCCTCGCTCCACACCGGCGTCCCGTCGGGGGCGGTGGCGTAGGGGGGCTCCAGGCGCGGGGGTTCGGCGGCGAAGCGGGCGAGCCGCGCGAGGTCGCCGGGCGGGGTCGCGGTGGCCCGCAGGACCCGTACGATCCACCGCGCGTGCGCCCCGGCGGCCTCGATGTCGGCGTCGGCGAAGCCGGCCAGGTAGTCCCGTGTCAGGGTCCACCAGGCGGCCTGGTACTCGGGGTCCCGGCCGATCTCGCGCAGGTACATGCGCAGGTCGTACTCCAGGAACTTGACCTGGCAGGCGTGCCCCAGCTCCGGCGAGGACTCGGCCAGGATCCGCGAGGCGGTGCGGTGGGCCTCGATGCGCGAACGCCAGTTGCCGACGTCCTTGCGGTCGAGGGAGATCGACACCCGCGCGGCGTCGCGGCGCACGTGCCAGACGTAGACGAGGTCGTCGATCACCGCGACGCGGGGCTCGGCGGCCAGCACGCGGGCGGTGAAGACGAAGTCCTCGTAGCGGAACCGGCCGTCGGGGAACCGGATCGCGTGCGCGTCCAGGAAGGCGCGCTCGTAGAGCTTGTTGACGCACAGGGTGTCGCGGACCAGCTCGGGCCGTTCCGCGGGCCGTTCGATCACGTCACCGGGGGTGTAGAGCCCCGGCACCCACGGCACGTCCTGGTACTGCGGCAGTTCACGCCGCACGCACGCGCCCACGGTCACCGGCGTCTTGTGTTCCCGCGCGGCGCTCACCAGGGCGTCGGCCGCACCGGGCGGCAGGACGTCGTCGCTGTCGAGGAAGAGGACGTACGGGGCGGTCGCGGCCGCGATCCCGTCGTTGCGCGGGGTCCCGCAGCCGCCGCTGTTCTCGGTCCGGTGCAGGACCTTCACCCGGGGGTGCAGGGCCGCCAGCTCGTCCAACACCCTCGCGGTGTCGTCGGAGGAGGCGTCGTCGACGGCGACGACCTCGGCGACCACCGGGCCCTGGGCGAGAGCCGAGGTAACGGCCTCGCCCACGAGCCCGGCGTCGTTGTACGCGATCACCACGACGGATACGGTGGCGGCATTGGTGCTGGTCACCCAGTGAATGCTAGGCGACGCGGGTAAAGGTCACCCCAACCGGACCGGTCACCCCTCGGGCGGGCGTCAGAACGGGCGGAACTCGTCGTACTCCTGCTGCGCCGCGTCACCGCGCTTGGCGTCCCGCTCCTTGCGGCGCTGCGTGGCCGGACGCGGGGCCTCCATGCGGTGGTCCTCGCCACGACGACCCAGCATTTCGGCGCCGGCCATCATGGTCGGCTCCCAGTCGAAGACGACGGCGTTCTCGTCGGAGCCGATGGCCACGCCGTCACCGGCGCGGGCGCCGGCCTTCTTGAGCGCGTCCTCGACACCGAGGCGGCTGAGCCGGTCGGCGAGGTAGCCGACGGCCTCGTCGTTGTTGAAGTCGGTCTGGCGGACCCAGCGTTCGGGCTTCTCGCCGCGCACGTTGTAGACGTCCTCGACCTCGTCGTACGTGACGGTGAAGCCGGCGTCGTCCACGGCCTTCGGGCGGATGACGATGCGGGTCGCCTCCTCCTTCGGCTTGCGGGCGCGCGCCTTGGCGATGACCTCGGCGAGGAAGTAGGAGAGCTCCTTGAGGCCCGTACGGGCGACGGCGGAGACCTCGAAGACCTTGTAGCCGCGGGCCTCCAGGTCCGGGCGGACCATGTCGGCGAGCTCCTTGCCGTCCGGGATGTCGACCTTGTTGAGGACGACGAGCCGCGGGCGCTTCTCCAGTCCGCCGCCGTAGAGCTTGAGCTCTTCCTCGATGACGTCGAGGTCGGCGATCGGATCGCGGTCGGACTCCAGGGTGGCGGTGTCCAGTACGTGCACCAGCACCGAGCAGCGCTCGACGTGGCGCAGGAACTCCAGGCCCAGACCCTTGCCCTGGCTGGCGCCCGGGATCAGACCCGGGACGTCGGCGATGGTGTAGACGGTCGAGCCGGCCGTGACCACGCCCAGGTTCGGGACGAGGGTGGTGAAGGGGTAGTCCGCGATCTTCGGCTTGGCGGAGGACAGCACCGAGATCAGCGAGGACTTGCCGGCGCTCGGGAAGCCGACCAACGCCACGTCGGCGACGGTCTTGAGCTCCAGGACGATGTCGCCGGTGGTGCCGGGGACGCCGAGGAGCGCGAAGCCGGGTGCCTTGCGGCGCGCGGAGGAGAGCGCGGCGTTGCCGAGGCCGCCGCGACCGCCCTCGGCGGCGACGTACGTGGTGCCCTGGCCGACGAGGTCGGCGAGGACGTTGCCCTCCTTGTCGAGGACGACGGTGCCGTCCGGCACGGGCAGGACGAGGTCCTGGCCGTCCTTGCCGGAGCGGTTGCCGCCCTCGCCGGGCTTGCCGTTGGTGGCCTTGCGGTGGGGGCTGTGGTGGTAGTCGAGCAGGGTCGTGATCGCCTGCTCCACCACGAGGATGACGTCGCCGCCACGGCCGCCGTTGCCGCCGTCGGGGCCGCCGAGCGGCTTGAACTTCTCCCGGTGAACGGAGGCGCAGCCGTGGCCCCCGTTACCCGCGGCGACGTGCAGCTCGACGCGGTCCACGAAGGTGGTCATGGGTGTTCCTCCAGATACATACGGGAAATGTCCCGGGCAGTCCGCATTGCTACCACTGCCCATTAAACGTGGTCTATATGACCAACGCGCCGAGGGCGGACCTCTCTTCCCGGCTCACGCCGGGAAGAGCTGAGATCCGCCCTCGGGAAGTTACGAACGCCTGTTCAGCAGTGCTGAGATCAGGCGGCCGGAACGATGTTGACGACCTTGCGGCCACGGTGCGTGCCGAACTGCACGGCACCCGGCAGCAGGGCGAACAGCGTGTCGTCGCCACCACGACCGACACCCGAACCCGGGTGGAAGTGGGTGCCGCGCTGGCGGACGAGGATCTCACCGGCGGAAACGACCTGACCGCCGAAGCGCTTCACGCCGAGCCGCTGGGCATTGGAGTCGCGCCCGTTCCGGGTGGACGATGCGCCCTTCTTGTGTGCCATGTCTCAGTCCCTCTTACTTCGCAGCCGTGGGGATACCGGTGACCTTGATCGCCGTGTACTGCTGGCGGTGACCCTGGCGACGGCGGTAGCCGGTCTTGTTCTTGTAGCGCAGGATGTCGATCTTGGCGCCCTTGTGGTGGTCCACGATCTCGGCCTGAACCTTGATCCCGGCCAGCACCCACGGGTCGCTGGTCACGGCGTCGCCGTCGACAACGAGCAGGGTCGAGAGCTCGACCGTGTCGCCAACCTTGGCAGTGGAAATCTTGTCAACCTCAACGATGTCACCAACAGCAACCTTGTGCTGGCGACCACCGCTGCGCACGATGGCGTACACGCGGATCTCTCTCTCACTCGGGACGGATGCTCCTGAAGCCAGCCGCCCACATGGGCCGGGGCCCACGGTGATCCGGATTGGACGAGCGGCCTCTCCCGCGCGGCGCAAGGCGCAGCGACTGGGAGGAAGGTGCTCAGGAGCGCGACGCGCACTAGACGTACAAATCATCTAGGACATGCCGACGGTCTAGGTTACGGGCCTGGTTCCAGGGGGTCAAACCGGCTCCGCAAGGCCGTGGGGCCCGCCGGACGGCGGGGCCCACGGTCGTACGACGGATCAGCCTTCGGCGGGAGCCGAGACCGACGGCGGCGTCTGCTGCTCGGCCGCCGCGGTCTTCTTCGTCGCCCGCTTGGCCGGGGCCTTCTTGGCCGCCGTGGTGGCCGTGGTGGCCTTCTTGGCGGCCGTCTTCTTCGCGGTGGCGGTCTTGGTGGCCGCCGCCTTCTTGGCCGGGGCCTTCTTCGCCGGGGCCTTCTTCGCCGCGGTGGTGGTCGCCTTCTTGGCGGCGGTCTTGCGGACCGCCTTCTTGGCGACGACCGGAGCGTCTTCCCCGGCCTCCGCCGCGGGCTGCTCCGCTTCCGCCGGCGCCTCGGCCGGGGCCTGCGGCTGCGGCTCCGCCGACGGCGTCTCGACGACCAGGACGGCCGCCTCGGCCGCGCCCGCCGGGGAACCGGCCGGGGCGGTGGCCTTACGGGTCGCACGGCGACGCGGACGGGCCGGAGCGGCCTCGGCCACGGGCTGGGCCGGGGCCTCCTCCGGGGCGGCCGGCGCGGGCTCCGGCTCCGGCTCGACGACGGCCTCCACCACGGGGGCCGGCTCGGCCGCGGCCTCGACCACGATCTCCGGCTCGGCCGAAGCGGCCGGGGCACCCGCCGGGGCGGTCGCCTTACGGGTCGCACGGCGACGCGTACGGCCCTTCGGGGCCTCCTCCACCGGCGTGGCCACGATCGTCTCGGCGGCCTCCACGGCCTCCTCGACGACCTCCGCGGCCGGCTCCAGCACGGTGTCGGCCGGGGCCAGGACCGGCTCCTCCTCGATGACCGGGCTCACCGGGACGACCGGGGCCACCGGAGCGACCTCGGCCGGGGTCTGCCCCGGCGCGGCGGTCGCACCGCGCGGGGCGCCCGCCGGAGCGGTCGCCTTACGGGTGGCACGGCGACGGTTGCGGCGGCTGCTGACACCCGCGGCGGCCTCCGCCTCGGCCGGGCTGCTGTAGAGCTCCTCGCCCGCGACGAACGCCGGCTCGGGCAGTGCACGCGGCGCCGCGACCTCGGCCGCGACCTCCGCCTCCGTCTCGGCCTCGTACTCCTCGGCGTCGACGGTCTCGACCGTGTCCAGGGCCTCGATCTCGTGGTCGTGCTCGTGACCGCGGCCGGCACGACGCTTGGAGCGCTTGCCGTTGCCACCGCCGCCCGCCGCGGTCGGGATGTCCATGTGCACGATGACACCGCGGCCGTTGCAGTGGACACAGGTCTCGGAGAAGGACTCCAGCAGGCCCTGACCGACCCGCTTGCGGGTCATCTGCACCAGACCCAGCGAGGTGACCTCGGCCACCTGGTGCTTGGTCCGGTCCCGGCCCAGGCACTCCAGCATGCGGCGCAGCACCAGGTCCCGGTTGGACTCCAGCACCATGTCGATGAAGTCGATGACGACGATGCCGCCCAGGTCGCGCAGCCGCAGCTGGCGCACGATCTCCTCGGCCGCCTCCAGGTTGTTCCTGGTGACGGTCTCCTCCAGGTTGCCGCCCTGACCGGTGAACTTGCCGGTGTTGACGTCGATGACGATCATCGCCTCGGTCTTGTCGATCACGAGGGAACCGCCCGAGGGCAGCCACACCTTGCGGTCGAGCGCCTTGGCGAGCTGCTCGTCGATCCGGTACGTCGCGAAGACGTCCACCTCGGAGGTCCAGCGCGACAGCCGGTCCGCGAGGTCCGGCGCCACGTGGGACACGTAGCCGTGGATGGTCTCCCACGCCTGGTCACCGCTGACGATGACCTTCGAGAAGTCCTCGTTGAAGATGTCGCGCACGACCCGGACGGTCATGTCCGGCTCGCCGTACAGCAGGCTCGGCGAAGACGTCGTGATCTGCTTCGACTTCTTCTGGATGTCCTCCCACTGGCCCTGCAGACGCTCGACGTCACGGCGCAGCTCGTCCTCGCTCGCGCCCTCGGCGGCGGTGCGCACGATGACGCCCGCGTCCTCGGGGACGATCTTCTTGAGGATGGTCTTCAGCCGCGCGCGCTCGGTGTCGGGCAGCTTGCGGCTGATGCCGGTCATCGAGCCCTCGGGCACGTAGACCAGGTACCGGCCGGGCAGCGAGACCTGGCTGGTCAGGCGAGCGCCCTTGTGGCCGATCGGGTCCTTGGTGACCTGCACCAGGACCGACTGGCCGGACTTGAGGGCGGACTCGATGCGGCGCGGGCCGTTGGCCATGCCCAGCGCTTCGAAATTGACCTCGCCGGCGTACAGGACGGCGTTGCGGCCCTTGCCGATGTCGATGAAGGCGGCCTCCATCGACGGCAGCACGTTCTGGACCTTGCCCAGGTAGACGTTGCCGACGTACGAGGTGGCTTCTTCCTTGTTGACGTAGTGCTCGACGAGCACGTTGTCCTCAAGGACGCCGATCTGGGTGCGCTCGCCCGCCTGGCGGACGACCATCACGCGCTCGACGGCCTCACGGCGGGCCAGGAACTCGGCCTCGGTGATGATCGGGACACGACGACGGCCCTGCTCACGGCCCTCGCGGCGACGCTGCTTCTTCGCCTCGAGGCGGGTCGAACCCTTGATGGACTGGACCTCGTCCGACGGCTCGGCCTTCTCGCGGGCCGGGCGCGGCTCACGGACCTTGACGACGGTACGGACCCCGTCCTCCTCGGACGCCTCGACGTCCGTGCCGCTGTCACCGCTGCGACGGCGGCGACGCCGGCGACGACGGCTGGAGCTGGAGCCCAGGGCGCCGGACTCGTCGGCGTCGTCCTCATCCGCCTCCTCGTCGGCTTCCTGCTCGGCCGCCTCGGCCTCGGCGTCCTCATCGGCGGACTCGTCCAGGTCGGCGGCCTCACCGCGGCGACGGCGACGGCCACCACGACGGCGGCGACGCGACGGGCGCTCGCCGTCGCCCTCCTCGTCGTCGAGGTCGGCGGCCTCTGCCTCCGCCTCGGACTCCTCGGCCTCGTGGAGCTCTACGTCGGCCAGCGAGACGGGGGCGGACGCGGCGGGGGCGGCGGGGGCCGACTCGGCGGCGGGAGCGGTCTCGACCGCGCCACGGCCGCGGCGGCGACGACGGCCGGCCGGCTGCGCGGCGGGGGCCGCGGCGGCCGGGGCCTCGACCTCTGCCTCGTCCTCCTCCTCGGCTTCCTCGGCCCGCGAGGCGGCGGCAGCGGCCGCGGCGGCCATGGCGGCGGTCTCCGGGGTCTGGAACATCGGCTCGGCGAACACCGGCGCCTGGAACACGGCCACGGCGGGACGGGCGGCGCGGCGGGCGCCACGCGACGGGGCCGCGGCGGCGGGCGCCTCGGGCTCGGCGGCGGCGGGCTTCGCGGTAGCGGCGGGCTGCGCGGGGGCGGCCGGCGCGGCGGAGCGGGTGGCGCGGCGGCGTCCGCCGCGCTTCGGGGAGTCGACGGCGTCCGCGACGGTGACGGTGGCCTTGGCGGCGACCGGCTCCTCCACGGCGGGCGCGGGGGCGGCGGCGGCCTCGGCGGCCGGGGCCTCCGGGGTGGACACGGCGCGGGTCGCCCTGCGGCGGGCACGCGGCGCGGGAGCGGCCTGCTCCTCCACGACGGGCTCCTCCACGACGGGCGCGGCTTCCGCGGCCGGAACCTCGGGGGCCGTCACGGCGCGGGTCGCCCTGCGACGGGCACGCGGCGCGGGAGCGGCCGACTCCTCCGCCACGGGAACCTCTGCGGCGGCAGCGGCGGCGGAGGCCGGAGCCTCGACCACCACCTCCGCCACCGTGTCGGCGACCGGGGCGGCCACGGCGCGGGTCGCGCGGCGGCGGGTACGGGCCGGGGCGGCGGCCGGAGCGGCCTCCTCGGCGGGAGCCGGTGCGCCCTCGGCGGCGGCCGGAGCGGCCTCGGCGGCAGCGGCACCGGGCGGCCCGGCGGGCCGGGACGCGGCACGACGACGCCTGCGCGGCGGCAGGCTGTCGCTCGGGGTTCCGCTGTCGGCGTTGCCGGCGGCGGTGGGGTTGGTGTTCTCGGTTTCGTTGTCGAGCATGCGGGCGGTTCTCCCGTCACGCTCCCGGGCGCCGCGGCTGACATCCGGTCCGGCACGGCTTCGCGCGAAGGGCGTGGAGCCGGCCTCCGGGGCGCGTTCGCCACACGGGAGCTCAGTTCGTGGCCGCCGGTTCCGTACGCGTTGTCGGTACGGCCTGGCGGAAGTCTTCAGGTCTATGCGCTGCCCGACCCGGTTGGCTCCCGGGTGCCAGGGCGGCGCGACGACGGCGTTCCTTACGCGGCGGGACCTTCCAGAGCCTTCGCGTCGGCCGCTACGGCGGCCGTGGGTGGGGCGGCCGTGTCGGCCTCGCGGTCGGGCGCGAGCGGGTCGGTCACCGTGCCGGACTCCTCGTCGAAGAGCCCCTGCGCCAGCCTGGTCACCGCTGCGGGGACCGGCGGCGCCAGGTCGGCCACAGCTCGGAGACCGGACAGGACGTCGTCGGGTCGCACGGCAGGTGTCAGATGCCGAACAACCAGCCGCAGTATCGCACAGGCATTGTCCAGTGGCCTATCAACCGGGGCGGGATGCGCTTCGAGGCTGACGACGGCACTTCGGGTGTCGAAGGTCCGCATGCCGTTCTTGGTTCGGCGCTGGACCTCGACGGTTTCGGCGGCGAGGAAGGCGGTCACGGCCCGCTCGGCGTCCGCGAGGTCCACGCCGTCCAGGCGCAGCTCCCACACGGAGGCCGTGAGCCGCTCGGCCAGCCCGGAGGTCCGGGCCTCGACGGCATCGACGATGTCGAGCCCGACCGGCATCGACTCGTCCAGCAGCTCGCGGAGCGTCGCGGGGTCGCGGGGCTCGGCGAGGGCGATCTCCAGGTACTCGGCCTCGCTGCCGGTGCCGGTGGGCGCGGCGTTCGCGTACGAGACCCGGGGATGCGGGGTGAAGCCCGCCGAGTACGCCATGGGTACCTCCGAGCGGCGCAGGGCCCGCTCGAAGGCACGCTGGAAGTCCCGGTGGCTGGTGAACCGGAGGCGTCCGCGCTTGGTGTAGCGCAGTCGGATGCGCTGCACCACCGGTGCGGGAGGCGGGCCTTCGGGCTGTCGCTTGCCCAGTGGTTCTTCTCCTTGTGCGGGGCTCCGCGGCTCGCGCGTCGCCCTGAGGTCCGTCGACCCGTCGCGGCTCACCCCCGCTTGGCGCGGCTCAGCGCGGCGGGGAGAACTCGGCGACGGGCGCCGCATCGGCGGCTGTCGTACTACTCAGAGTACGCGCCCGTGACCTCGCCGGTTCCCCGGGAGGAGTACCGAACAGCATCCGCCGCACCTCGGCCCGGGCCTCGCGCACCGCGGCACGGGCCGTGCGCCACACCCCGCGCAGCAGGTGCCCCACCGGCGTCAGCACGTACCGGTACACCTGGGAGAGCGGCCACCCCAGGAGCACCCACCCGACCCACCGCAGCCCGCGCCCGAGCACCCGCACCACCCGCGCCGACACCGCCCACGCCCAGGCGAGCACCTTCCCCACCGGTCGCAGCACGTACCGGTACAGCCGCACGCAGAGCCACGCGAGCCCATGCCCGAGCGGCACCAGCAGGTACCGCCACACGGCGAGCGCCGGGGGCCGCAGCAGGTACCGGTACACCGCCCGGGCGACGGGCGCGATCAGGTAGCCGTACAGGGCGCGCACCAGCGGCCCCAGCAGGTACCGCCACAACCCCACCCAAGGCCACACGAACAGCAACCTGAGCAAGAAGGAAACCACCTGGCCCAGCGCGCGCAGCACCGGCCCGAGGACGTACGTGTACAGGGGCCCCAGCAGGTGACGGTGGACGGCACGGGCGGCCCCGACCATCAGGTCCCACACCACCCGTACGGGCAGTACGACGAGTACCGCCACGATCTTCACGGGCACCACCAGGCACCCGCCCCCGCCACCCTGCCGCACTTCATGTTCCATACCGTCGGGGACGCCGAAACCCCCCGCACCGTTGCGCACGGCGACTGCTCAGTCGATGGATCCCGGCTCGGCCAGCCACCGGGTCCGCAGGTCGATGTGCTTGGCCAGCGTCTCGAAATCGCGGTCGTAGTGCAGCACGGTCAGCCGGTGCCGCGCGGCGGTGACCGCCAGTACCAGGTCGACGACTCCTGCCGAGCGCAAGCAGCCGGCCTCGGCCAGGATGCCCTGCGCGGACCGGACCCTCTCCCACACGTCATCCGGGATGTCGTGCCACACGTAGAGATCGGCGAACGCCCGCCGCATCTCGGCGTATTGGGTGGCGGAGCGGGCGGAGCACAGCGCCTCGGCCTCGGTCACCGCGCACATGCCGATCCGTCCCGCGGCAAGCGCGGGGCGCCAGACGGAGAACGGCCCTGGCAGCGTGATCCGGTGCGCGGCGGAGGTGTCGATCAGGAACGCCCCCTCGGTCAACTCCCCCACTATCCCCGCACCTCCCGCTTGAACCCGGCTTCCCGCCCCTTGTCGAAGGCGCCCTCCTCGTCGAGCTTGAGGAGCCGCTCCAGCGCCCGCTGCCGAAGGAGCCGTGCCCCTATTTCCGCCAGCGCAGCGTTGACCGTGTCCTTCTTCGTGGTCGTGCCGAGCGCTTCCGCGGCGAGCGCGAGCGCTTCCTCGTTGCTGTCGATCACGGTCTTGGCCATACGGCCACCTCCTGACACGAGCGCGGAGTATTCCAACCCACACCCTCATAGGATATACGCGACCGCCCTATGCGGAGACCTTTACGTACCGCTCCAATAAATATGCCCCCCACCGGATCCGGTGGGGGGCATATCGCGAAGCGCGAGTTCAGCTCACTTCACGACCGTCAGCGGGAGGAGCTTCTTGCCCGTCGGGCCGATCTGGATCTGGGTGTCCATCTGGGGACACACGCCGCAGTCGAAGCACGGGGTCCAGCGGCAGTCGTCGACCTCCGTCTCGTCGAGGGCGTCCTGCCAGTCCTCCCAGAGCCAGTCCTTGTCCAGGCCGGAGTCGAGGTGGTCCCAGGGGAGGACCTCCTCGTAGGTGCGCTCGCGGGTGGTGTACCAGGCGACGTCCACGCCGTACGCGGGCAGGGTCTTCTCCGCCGCCTGCATCCAGCGGTCGTAGGAGAAGTGCTCGCGCCAGCCGTCGAAGCGGCCGCCGGACTCGTAGACCGCGCGGATGACGTCGCCGATGCGGCGGTCGCCGCGCGAGAGGAGGCCCTCCACGATGCCGGGCTTGCCGTCGTGGTAGCGGAAGCCGATGGAGCGGCCGTACTTCTTGTCGCCGCGGATCTTGTCGCGGAGCTTCGCCAGGCGGGCGTCCGTCTCCTCCGCCGACAGCTGCGGGGCCCACTGGAAGGGGGTGTGCGGCTTCGGCACGAAGCCGCCGATCGACACCGTGCAGCGGATGTCGTTCTGGCCCGAGACCTCGCGGCCCTTGGCGATGACGTTGACCGCCATGTCGCCGATCTGGAGGACGTCCTCGTCGGTCTCGGTCGGGAGGCCGCACATGAAATACAGCTTCACCTGGCGCCAGCCGTTGCCGTACGCGGTGGCGACGGTGCGGATGAGGTCCTCTTCCGAGACCATCTTGTTGATGACCTTGCGCATCCGCTCGGAGCCGCCCTCGGGGGCGAAGGTGAGGCCGGAGCGGCGGCCGTTGCGGGTCAGCTCGTTGGCCAGGTCCACGTTGAACGCGTCCACGCGGGTCGACGGGAGGGACAGGCCCACCTTGTCGTCGGAGTAGCGGTCGGCCAGGCCCTTGGCGATGTCCGCGATCTCGGTGTGGTCCGCAGAGGACAGCGACAGGAGGCCGACCTCCTCGAAGCCGGTGGCCTTGAGACCCTTCTCCACCATCTCGCCGATGCCGGTGATGCTTCGCTCCCGCACGGGGCGCGTGATCATGCCGGCCTGGCAGAAACGGCAGCCGCGGGTGCAGCCGCGGAAGATCTCGACGGACATCCGCTCGTGGACGGTCTCGGCGAGCGGGACCAGCGGCTGCTTCGGGTACGGCCACTCGTCGAGGTCCATGACCGTGTGCTTGGAGACCCGGTACGGGACGCCCGACCGGTTCGGGGCGACGCGCGCGATGCGGCCGTCCGGCAGGTAGTCGACGTCGTAGAAACCGGGGACGTAGACCTGGCCGGTCTTGGCCAGCCGGAGGAGGACTTCCTCGCGGCCGCCCGGGCGGCCCTCGGCCTTCCAGGTCCGGATGATCTCGGTCATGTCGAGGACGGCCTGCTCGCCGTCGCCGATGATCGCGCAGTCGATGAACTCCGCGATCGGCTCGGGGTTGAAGGCCGCGTGGCCGCCGGCGAGCACGATGGGGTGGTCGACCGTACGGTTGCGGGCCTCCAGCGGGATGCCCGCGAGGTCCAGCGCCGTCAGCATGTTGGTGTAGCCGAGCTCGGTGGAGAAGGAGAGTCCGAAGACGTCGAAGTCACCGACGGGGCGGTGGGAGTCGACGGTGAACTGCGGGACCTTGTGCTCGCGCATCAGCTCTTCGAGGTCCGGCCACACGCTGTACGTGCGTTCGGCGAGCACGCCGTCCCGCTCGTTCAGCACCTCGTAGAGGATCATGACGCCCTGGTTGGGCAGACCGACCTCGTACGCGTCCGGGTACATCAGCGCCCAGCGGACGTCGCACTCGTCCCAGACCTTGACGGTGGAGTTGAGCTCACCACCGACGTACTGGATGGGCTTCTGCACATGCGGGAGCAGCGCTTCGAGCTGTGGGAAGACCGACTCGGACATCACGCGACTTTCGTGAAGCGGGCAGGGGGCGACTCTCAAGCGTACCGCGCGGCCCGGTCGCCCCCGGCCGCGGTGATCACCGGCCGCGGGCGAAGGCGGCGCCACTGCGGGAGGTTTTCGCCCACACCTTCGGCAGTTCCCGTTCGTACCGCTCGGCGAGGGCTTCCTCGCGGCCGTGGAGGAGGCCCCAGGTGAAGGCGGTCTCGCCGGCGCCGGCGGCCTGGACGGCCAGGCCGCGCAGGGCTTCGCGGGCGACGACGCTGTCCTGGTGGTCGCCGAGCAGGGTCTGCACCTTCTTGGTGGCCTTGGCGAGGTGCTCGGCGCGCTTGCCGAGCGCGGGGGCGGCGGCGTCCGCCGCGTAGCGGGCTCGTTTGGCGGCCTTGCGGGCCTGGTGCAGGGCCAGGTCGCGCGGGTGGCCGGGGTCCTGGGTCAGGGCGCGTTCGATCCTGCGGGCGAGCCGGTCGTGGTCGCGCCGTACCGCCTTGGCCAGGACTTTTTCCGCCGGGCGGGCCGCTGCCCTGCGCAGGGGCGGGTCGGCGAGGAGGGCGTCGAGGGAGTCGAGGAGGGTCAGGTACCGCTGGCTGTCGAGGGCCGCGAGGACGCGGAGGCGGGTCTCGGCGCGGCGGGCGGTGTCCCAGACGCGCAGGCGGGCGCGGACGGGGCCGAGCAGGAGGGTGACGTCGACTTCGCCCAGTCGGGTGCGCAGTCGTTCCCGGAGGACTTCCTGGTCGCGGTCGGCTCCGAGTTCGCCGGCCAGCCAGCGCAGTTCGGCGCGCAGCGGGTCGGTGGCCGTGCGGTCGAGGACGGGGCTGTAGGTGGCGAGGGCGCTGCGCAGCCGGCGGGTGGCGACGCGCATCTGGTGGACGGAGTCGGGCAGCTCGCGGCGTACGGCGGGGTCCTGGGTGATCAGGGCCTCGCGCTGGGCGCGCAGGTACGCGAGGACGTGCGCGCCCGCGCTGTCGTCGGCGGGGCCGGGTTCGGGTCGGGGAGCGGGGGCGGCGCCTGTCTCGGCGAGGGCCCGGGCCAGTTTGGAGGGGGCGTCGCTGACCTTGAGGCCGGCCTTGCGGAAGGTCTTCTCGACGGCGTCGAGCAGGGCGGGGTCGACGCCGTCGGCGAGTTCGACCTCGACTTCGGTCCAGGCGGCGCCGGCCGGGCCGCGTTCGGCGGTGACGGTGTCGGTGCTCAGTTCGGCCAGCAGGGTTCCGTCGGTGTCGAGGAGGTGCTTGACCTTGCGCCGGGAGACGAGCCTTACCAGGGGCACCAGTTGGGCTTCGCGGGTCCGGGAGCGCAGGAGGGAGGCGAGGGAGCGGGGGACGGTGGTGTCGCCGAGCGGGGCCTTGAGTTCGTCGCGGATGCCGGGGGCGACGGGCAGTTTGAGGTGCCAGCCCTCGTCGGCGCCGCCGGTCCGGCGGCGCAGGGTGAGGCCGTCGGCGGCGAGCCGCAGGTCGGGGGTGTCGTAGTAGACGGCGTCGAGCGTCACGGTGCCCTGACGGCGCACGGCCGTGATGCCGGCCGTGCCCGTCAGGTCCGGCAACCGCTTCGCCCCGGCCTTCGCCGGGCCCTTTGCCGTGCTCGGGCCTGCGGCCTTCCCCGCGGCCGACGTGAACTCGAATTTCCGTTCGATCTCTCGTTTTGTGTCCGCCATGCTTCGAACGTAGCCCTGAACGGATCACGACGTGAACAGAAAACGAGGCCTCGCCCCGCCGAGCGGCCGGATCAGGCCGATATCGGCCGCTGGACCCTGATCGACTGCAAGAGCCCCACCGCCACCCACACGGCGAACATCGACGATCCTCCGTAGGACACGAACGGCAGCGGCAGCCCCGCCACCGGCATGATGCCGAGGGTCATCCCGATGTTCTCGAACGCCTGGAAGGCGAACCAGGCGATGATCCCGGCGGCGACGATCGTGCCGTACAACTCGGTGGTCTCCCGGGCGATCACGCAGGCGCGCCACAGCACCACGCCGAGCAGGACCAGTATCAGCCCGGCCCCGATGAAGCCCAGCTCCTCCCCCGCCACCGTGAAGACGAAGTCGGTCTGCTGCTCGGGCACGAACTGTCCGGTGGTCTGGGAGCCCTTGAAGAGTCCGGAGCCGGTCAGTCCGCCGGAGCCGATCGCGATGCGCGCCTGGTTGGTGTTGTAGCCGACGCCCGCCGGGTCGAGTTCGGGGTTGGCGAAGGCCGCGAACCGGTTGATCTGGTACTCGTCCAGGATGCCGAGCTGCCAGATGAGGACGGCGCCCGCCGCGCCCGCGCCCATCAGGCCCAGCACCCAGCGGTTGGAGGCGCCGGAGGCGAGCAGTACGCCGAGCACGATGACGACCATGACCATGACCGAGCCGAGGTCGGGCATCAGCATGACGATGCCCATCGGGGCGGCGGCCAGGCACAGCGCCTTCACGACGGTGCCGTGGTCGGGGTGTTCGAGGTCTCCGGCGTCCACCCGGGCCGCCAGCAGCATCGCCATGCCCAGGATGATCGTGATCTTCACGAACTCGGAGGGCTGGAGGGAGAAGCCGCCGCCGATGACGATCCACGCGTGGGCGCCGTTGATGGTCGCGCCGAGCGGGGTGAGGACGGCGAGGACGAGCACCAGCGAGAGCCCGTACAGGATCGGCACCGCGCCCCGCAGGGTGCGGTGGCCGAGCCAGACGGTACCGATCATCAGCACCAGGCCGATGCCGGTGTTCAGGGCGTGCCGCTCCAGGAAGTAGTAGGGGTCGCCCTGGTTGAGGTTGGTGCGGTTGCGGGTCGCCGACCACACCAGCAGCGAGCCGATGAACGACAGCGCGAGCGCGGAGAGCAGTATCGGCCAGTCGAGTCGGCGCAGTACGGAGTCGCGTGCGGTGAGCCGGGTCAGCGTCCCGCGTTGCCGGGGCGCGTACCGGGAGACGGAGAACTTGTTGGCGGTCTGCATCGGGTCCTCAGTCCTGCTTCGCGACGGGCGGCGCCGGCGGTCCCGCGAGGGCGGGTGGCGCGTCCTCCGGGGACGGCGGTACGTACGGCTTGATCTCGGGGGCGTCGATGGAGCCGTCCGGCTGGATGGCCGGCAGTTGCGCCTGCGGCTTGGGGAGCAGGGCTTTCGACAGGTCCTGCTTGCCGGCCATGTCGAGGCCGTAGATGGCGTTGTAGACGTTGCGCACGGCCGGACCGGAGGCGCCGGAGCCGGTGCCGCCCTGGGAGATCGTCATCACGATCGTGTAGTCGTCGGTGTACGTGGCGAACCAGGAGGTCGTCTGCTTGCCGTAGACCTCGGCGGTACCGGTCTTGGCGTGCATCGGGATCTGCTTCTGCGGCCAGCCGCCGAAGCGCCAGGCGGCGGTGCCGCGGGTGGCGACGCCCTCCAGTGCTTCTCCTATCTGCTGCCGGGTCTTCTCGTCCATGGGGAGCTTGCCGTGCGCCTTGGGCTGGATCTCCTGGACGCTCTTGCCGTCGGCGCTGACGACGGCCTTGCCGATGGTGGGGTTCCACATGGTGCCGCCGTTGGAGATGGCGGCGTAGATGGTGGCCATCTGGATCGGGGTGACGAGGGTGTCGCCCTGTCCGATGGAGTAGTTGACGGCGTCACCGGCGCGCAGGAGGTTGCCTTCGAGGCAGTTCTCGTAGTTGAGCAGCTCGACGTAGGTGCCGCCCTTCTTGCCGGTCTTGCACCACTCGTCCTTGTTGGCCGCCCAGAAGCGCTGCTTCCACTGGCGGTCGGGGACGCGGCCCTTCTCCTCGCCCGGCAGGTCCACGCCGGTCTCGGCGCCGAGGCCGAACTGGTGGGCGGTCTTGAAGAAGATGTCGCCGGGCTGCTTGACGGGCTTGAGGCCGCCGTCCTTGAGCCACTGCTGGTGGGCGAGACCGTAGAAGACGGTGTCGCAGGAGACTTCGAGGGCCTGGCCGAGGGTGATCGAGCCGTGGCCCTGGGACTCGAAGTTCTTGAAGACCTGGCCGCCGATGGAGTACGAGCTGGGGCAGGGGTAGCTGCCGTCGAACTTGTACCCGGCGTTGACCGCGGCGGTGGTCGGGATGACCTTGAAGATGGAGCCGGGGGCGGCCTGGCCCTGGATCGCCCGGTTCATCAGCGGGACGTTGGACTCCTTGGCGGTGAGCTTGGCGTAGTCCTTGCCGGAGATCCCGCCGACCCAGATGTTGGGGTCGTAGGTGGGGTTGGAGGCCATGGCCACGACGCGGCCCGTTTTGGATTCCAGGACGACGATGGCGCCGGCATCGGCCTTGTAGGGGACGCCGGTGTTGCGGTCGATCTCCTTGCGCGCCTGGACCATCGCGTTGTTCAGCTCGTACTCGGCGACCGCCTGGACGCGGGCGTCGATGCTGGTGACGATGTGGGCGCCGGGGACGGCCGGGTCGTTCTTGGCCTCGCCGATGACCCGACCGAGGTTGTCGACCTCGTAGCGGGTGACGCCGGACTTGCCGCGCAGTTCCTTGTCGTAGGTGCGTTCCAGGCCGAAGCGGCCGACCTGGTCGGAGCGCAGGAACGGCGAGTTGGTGTTCTTCGCCTTCTGGATCTCCTCGTCGGTGACGGGGGAGAGGTAGCCGAGCACCTGGCCGGTGTTGGCGCCGCCGGGGGCCGGGTAGCGGCGTACGGCGGTGGGTTCGGCGGTGATGCCGGGGAAGTCCTCGGGGCGTTCGCGGATCTGGAGGGCCTGTTGGGTGGTGGCTTCCAGGGTGACCGGGATCGGCTGGTACGGGGAACCGTTCCAGCAGGGCTGCGGGGTCTTGGAGTCGCAGAGGCGGACCTTGTCCATGACGTCCTGCGGCTTCATGTCCAGTACGCCGGCCAGCCGGGTGAGGACGCCTTTGCCCTTGTCCTTTATCTTCGACAGCTCGGTGCGGCTGGCGGAGACGACCAGGCGCGTCTCGTTGTCGGCCAGCGGCACGCCGCGGTCGTCCAGGATCGAGCCGCGCACGGCGGGCTGGACGACCTGCTGGACGTGGTTGTTCTTGGCTTCGTCGGCGTACTCGGTGCCGTTGCGGATCTGGAGGTACCAGAGCCGGCCGCCGAGAGTGAGCAGCAGCGAGAAGACGAGTACCTGGATGATGACGAGCCGGATCTGCACCCGGGGGGTGCGGCCGGTCTCCGGAATGTTGGTCACGCCTGGTCCCCCGTCACAGCTTCCTGACGCTCTTCACGCCTTTGACACCCTTGACGCCCTTTATGCGGCCGGCCCGGTTGGCGCGGCCCCGCGCGGTCTTCAACCGCAGTCCGCCGCGCTGGCTGCCGATGCGCAGCCCGGTGCCGCCGGCGAGCCAGCCGGAGGACACGCTCCTGCCCTTGGGCGGTCCGCCGCCAGCGTCGACGGCCATCGGGTCGTTCTCGGCACGGCGGGCGAGCGCCATGACGAGGGGCACGGTGAAGGGCGCGAGGAGCAGGTCGTAGAGGGTGGCGGTGAACAGCAGTTCGGTGATGCCCACGTGGCGGGCGGCCGTGTCGCCGACGAGGGCGCCGACGCTCGCGTAGAGCAGGGTGGAGCCGATCGCGGCGGCCACGACGGTGGTCATGGGCCCCCACGCGGAGCGGAACCGCCCGTTGTCGGGGCGGACCAGGCCGACGAGGTAGCCGATGACGCAGAGTACGAGGGCGTACCGTCCGGCGGCGTGGTCGGCGGGCGGGGCGAGGTCCGCGAGGAGGCCCGCGCCGAAGCCGACGAAGGCGCCGCTGAGGTGTCCGTAGACCAGGGCGAGGGCGACGACGGTCAGCAGGAGCAGGTCGGGGACGGCGCCGGGCAGTTGGAGCCGGCCGAGGACGGTGACCTGGATGACGAGGGCGACCACGATCAGCGTGGCCGAGAGCAGGATCCGGTTGAAGCGCATGGGCGGTCAGCTCCTACTCGTCGGCCGGCTTGGCGGGGGCACTGGCGGACGCCGACGGGGTCACGGTGACGGTGACGGTCGGGGTGGGCTTCACTTCGGGCTTGGGCGGCAGCACGGCGTCGCGCGGGTCCTCGCGCGGCGGCATCACCACGACGCCGACGATGTCCAGGCGCGAGAAGCCGACGAACGGACGCACCCACACGGTGCGGGTCAGGTCGCCGCGCGAGGGGTCGACCTTGACCACCTCGCCGATGGGGACGCCCGGCACGAAAGGCTTGTTGCCGCGCGAGCCGAAGGTGACGAGCCGGTCGCCGGGGGCGATCTTGGCCTTGCCGTTCAGCATCTGCACCGACAGGGCGCGGTCGCCCTGGCCGGTGGCGAAGCCGAGTTCCCCGGTCTTCTCCAGGCGGGTGCCCACGGTGAAGTCGGGGTCGTTGGCGAGTACCACGGTGGCGGTGTCGGGGCCGACGGTCGCGACGCGGCCGACGAGGCCGTCGCCGTTGAGGACGGTCATGTCGCGTTCGATGCCGTCCTTGCTGCCGGCGTCGATGGTGACGGTCCAGGAGAAGCCCTGGGCCGCTCCTATCCCGATGACCTCGGCGCCCTTGATGCCGTATTGTCCCGCGCCGGCGCGCTTGAGCATCTCGTCGAGCTCGTGGATGCGGCTGCGGGTCTGGTCGTCGCTGCCCAGCTTCGCCTTCAACGCGGTGTTCTCGCGTTCGAGGGTCTTGATCCGGTTGTGGCGCTCTCCGGAGTCCCGTACGGCGCCTATGGCGTGGGCGAGGGGGTCGACCGCGGTCGCCACGCCCTTCTCCACGGGGCCGAAGACCGTCGCGGCGGCCTGCCGGGCACCGTCGACCGGTGACTCCTCGCCCGCCCTGATGTCCACCGTGATCAATGCGAACGCGATGGCGATCAGAAGCACCAGGAGCAGCCGGCTCTCTCGTGTGTCCCTCACGTGCGGCGGCGTGCCTTCCTCGTAGGTATTCGCGGTGCCGGAGCCGCTCCGACGGAGCCGGGGCTCGCACCGGACTGTGCCTGTATATCAACGATCCGCCGCACAGGCGCGGTAGCGCCCGTACGGCGGATCCTTGTGTTCCACATGCCCCGTTACGGGGACTTCGATCACCGCCGCGGCTGGGCGTCCAGGACCTGCTGGAGTGCTTCGAACTCCTCGACGCACTTGCCGGAGCCGAGGGCCACGGAGTCGAGGGGGTCCTCGGCGATGTGGATCGGCATGCCCGTCTCACGGCGCAGCCGCTCGTCGAGTCCGCGCAGCAGGGCGCCGCCGCCGGTGAGGACGATGCCGCGGTCCATGATGTCGCCGGAGAGTTCCGGCGGGCACTTGTCGAGGGTGGTCTTCACCGCGTCCACGATGGCGTTGACCGGTTCCTCGATGGCCTTGCGCACCTCGGCGGCGGAGATGACGACCGTCTTCGGCAGGCCGGAGACGAGGTCGCGACCCCGGATCTCGGTGTGCTCGTCCTTGTCGAGGTCGTACGCCGACCCGATGGTGATCTTGATCTGTTCGGCGGTGCGCTCGCCGAGGAGGAGCGAGTACTCCTTCTTGATGTGCTGGATGATCGCGTTGTCCAGCTCGTCGCCGGCCACCCGGATGGACTGTGCCGTGACGATTCCGCCGAGGGAGATGACGGCGACCTCGGTGGTGCCGCCGCCGATGTCCACGACCATGTTGCCGGTGGCCTCGTGGACGGGCAGGCCGGCGCCGATGGCGGCGGCCATCGGTTCTTCGATGATGTGTACCTGGCGGGCGCCGGCCTGGGTGGACGCCTCGATGACGGCGCGGCGCTCCACTCCGGTGATGCCGGAGGGGACGCAGACCACGACGCGCGGACGAGCCAGGTAGCGGCGCTTGTGGATCTTGAGGATGAAGTACCGGAGCATGCGCTCGGTGATCTCGAAGTCGGCGATCACGCCGTCCTTGAGGGGCCGTACGGCGACGATGTTGCCGGGCGTCCGGCCGATCATCTTCTTCGCCTCGGAGCCGACCGCCAGGATTCCACCGGTGTTCGTGTTGATGGCGACCACGGACGGCTCGTTCAGGACGATCCCCCGGCCCCTCACGTACACCAGCGTGTTGGCGGTCCCGAGGTCGATCGCCATGTCACGGCCGATGAACGACATGTTGTTCCCCTTGTTCCCCATGAGGAGCGTCTGGCCTTCCAGTTGATAGCGGCTGCTGTCAGGTCGGCGAGGTGGGTGTGTGGGTGGAGGCCCCATCGTAGTGCCGCAGGTACGGACATCGCGCGACGGGACTCCGGCAATCCCGCCGGAACGGATACCCGCCCCCTTAGTGGTGACGTCGTGTCCTGCACATGCGTTCCCGCTCGCCGCCCGTCATACCGAAGGGCGACCGAAATTACTTCGGTCGCCCCAGGTCATGAGCGCTGTTTGGCTGATGTCGCGTCGGGACGACCGGTGTGTCCGCGGCGCGGCGCGGGTTCCGGTTGGGCTCAGAGAGCGGGGAAGAAGAGCTTCAGCTCGCGCTCCGCCGACGCCTCGGAATCGGAGGCGTGGATGAGGTTCTCCCGGGTGATGGTGCCGAAGTCACCCCGAATGGAGCCGGGCGCCGCGGCGATCGGGTCGGTGGGGCCGGCGAGCTGCCGGACGCCCTCGATCACGCGTTCGCCCTCGACGACCAGGACGACGACGGGGCCGCTCGCCATGAAACCCATGAGGGGCTCGTAGAACGGCTTGCCCTTGTGCTCGCCGTAGTGGGTCTCCAGGGTCTCCTGGTCCAGCGTGCGCAGCTCCAGCGCGGGAACGGTCCAGCCGGCCTTCCGCTCGATGCGGCCGATGATCTCGCCGATCAGGCCACGACGGACGGCGTCGGGCTTGAGGATGACGAGCGTGCGCTGGGTCATGTGGTAACTCCTTGCGGCATACGGGTGCGGTCCGACGAGGCTACAGGGGGCCCCGGGGCGGTTTACGCCTCGGCCTGCGCCTCGCTCTGCGCCGCCCAGCGGGCCTTGGCGGCGTCGACCTTGCGCCCGTAGTGCACCGAGCACCACCACAGGCCGGCGAACACCGCGCCCAGGAAGAACATGGTCGGCACGACGAACCCGCTGAGGACCAGCCCGATCTGCAGGGCCCAGCCCAGCTGGACCGCGCCGGGGCGCGACAGCATCCCGCACAGCAGCACGGACAGCAGCATCGCGACGCCGCACACCGTCCACACGGTCGCCTGGGTCAGGTCCGGGTCCTTCATGGCCACCAGGCCCGCGAAACCGATCACGAAGAACTCGCCGATCAGCGTCGAAGCACACAGCGTGCGCATTCCTCAGCCCCTCTTCAGCAGCAGGCGGGCCTCGCCCACCGTGATCACGGACCCAGTCACCAGGACCCCGGCCCCACCGTATTCGGCCTCTTCCTCCGCCAGGGTGATCGCCGCCTCCAGCGCGTCGTCCAGCCGAGGCTCCACCTGTACCCGGTCGGACCCGAAGACCTCGACGGCGATGGCCGCCAGCTCGTCGGCCGACATCGCCCGGTGGCTGGTGTTCTCCGTGACGACGACCTCCGCGAAGATCGGCTCGAACGCCTCGAAGACCCCCTTCACGTCCTTGCCCTCGCTCGCGGCGACGACGCCGATCAGCCGGCTGAACCCGAACGCCTCGGTCACCGCCTCCGCGGTGACCTGCGCCCCGGCCGGGTTGTGCGCCGCGTCCAGGACCACGGTGGGGCTGCGGCGGACGACCTCCATACGGCCCGGCGAGGTCACCGAGGCGAAGGCCCGGCGAACCGTGTCCGCGTCCAGTTCCCGGGCGTGCTCGCCGCCGACGCCGAAGAACGCCTCGACCGCGGCCAGGGCCACCGCCGCGTTGTGCGCCATGTGGGCGCCGTACAGGGGCAGGAAGATGCCGTCGTACTCGCCGCCCATGCCGCGCAGGGTCAGCATCTGGCCGCCGACCGCCACCTCGCGGGAGACGACGCCGAACTCCATGCCCTCGCGGGCCACGGTCGCGTCGACCTCGACGGCCTTCTTGAGCAGCACCTGCGCCGCGTCCACCGGCTGCTGCGCCAGGATCACGGTGGCGCCCTGCTTGATGATGCCGCCCTTCTCCCCGGCGATCTCGGCCGGCGTGGAGCCGAGCCGGTCCGTGTGGTCCAGGCTGATCGGGGTGATCACGGCGACCGCCCCGTCGATCACGTTGGTCGCGTCCCACGAGCCGCCCATGCCGACCTCGACCACCGCCGCGTCGACGGGCGCGTCCGCGAAGGCCGCGTACGCCATCCCGGTGAGCACCTCGAAGAAGGACAGCCGGTACTCCTCGGACGCGTCGACCATCTCCACGTACGGCTTGATGTCGTGGTAGGTCTCGACGAAGCGCTCGGCGCTGATCGGCGCCCCGTCCAGGCTGATCCGCTCGGTCACCGACTGCACGTGGGGGCTGGTGTAACGGCCGGTGCGCAGGTCGAAGGCGTTCAGCAGGGACTCGACCATACGGGCGGTGCTGGTCTTGCCGTTGGTGCCGGTGATGTGGATCGAGGGGTACGCGCGCTGCGGCTCGCCCAGGACGTCCATCAGCGCGGCGATGCGCGAGACCGACGGCTCCAGCTTGGTCTCGCCCCAGCGGCCGGCCAGCTCCTGCTCCACCTCCTGGAGGGCCTTGGCCACCTCCGGGTCGGCGGGTGCTGCGGGCACCTGCTCGCCCTGTGGCGCTCCGCCGTGTGCGCGCAGGGTGCGGCTGCCGGCCTCGATCACCGCCAGGTCGGGGTCGCGGTCGGATTCCTCCGCGACGATCCGATCGAACTCGTCGATCGCGTCGGAGGGTCGGCCGAGGTCATCGGGGCCGTGGCTGTCGGGCTGCTGCTCACTCACGGGGACCAGTCTACGGACGAGGACCGGGGGGACCTTCGCCCGGCCGTTTCGGGACCTTCGGCCGCCTTCGCGACCCTTTCGTTATGCGGGCCTTGCGGCAGCAGAGAGGGGAACGGATGCCGCATGCCGGCACCGAAAAGACGGCGTCCAGCCGTGACATGGGGATCGACCTCGGGACCGCGAACACCCTCGTCTACGCCCGGGGGCACGGGATCGTCCTCGATGAGCCGTCCGTGGCGGCGGTCAGGACCGGCACGACGACGGCCCTGGCGGTGGGGACGGAAGCGAAGGAAACCCTCGGGCGCGCCGGGTCCCCTCACCGCGATCCGCCCCCTGAGGGACCACATGGACACGCTCGGCAGCCCGCTCGCCCCAGCGAAGCCGTCGGCATCGGCGCCGGGCCCCCGCGGGTCGTTCTCGGCGGGTCGTTCTCGGCGGGTCGCCGTCAGGATGGCGACGCCGGCGGTGATCCCGGCCGGCTCGCGGTGACCCGGCGGCCGTCCGACGCGACCCGGTGGAGCGCCGAGGCGACGGGCTTGACGTGCCTACCCTCCCTCATGCGGGGTCGGCCCCGGCGATCGGACGGGGGCAACCGGGGCGCGCGGGTGATGTCCCGCACTCCGGACGGGGAACGGCGTACGGCGAAGGCCCCCGCACCGACCGACGGTATGGGGGCCTTCGCATGTCGCCCGGTGCGGGGCCCGGGAGGGGTCCTACGCCTCCGGCAGACCGGCCAACTGGGCCTGGATGCGTGCGATGTCCACCTCGGCCTTGGCGAGGCGGCCCTTGATCTTGTCCACGACGTTGTCGGGCGCCTTGGCGAGGAACGCCTCGTTGCCCAGCTTCGCCTCCGCCTGCTGCTTCTCCTTCTCGGCGGCGCCGAGGTCCTTGGTCAGGCGCTTGCGCTCGGCGGCCACGTCGATGGTGCCGGACAGGTCCAGCGAGACCGTGGCGCCAGCGACCGGCAGGGAGGCGGTGGCTGCGAAGCCCTCGCCCTCCGGCTGGAGGCGGAGCACCTGGCGGATGGCGGCATCGTGCGGGGCCAGTGCGGTGCCGTCGAGCTCCAGGCGGGCCGGAACCTTCTGGCCGGGCTGGAGGCCCTGGTCGGAGCGGAAGCGGCGGACCTCGGTGACGACCTGCTGGACCAACTCGATCTCCTGCTCCGCGGCCTCGTCGCGGAACCCGGAGTCCTTCGGCCACTCGGCGATGACGACCGACTCCCGGCCCGTCAGCGTCGTCCACAGGGTGTCCGTGACGAACGGGACGATCGGGTGCAGCAGCCGCAGGGTGACGTCGAGGACCTCGCCCAGGACGCGTGCCGAGACCTTCGCCTGGTCGCCGCCCTCGAAGAACGTCGTCTTGGACAGCTCGACGTACCAGTCGAAGACCTCGTCCCAGGCGAAGTGGTAGAGGGCATCGGCGAGCTTGGCGAACTGGTAGTCGTCGTAGTAAGCGTCCGCCTCGACGACGACCTTGTTCAGGCGCGACAGGATCCACCGGTCGGTCGCCGACATCTCTGACACGTCCGGCAGCGGGCCCTCCACCGTCGCGCCGTTCATCATCGCGAAGCGGGTGGCGTTCCAGATCTTGTTCGCGAAGTTCCGGGACGCCTGGACCCAGTCCTCGCCGATCGGGACGTCGACGCCCGGGTTGGCGCCCTTGGCCAGGGTGAAGCGCAGGGCGTCGGAGCCGTACTTGTCCATCCAGTCCAGCGGGTCGACCGTGTTCCCGAACGACTTCGACATCTTCTTGCCGAACTCGTCGCGGACCATGCCGTGG
Organism: Streptomyces sp. NPDC046557; assembly: GCF_040645975.1. Classification (NCBI taxonomy): domain Bacteria; kingdom Bacillati; phylum Actinomycetota; class Actinomycetes; order Kitasatosporales; family Streptomycetaceae; genus Streptomyces; species Streptomyces sp. NPDC046557. The sequence continues at coordinate 304,146 of NZ_JBEYZH010000003.1, forward strand.
AACGCGATCGTGTGGAACGGCGGCCGGCCGTCCATCGCGTAGAGGCCGAACATCATCATTCGGGCGACCCAGAAGAACATCAGGTCGTAGCCGGTGACCAGGACCGAGTTCGGGTAGAACTTCTCCAGGTCCGGCGTCTGCTCCGGCCAGCCCAGCGTGGAGAACGGCCACAGGCCGGAGGAGAACCACGTGTCGAGGACGTCGGTGTCCTGGGTCCAGCCCTCGCCCGTGGGCGGCTCCTCGTCCGGGCCGACGCAGACCAGCTCGCCATTCGGGCCGTGCCACACCGGGATGCGGTGGCCCCACCACAGCTGGCGCGAGATACACCAGTCGTTGAGGTTGTCGACCCAGTCGAAGTACCGCTGCGACATGTCGGCCGGATGGATGTTGACCCGACCGTCGCGGACCGCGTCGCCGGCGGCCTTGGCGAGGGTCTCGACCTTGACCCACCACTGCATCGACAGGCGCGGCTCCAGCGTCGTCTTGCAGCGCGAGCAGTGGCCCACGGAGTGGACGTACGGACGCTTCTCGGCGACGATCCGGCCCTCGGCGCGCAGGGCGGCGACGATCGCGGAGCGCGCCTCCAAGCGGTCCAGGCCCTGGAAGGGACCGTGGACGGTGATGACGCCGCGCTCGTCGAGGACCTCGATGGACTCGAGGTCGTGGCGCTGACCGATGGCGAAGTCGTTCGGGTCGTGCGCCGGGGTCACCTTGACGGCGCCAGTGCCGAACTCCGGGTCGACGTGCGTGTCGGCGACGACCGGGATGGTGCGGTCCGTCAGCGGCAGCTTGATCTGCTTCCCGATGAGGCGGGCGTAGCGCTCGTCGTCGGGGTGGACGGCGACGGCGGTGTCACCGAGCATCGTCTCGGCACGGGTGGTGGCGACGACGATCGTGTCCTCACCCTCCCCGTACTGCATGGAGACGAGCTCGCCGTCGTCCTCCTGGTAGTCGACCTCGATGTCGGAGATGGCCGTGAGACACCGGGGGCACCAGTTGATGATGCGCTCGGCACGGTAGATCAGCTCGTCGTCGTAGAGCTTCTTGAAGATGGTCTGGACGGCACGGGACAGGCCCTCGTCCATGGTGAAGCGGTCCCGGCTCCATGCCAGTCCCTCACCGAGACGCCGCATCTGGCCGGCGATCTGCCCGCCCGACTCGTCCTTCCACTGCCAGACGCGCTCGACGAAGGCCTCGCGGCCCAGGTCGTGGCGTGACTTGCCCTCCTTGGCGAGCTCACGCTCGACGACGTTCTGCGTGGCGATGCCGGCGTGGTCCATGCCGGGCTGCCACAGGGTCTCGTACCCCTGCATGCGCTTGCGCCGGGTCAGGGCATCGATCAGCGTGTGCTCGAAGGCGTGGCCGAGGTGGAGGGATCCGGTGACGTTCGGCGGGGGGATGACGATGGTGTACGCCGGCTTCTCGCTCTTGGCGTCGGCCTCGAAGTACCCGCGCTCTACCCAACGCTCGTACAGCGCCCCCTCTACCTCGGCCGGCGCGTACTGGGTCGGCAGTTCGGAGGGGGGGCTGCTGGGTGTCTGCGTGTTCTCGGTCACGCACGACAGGATACGGGCGGCCCCACCCGCGTTACGAATCCGTTCCACCCTGCGGCTCGCCTTGACCGGAGCATGACCGGTCGGCCTGACTGGGCGCATGAACGAGATCACCGGGCAGCCCGCCGCGGCCCCTTCGACACATCCCTACGCGTCCGTCCCCAACGTCCCGCCGAAGAAGCGCTTGCTCGTGAAGGTCGGGGTGGCGCTGGGAGCCGTCGTGGGCGTGGTCGCCGGCAAGGCGGCCGTGACCGCGGTCCTCGACGGCGGCCCGTCCGACGCCGGACGGTACCGGCTGGCGCCGCCCGCCTCCTTCCAGGGCCTGACGCTCCAGGACTCCGGGCCGCGCGTCGACGCGATCAAGCTGGGGCAGGGCCCGCGGAAGCCGGGCACCAAGCAGGTCGCCGTGGTCTACGCCGACCGGTCGGGCACCGCGCGGCTGGTGGTCAGCGGGGCGGCCGGCCGGTTCGACGACCGGGACCCGGGCTCGGTGCTGACCCGCGGCCTCCACGACATGGGGGCGGCGGACGCGGTCCCGGAGCCGGCCGGGACGCCGGAGGGCGCCGCCATGCGGTGCGGCACGGTCCACGTCGACGCCGGCACGCTCCCGGTGTGCATGTGGGCGGACCACAGCTCGCTCGTCACCGTCACGGTTCCCGTGGAGAACGAGCCGGTCGCGCTCGCCGCGCTCGCGGAGGAGACCCGGGCGTTGCGGGGCGTGATGGAGGTCCGGGCGTCGTAGTTCGGTAACGCCTGGGGGCCCGGAGCCCGGAGCTGCGGGAACTTCGGCCAAGATATGACCAACATAAGAAGTTCCTAAAGGGGGACGCGGGTCATGAGTTACAACCAGCCGGGGCCGTACGGTCAGCAGCCGCAGCAGCCTGGACCGTACGGGGGCCCGCCGCCGCAGCAGCAGCAGCAGCCCGGACCCTACGGGCAGCCCGCCCCGCAGCCCGGCTACGGCTACCCGCAACAGCCCCCGCAGTCCTACCCGCAGCAGCCGGGCTACCCGCAACAGCCCCCGCAGCAGCCGTATGGCTACCCGCAGCCGGGCATGCCCCCGCAGCCCCCGTACGGCGGCATGCCCCCGCAGCAGCCGCCGAAGAAGTCGAAGGCCGGCGTGGTCATCGGCGCGATCGTGGTCGTCGCGGTGATCGCGGCGGGCGGCTGGTACTTCACCAAGGGCGGCGGCGCCTCGGGCAAGGTGGCGGCGGACACCAAGGGCTACAAGCTGGTCGCACCGCAGTCGGTGGACGACTTCAAGCAGGACCCGAAGTACCAGCAGAAGCCCTTCTCCGACCAGGACAAGAAGGAGGCCGAAGCGGCGGGCATCAAGAATGCCTCCCAGGTGGGCATGGAGTACCTGGCCGGCGACCCGAAGAACCCGTTGTCGATGAAGGGCCTCAACTTCCAGGGCGTCTACGGCCAGATCGCCGACCCCGAGAAGACCGTGGACGGGTACTTCGCCATGGCCAAGCTGAAGGCCGCCGAGGGCAAGAAGGACGCGACCGCCGAACTCGTCGGGAGCCCCAAGGAGATCAACCCCGTCGGGTTCAAGGGGGCCGTGCTGAAGTGCCAGGAGATCAAGGTGACCTTCAAGGACACCGCCTCCAAGGGCCCCAAGGACATGACGATCCCCATCTGCATCTGGGGTGATTACAGCACGCTGAGCGTCGTCAGCGCCTCGGACGTGGCCTCCATCCTCGCGGGCAGGCCGGGCTACACCATGGAGCAGACCGCGGACCTCACCGCGAAGCTCTACAAGACCGCCCGCGTCAAGGTCTGATCGAAACTACGCGAAGGGGCGCCCCCGGCCGGGGGCGCCCCTTCGCGCATGTCCGTTGCGGCTAGGCCGACTTCTCGTGCGGGCCCTGGTCCTTGGGGACGATGCGCGGGACCAGCGTCGGGTTGACGTTGGAGCGGACCACATCGGCGGTGATGACCACGCGGGCCACGTCCTTGCGGGACGGGACCTCGTACATCACCGACATCAGGACCTCTTCCATGATGGCGCGCAGGCCGCGCGCGCCCGTCTGGCGCAGGATCGCCTGGTCCGCGATGGCCTCCAGCGCCTCGCGCTCGAAGTCCAGCTCGACACCGTCGAGTTCGAACAGCCGCTGGTACTGCTTCACCAGCGCGTTGCGCGGCTCGATCAGGATCTGGAGCAGCGCCTCGCGGTCCAGGTTGTGGACCGAGGTGATCACGGGGAGGCGGCCGATGAACTCGGGGATCATCCCGAACTTCACCAGGTCCTCCGGCATGACTTCCTGGAACTGGTTGCTCGCCTCGATCTCCCGCTTCGAGCGGATCGTCGCCGCGAAGCCGATGCCCTTGGCGCCCGCACGCGACTCGATGATCTTCTCCAGGCCGGCGAAGGCGCCGCCCACGATGAAGAGCACGTTCGTCGTGTCGATCTGGATGAATTCCTGGTGCGGGTGCTTGCGGCCGCCCTGCGGCGGGACCGAAGCGGTCGTGCCTTCCAGGATCTTCAGGAGCGCCTGCTGGACGCCCTCGCCGCTCACGTCGCGCGTGATCGACGGGTTCTCGCTCTTGCGGGCGACCTTGTCGATCTCGTCGATGTAGATGATCCCGGTCTCGGCCTTCTTGACGTCGTAGTCGGCCGCCTGGATCAGCTTGAGCAGGATGTTCTCGACGTCCTCGCCGACGTACCCGGCCTCCGTCAGCGCCGTCGCGTCGGCGATGGCGAACGGGACGTTGAGCATGCGGGCCAGCGTCTGGGCCAGCAGGGTCTTGCCGGAGCCGGTGGGGCCGAGCAGCAGGATGTTGGACTTCGCGAGCTCGATCGCGTCGTCCCGACCCTGCGCGCCGCCGTTCTCGCCGGCCTGGACCCGCTTGTAGTGGTTGTAGACCGCTACGGAGAGCGCTTTCTTCGCCGGCTCCTGGCCGACGACGTAGCTCTCCAGGAACTCGTAGATCTCACGGGGCTTGGGGAGTTCTTCCCAGCGGACCTCGGAGGTCTCCGCGAGTTCCTCTTCGATGATCTCGTTGCAGAGGTCGATGCACTCGTCGCAGATGTACACACCGGGTCCTGCGATGAGCTTCTTCACCTGCTTCTGGCTCTTTCCGCAGAACGAGCACTTGAGCAGATCGCCGCCGTCACCGATGCGTGCCACGAGGTGCTTCCCCTTCGCCTGGGAGACGCCTGGTTCAGCGGCTCCTGGTGCCTCATATCCGACGGTACCTTGCCGGGGGCCCCCAACGGGGCCCCCTTGACGTGGTTCACATCGCCGAATGCGACAGCGTGACCACGCCAACTCGCGGCAAGGATCAGACCGCGGTGCTCTTGCGGGTGGAGACGACCTGGTCGATCAGGCCGTACGCCAGTGCGTCCTCGGCAGTGAGGATCTTGTCGCGCTCGATGTCGTCGCGGATCTTCTCGATCGGCGTGGTCGAGTGCTTGGCCAGCATGGTCTCCAGCTGGTCTCGCATGCGCAGGATCTCCTTGGCCGCGATCTCCAGGTCGGAGAGCTGCTCGCGGCCGGTGCCGCCGGACGGCTGGTGGATCAGGACACGGGCGTTGGGCAGGGCCAGACGCTTGCCGGGCGTACCGGCGGCGAGCAGGACGGCGGCGGCGGAGGCCGCCTGGCCCATGCAGACCGTCGAGATGTCCGGCTTCACGAACTGCATCGTGTCGTAGATCGCCGTCAGCGCGGTGAAGGAGCCACCGGGGCTGTTGATGTAGATGGAGATGTCGCGGTCCGGGTCCATCGACTCCAGGCACAGCAGCTGGGCCATGACGTCGTTGGCGGACGCGTCGTCAATCTGCACGCCGAGGAAGATGATGCGCTCCTCGAAGAGCTTCGCGTACGGGTCGTACTCGCGCACACCCTGCGAGGTGCGCTCGACGAAACGCGGGATCACGTACCGGTTGTCCACCTGAGGGCCGGTGTAGAGGCCGCTCGCGGGAGAGAGGTTGTTCATGTGCATCTGGGTGTTCACCATCCTGGTGGCGTTCTGCGGGCGGGAGCTTGCCTGGTGCGGGGCCGGGGATCAGGCCCCGGTGCCGCCACCGCCGGGGACCAGGGACGCGGCGGAGATGATCTCGTCGATGAGGCCGTACTCCTTGGCCTCCTCCGCAGTGAACCAGCGGTCGCGGTCGCCGTCGCGGATGATGGTCTCCACGGTCTGGCCGGAGTGGTGAGCGGTGATCTCGGCCATCCGCTGCTTGGTGCGCAGCAGGTACTGGGCCTGGATCTTGATGTCCGAAGCGGTGCCGCCGATGCCGGCGGAGCCCTGGTGCATCAGGATGTCGGTGTTCGGGAGCGCGAAGCGCTTGCCGGCCGTACCGCCGGTGAGCAGGAACTGGCCCATGGAGGCCGCCATGCCCATGCCGATGGTGACGATGTCGTTCTTGATGTACTGCATGGTGTCGTACACCGCCATGCCGGCCGTCACCGAGCCGCCGGGGCTGTTGATGTACAGGTAGATGTCCTTCTCCGGCTCGGCGGCCAGGAGGAGGAGCTGCGCGGTGATCTTGTTGGCGATGTCGTCGTCGACCTGCTGGCCGAGGAAGATGATGCGCTCGCTGAGCAGCCGGTTGTAGACATGGTCGCCGAGGCCACCACCGATGGACGGCTCACCCGCGGCGTAAGGCTTCAGATTCGTCACGTATCCACCTGCTCGTCTCCGACGGCCACATGCCGTCTCAGCGTCTCTTTCTGGGGCGCGGACCAGCCGGTGCGAACGATGTCCGCCGGCGTCGGGTACTCCCGTGCCCTCGTATTCATGGACCCTAACGCGCAGGTCGGACAACGCCATCCCGCTTCCCGAACTGTTCGCTCGGAGCGCAAGGTCCCGGGCCCTTCCCGCGGTACGACGGAGGGCCCGGACGCGACCGCGTCCAGGCCCTCCGGGGCACTGCGGGGTGGGCGGCGCGTGCGCCCCGCCCGGGGTGTTACTTGGCCTCGTCGCCCTCGGTCTCGGCGTCGGCCTCCACGGCCGCCTCGACCGTCTCCGCGGCCGTCTCGACCTCGTCCTCGTCGTCGGAGAGGTCGACGACCTCACCGTTGGTGTCGACGACCTTGGCGGCCTCGACGACGACCGCGAGGGCCTTGCCGCGGGCGACCTCGCCGACCAGCATCGGGACCTGGCCGCCTTCGACGACCGCCTGGGCGAACTGGTCGGGGGACATGCCGGAGGACTGCGCGCGGCGCATGAGGTGCTCGGTGAGCTCCTCCTGGTTGACGCCCAGCTTCTCCTTGTTGACCAAGGCGTCCAGCAGGAACTGGGTCTTGATGCCCTTGACGGCCTGCTCGGCGGTCTCGGCGTCGAACTCCTCGACCGTCTTGCCCTGGATCTCCAGGAACTTCTCCAGGTCCAGACCCATCTGGCCGAGCTGGTGGTGCTCCAGGTTGTGCTTGCGGGTCTGGACCTCGTCCGCGAGCAGCTTCTCGGGGACGGGGATCTCCGCGAGCTCCAGGAACTTCTCCAGGACGCGCTCCTGGGCCTGGGTGGCCTGGTCGTACTGCTTCATGTTCTCGAGGCGCTTGCGGCTGTCCGCCTTGAGCTCTTCGAGGGTGTCGAACTCGCTCGCCATCTGCGCGAACTCGTCGTCCAGCTCCGGCAGCTCGCGAGCGGAGACCTTGGTGACCTTGACGGTGACCTCGGCGTCCTTGCCCTCGGCGGAGCCGCCCTTGAGCTGGGAGGTGAAGGTGGCCTCGCCACCGGCCTCCAGGCCCTTGACGGCCTCGTCGATGCCGTCGAGGAGCTCGCCCGAGCCGATGGTGTAGGAGACGTCCTGGGCGACACCGTCCTCCAGCACCTCGCCCTCGACCTTGGCCTCCAGGTCGATGGTGACGACGTCGCCGTCCTGGGCGGCGCGCTCGACGTCCTTCGTGGACGCGAAACGGTCGCGCAGCTGCTCGACCGACTTCTCGACGTCCTCGTCGGTGACCTCGACGGCGTCCACGGTGACCTCGATGCCGGAGTAGTCCGGGATCTCGATCTCGGGGCGGACGTCCACCTCGGCGGTGAAGGTCAGCAGCTCGCCGTCCTTCAGCTCCGTGATGTCGACCTCGGGCTGACCCAGCGGGTTCAGGTCGGCCTCGTTGACGGCCTCGGTGTAGAACTTCGGAAGGGCGTCGTTGACGGCCTCCTCCAGCACCGCACCGCGGCCGAAGCGCTGGTCGATGACGCGGGCCGGGATCTTGCCCTTGCGGAAGCCCTTCACCGTGACCTGCTGGTTGATCTTCTTGTAGGCCGCGTCGAGGCTGTCCTTGAGCTCCTCGAAGGGCACCTCAACAGTGAGCCGAACCCGAGTCGGGTTCAGGGTCTCCACGGCGCTCTTCACGGTTCGGTCTCCTTGTGGCTGACTGCTGGGGGTTCTGCCGTCACGCTGCGATTCAGCGGTTCAGCGGATTCGGCCCGGCATCAGACACACGGGCACGCAGCTTGCATAGTAACCGCAAGCGGCAATCAGCCCACAACGCGATCACCGGGACGATCTTCGGTGAGGCGGGCCCGGGACACTGCCCGGCGGCAGCATGGGGACCTGCGTGGAGAAGGTGCTACTGGTCGGGGTGGCCGGATTCGAACCGACGACCTTCCGCTCCCAAAGCGGACGCGCTACCAAGCTGCGCCACACCCCGTCGGTGCGACACGTAGGGTACATGCCCGAAGACGGTCCGACGCGCGGGTTTCCCGGGGATACGGCCGCGCCTGCGCACACGAGCGGGGCGGCGGACCGAAATGTGGTGTGCGATCCCCCCGCGCGACCCGCTAGGATGCTGTCCGTGCCGCGGTCCCCGGACCTGACGGCGCGCGCGGTGCGGGTGTAGCTCAATGGTAGAGCCCTAGTCTTCCAAACTAGCTACGCGGGTTCGATTCCCGTCACCCGCTCTCTACAGTTCAGGGCCAGGTCAGAGGATGTTTTCTCGACCTGGCCCTGAGTCGTTCCCGGGGGCTCCGATCAGCCGTCCGTGTCCCCCGCGTGCCCCTTGCGCTCGTCCGTGTCTCTTCTGCCCCTCTCCACAAGCCCGCTCAGTGCGTCGGCGATCAGCCGGTCCCGGTCGGCGCTGGCGTGCTGATAGATCAGCGCGGCGCGAGCTGTGCTGTGACCCATTCGCGCCATCAGCTCCCGCGTACTGGCTCCCGTGGACGCGGTCAGAGTGTTGCCCGTGTGCCGAAGATCATGGAAATGAAGCCCCTTGATCCCTGCCTCGCGACACGCCTTGTGCCACAGCCGGTTGAAGTGGTTCCGGCGCGGGGTGGCCTTCTTCGCCCCGATGAAGACACGCCCATCAGCGCCCGGTTCGGCGTACAGACTCAGGTGTTCGCAGATGTCCCGGAGGATCACGCCGGGGATGGACACCGTCCGCTTGCCCGCGGCGCTCTTGGGCGCCTTGATCTCCCGTTGCCCGTTCCCCAGCTCGGCGACGGACCGCCGGACGCGCACGCTGCCGTGCTCCAAGTCGATGTCCCGACGGTGCAGGCCGATCAGCTCACCCCAGCGCAGGCCGAGGAACCCGGCCATGAGCACCAGGGTGCGATAGCGCGGCTGGATCACATCGGCCAGCGCGTACACCTCCTGCACGGTGGCGGTCGGCCGCTCCGGCGTGTGGACGGTGCTGGCTCCCTTGACCTGGCACGGGTTCCGCCGGATCAGCTGGTCTGACACGGCGGTGCCCAGGATGGCGCGCAGGAGGGCGTACGCCTTGGCCACGGTGGGCCCGGTGCTGGCGGCGAGCTTGTCGGCGCGCCAGCGCCGCACGAGGGGCGGCGAGATCTCCGCCAGGTTGATGGAGCCGAGGACCGGCTCCAGGTGGTGCTTGAGCAGGGACCCGTAGAGCTGCCGGGTGGTGCTGGTGAGCTCGCGCTCTTTGATCCAGGCGAGGGCATAGGGACCGAAGGCGACCTTCCCCGCGTCCGGGTCGTGCCAGTCCCCCCGCCGCATCTCGGTCTGCTTGTCGGCGAGCCAGTCATCCGCGTCCCTCTTGGTGCGGAACGTCTCCGGAGCGGGACGCAGCTGCCCGTCTGGGCCGACGTACCGAGCCTGGTACCGACCTGAGGGCAGCTTCCGCACCCGCCCGAACTGCCGGCGCTTCGCGGCCATCAGGCAGCCACCCCCAAACGGCGGCGGCGCGGCTCGACGGTGTGGGCGGCGATGTACTCCCGCACGGCGCTCTCCGGGATGCGGACGTGCCTGCCGACCTTCACGTAGGTGATCCGTCGCTCCTCGATCAGGCGGCGCGGGAACCGCACGGTGGTGCCGAGCAGTTCGGCGACCTGGACGACGCTGAGGTAGCGCTCATTCATGCTGCTCTCCTTGCAGGGCTTCGCGGGCGGTCTGGCGGTTGAGTTGGATGTCGCGGGCGATGGTGGCGGCGAGGACGGATTCGCCGGGGGTGTGGCCGTGGCCGGCGTATTGCCAGGAGGCGAGGACGAGGACGGTGTCCGGTTCGGTGTCGGCGAGGCCGCGTGCTTCGCGTTCCTGGGCGGCGCGGTAGTCGGCGCGGGTCTGGCGGAGGGCGCCGAGAGTGGTGGAGTACTGGCGGGACTTGGTGGAGAAGTGGCCGCGGAAGCCGAGCATGTGCGACCAGGCGGCGAGGCGGCGGTCCGGGTAGAGCGGGTCGAGGTCGAGGCAGGCCCCGATGAGGCGGGCGGTGTGGTGGGGCACGTCGAGGAGGACCAGGGCCTCGCGGTTGCCGATGCGGCGGTCGAGGGTGCCGGTGTTCTCAGCCGCTTTGGTGGCGTACTTCGCGACGTAGGAGGCGACGGCCTGTTCGGTGATGTCGGAGCCGTCTCCGAACGCCTTGATGGGGCGAATGTCGAGCTGGGCACCCCAGCGGAAGGTGCGCGCGGGCTGGTCGGCGGCGGCCGGGACCGTGATCGACGTGTACGAGTGGGCGACGGCGGCCCGGATCGAGCGGTCGAGGAGTTCAGTGCTGGCCCAGGAGGGCGGCGGGCTGGAGGGGCCGGCGGGTCCGTCGATGCGGATCACGGCGTGGAAGTGGATCGCCCCACGCTTCTGGAACTCGGCCACCTTGCCGTAGGAGATGTGGGCTGTGTCGTGAAGCTCCCGTTGGGTCAGTCCGGCGGAGGCGGCGATCTCGCGGCGCAGTCGGGTCGTGAAGCGTTGCCAGAGCTGCCCGGCGTGGTTGTTGAAGAGGACGGCCGCGGCGTAGTCGTAGGTGGTCGGGTCGAGGGCGGCGCCGAGTTCGGCGGCGTCCTCCTGGTGGTGCCGGCCGCAGCGGCAGGGGCGGCCGGCGGGGCGGTTGTGGACCGGGCCGAAAGACGGGGCGGTGAGGGTGGCGAAGACGCGGGGGTGTTCGCGGACGGTGGCGGGGATGTCGCGGCGGTCGTCTCCGGCGAGCCCGGCCCGGATCAGGTGGTAGGTGTCGCCCGCGTACGTCCAGGCGCAGGCGGGGCAGCGGGAGGCGCGGCGGTTTCCGCAGGCGATCCGGAGGCGGGCGCCGGGTTCGTTCTCGGTGGAGTAGCGGTGCAGGATCTCGCCGGATGTCTTGTCCTTGACGACGGTCCAGCCGGTGATGTGGATCGGGTCGGAGCACCCGCCCGTGCGGTAAATCTGGTCTTCCCAGCGGGCGTAACCGCGGGCCCCGGCCACCCTCAGCATGTCGCCGAGGAGGCCGGGGTCCAGGTCCGCGAGGGTCGTGGGGTAGGTCACGCGGCCACCGCCAGGGACGCGGGGGTGAAGATGGTGTAGATCCTGAGGGTGATCCGGCCGAACGGTGCCGTGAACAGGAGCTGCACGTCGCCCTTGAGGTCAATGAGCTGCACGTCGCCGACGTCGGTGTGGGTGGCGAGGCGCCATGCCTCCAGGTCGGCCGGGCTGTCGAGGAGGACGTGCGCCTCGTGGGGCGTGATCTGGCTGGTGGTGATGTAGGCACCGGGCAGGTCCGGATGCAGTTCCGCCAGCTGGGCGAGGGCCGCGAACACGGCGGTCTGCGCGGTCAGCGGGTTGTTCAAGTCGATGTCGGTCAGCATGGTGTTCACCGCCCGGCCGAGGTGACGACGACGCGGCGGGCGAATCGCTCGCCGGTGCCGTGGCAAGCCGGGCAGTGGGCGGTGATGGTGCGCAGGGCGCCGGTACGGTCGCGGCCGCCGAGGGTCACCTTTACTGCGGGGAAGCCGCCGCAATCGGGGCAGGGCTGGGCGGGCAGGGCCATGGGCTGGGCCATGATGTTGGTTCCTTCCGGTTCGTTGGATCGGGCAGGAGCACGGCGCCGGGACGGCGGAAACTTGGCGGTTGAGGCCGTCCCGGGGCCGGTCAGTGGCTCTTGAACTCCTGGCGCAGAGCGCGGACGAGGAAGAGCAGGACGACGGCGCTGACGGACAGGGCGACCGCGGTGACGGCGACGGCCAGAAGCAGCGAGACGGCGACGGAGGCCAGGGCGAGGACTCCGGCGACTCCGCCGGCGGCGAGGGCGAGTGCGGTGCCGGGCGACTGCTGGACCAGGCCGCCGAGGGCGGTCGGGGACTTCGCGGGGGGCGAGGTCGACTCCGTGTGCTCGATGGGCGCGGGAGTCGGGCGGATGGTCGCCGGGGTGTAGGTGTCGGGCCGGGGGTACTGGGGCTTGAACACGGTCGTTCTCCTTTCGGGACGGGCTACTTGTTGATCGCGGTGTCGATGGCCGGGGCGAGGAAGCTGTCCGCGAGGAGGAAGCCGCCGAGGAGGATCACGGCGACGAGCCAGAGCGGCGGGCGGATGAGCTTGTAGCCGAGGACACCGACGACGAGGAGGGCGAACCAGAGCGGGACGTCCATGACGTGTGGCCTTTCGGGTCAGCTGACGCGGCAGCGGTGGGAGCGGGCGGCGAGCTGGGCGGCGGTCGAAGAGCTGTAGTCGGATGACCAGCCGCAACCGTCGTTGGTGCAGACGGCGGCGTCCTTGGTGCGGCCGTGGCGGTCGCGGTAGGTGCCGATCTGGACGGGGCCGATCTTCATCAGCGAGCGGAAGTTGATCCGAGCGGGCATGGCATCTCCTGTCAGGCGAGCTGGGCGGCGATGGCGTCGGCCATCTGGGGTGGGACGCCGAGCCGGGCGCGCAGGGTCTCGGTGTCGATGTCCGAGCCGGTCCGGTTGCGGTGGTCGGCGGCGATCTTCTGGGCGTGTGCGACGAGGGCGGGCGGAGCGCTGACCGGCGGCGCCGGGGCAGGCAGGGCGGGAACCGGGGCGTCCTGTACGCCGGGTTCTGTCGCCCGGTCGACCACGGGCTGAGGTGCTTGCACGGGCTCCGGGTCCGGCTCAGGAGACGACGTAGGCCGGTGGACCAGGAGCGTGCCGCCGAGGAAGGCGAGGGCGGGCCACCCGGCGACGAGGATGCGCAGCCACGCGGGCACGTCGCCGAGGTCGAGAAGGCCGGCGGTCGCGACGTTCGCGCCGAGCGAGGCGGCGAGAGCGACGGCAAACCAGGACCAGGCGGAGCGCGAGGGTTCTCCCGCGTCCCGCAGGGTGCGGAGGCGGTGCCAGGCGGCGACGAGGAGCAGGTCCACGCTGATGGGGTAGGCCCAGGCTTTCCAGCCATCCTGTCCGGCGGCCGCGGCGAGGTCGTGAAGGTGGGCGAAGGAGAGGGCTCCGGCGATGACGGCCTGGACGAGGACGGCGTCCGGGCGGACCAGGCGGGCCATGGTCTTCACCTCCGTTTCGGGCATGGGTGGGTAGGGACCTGGCGCGTTGAGGTCGCGCCGACCAGGGGTGGGCCAGGTGCTTAGAAGGCACCTGCTGTGGTGGGCTTCGGCTGCACCTTGCCGACGAGTACGCGGGCCGGGAGCACGGGCCGGAAGGGCTCCAGCTCCGGAATCACCGGGGTGCGGTGGGCGTGGGCGTTGCAGATGTCCACAGCCTGGCGCAGCGTCGTGTGCGGGGCCCGGATGCGGGACCAGCCGCCGGAGGAGTCCCCTGCCACGGCGGTGCCGGGGCGGTCCCTGTCGATCTGGACGGCGGCGAGGACGGCGTCCGGTGAGATGTCGCCGAAGGCCATGTTCGCGGAGGTCTCGTCGTTGACGCGGTGGGCGGTACGGCCGGTGAGCTGGGCTCGGAGCATGGTGATCCCCTTGCCGAGTTCCGAGCCGAAGCGCTGGCCGCAGACCTCCAGGTGGATGCCGGCGGCGCGGCCGAGCTGAGCGAGGCGGACCAAGTCAGTGACGATCCGGTCTCGCCGGGCTTCTTCGGCCTTATTGGCGGCGAGGGCGAGTTCCGCGACCTCGTCCACGAGGACCACGACGGGGACCGGGCGAAGGTGCGCGGGCAGGTCCCAGATGTCGGCGGTGATCTCCGTATCCGGCAGGTCTGCGCTGATGCGCTGCTCGGCCCGGATGACCTCGTACACCCGGCCCATGTACTGGACGAGCGCGGTCAGCAGATCAGCCGCGGCGGCCGGATTGTCAGCGAGCGCGGTGAAGCGCCTTGTCAGCGGCGCGAGTTCCACGCCGTTCTTGCAGTCGATTCCGACGAGCGCGACGTTCTGCGAGGCCAGCCCCGCGACCAGCGTGCGCTGGTAGACGGATTTGCCCGATTTGGTCGCCCCGACGTTCAGGGCGTGCGGGACCTCTCGGTAGTCCCGGTGGTGAACCTGCCCGTCCTCACGCAGAGCAACGGGTATCCGCAGCACTTCGGCGGATCGGGCGACTGGCATCCGTACCCGCTTGAGTACGTCGTATCCGGTCATCCGCAGCTCTACGACGCCGGAGCGGATCTCCCGGGAGACGACGTTGTGAAGGGTGAAGGAGTGCCGCAGCCGGTCGGAGGAGGCGGAGAAGTCGAACGCGTCCTGTCCGGGCCGGAGTTTCAGCCGTAGGACGAGGCCGGTCGCGGTGGGCCGCAGCCTCAGGATGCGCGGCGAGCGGGACTCGGGAACGGGGCGGTTGGCCACTCGGGCCACGGTGAGCCGCCAGCGGGAGGGCGGGACGGTGAGCCCGCAGGCGTCCATCACCGCGCGGTAGCGGACCAGGACCCGGATCACCGCGAAGGTGACCCCGAAGGTCATCCAGTACCAGGTGGGCCGCTGCCAGCGCAGTACGAGCGCCAACGCGAGGACCACCAGCAGCGTGACCCATAAGGCGGTCATGCTCAGCCCGCCTTGGCCAGCGAGGTGACGGCGACGGCACGGAAGCTGATCCCGTGGCGCTTCTGACCGTTGAACTCGTTCTCCCACGGCCGGGCGACCAGGCCGGTCAGCGCGACCGGGGTACCCATGGCCAGCTCCCCGGAAATGTCGGGCTCCGCCACGGTCACGGAGATGACCTCGGCGTTGCCGTTCATCACGAACAGCACGTCCACGGTCATCAGGTTGTTGCCGCTCTCGTTGTCGACGGCGACCTGACCGGTCTTCTTGTCGCGCAGCTTGAGCTGCGGGGGCTGGGCGACCATCACGGTCGCGCCGGTGGTGTCGACGGGAATCTGACGCACAGCAGATCACTCCTCTATAGAGGTCGAACTCCGGCACTCATGTACATGAGTGATATGAAAAAGAGTGCCTGACTCCTATACATGAGTCAACCCGCTACGCGAGGAAATCGCAGCGGGTTGCAGAGAGTTGAGCGAGCGTCAGTCGCGCGCCGGAATCCGGTACTCGAAGACGAACTGATCAGCGGCCATGAGGGTGTCGCAGACCTCCACCACCCGGCCTTCCTCCGTGACGGCTTCGCGGAGCAGATGCACGACCGGGGCGCCCGGACTGAGCACCAGCTCCGTTGCCTCCGCCTTGGCGGCCGGCCTTGCCTGGAGTGTCTCTACGAACTCCACGAAGACGTGACCTTGATCCTCAAGCCGGGCGTAGATGCCACCCGGGCCGGGGTTCTCGGCGAACAGTTCCGGGATGTCCTTGACCACATCCCAGGGCAGGTACGAGGTAGCCGTCTCGACCGGCGTCCCGTTCCGGAAGTACAGGCGCCGCCGAGCCAGGACCTTTGTTCCCGCAGTGACTCCGAGCCTCTCGGCGATCTCCTCCGGAGCCTCCAGAGGTCCGATGAACAGCACGCTCACCTTGGCCTCGGCCCCGGACTGCGCGGACTCGGCGAGGTACGCCGCCCTGCCCTCCTGCCGATGCGTACGCCGGAAGCGGTCCGAGGACCGGTGCCGTACCGGCGGCCGGGCCTTCACCAGCGACCCCTTGCCGTGCCGCGTCTCCACCAGGCCGCTCGCGCGGACCTCCACCATGGCCTTGCGGATCGTTCCGCCGGAGACGCCGTAGCGCTCCACCAGTTCGGACTCACTCGGCACCATGTCGCCGGCACTCAGTACCCCGGCGCGGATCTGCTGGACGATGTCGTCGGCGATCTGCACGTACCGAGGTACGGCCCTGCCACCTCCCACTGCGGTTCCCATAGTCCTTCTCTTCCTCCTATGCTCCTGTACATGAGTACGGGTTCCCCGCAGGACAAGTCAACGCCACTGCACTCCGTGTCCGTCGCCGGGGCAGTGCTACGCGAGGACGGCCGGATCCTGGCGATCCGCCGCGCGGACAACGGGACGTGGGAACTGCCGGGCGGAGTCCTCGAACTCACCGAGCCCCCGGAGGCCGGCGTCCGCCGCGAGGTCTTGGAGGAGACGGGCATCGAGGTCGAGGTAGACGAGCTCACCGGGGTCTACAAGAACACCACGCGCGGCATCGTCGCCTTGGTCTTCCGCTGCAAGCCGTCCGGCGGCACCGAGCGCACCTCGGAAGAATCAACCGCGGTTGCCTGGCTGACCCCGGACGAGGTCGCAGCCCAGATGTCCGAGGTCTACGCGATCCGCCTCCTGGACGCCCTGGACAACGCGGGCCCTCACGTCCGCAGCCACGACGGCCGCCAGCTCCTCACAGCGTGACGCGCGACGAAGCGGTACGACTAGTTGCACAGCTCATGGACGGCAGCATCACCGATGAGGCCGAAGCCGACGCGACCGTGAACGCCCTGAGGCTGGCACTGCGGTGCCCGCACATCAGCGACTACATCTACTGGGACTTCGATCCCAACCTGAGCGCCGAGAAGATCGTGGACCGAGCCATGGCATACGAGCCCTTCGCGCTCTGAGGCCGGCGACGCGGTAAGAGTTTCCCTACTTCATCAAGCACCCGGCTGCGCTCCGCTCCGCCGGGCGGGCTTCCCGGCTCCGCTCCGCGCGACGCTCCTGCCTTCGGCCCGCTCCGCGCGCGCTGCGCCGACGCCCGCCCCTACGAGTGGGATAGGCCCAAGGGCATGAGTCGAGCCCTACGGGCCGCTGGGTCCATCGCTCACCGACATGCCTCCGGCGGGGGCGCAACAAGCACCGGGATGGCGGGGGCGCCGCTCGCGAGTGCCGGCCGGATGGGGCTGAGGCGGGGAACTCCCATCCCGTCCGCCGTCGACCCAGGACAAGCCGAGCAGACACGGCACCGGGCGTCCAGGTCGTTCGTCCAGTTGGGCGCTCCACCTGGACGCCCGGCACCGCGCCTGCTCCACATGCGTGTGGGTCGACGGCGGACGGGATGGGAGTTGGGGAAGTGGTGGGCAAGGCAAGCGCCAGGCCTCCGGTTGAATCGCTTAAAGTCGCGCTTACTGAAGGAAGCCACGTGTGCTGGCGCGCGGTCGCTCCACGTCGGTATCGGCTCGCTATGGCTGATCAGCATCCCACCCAATAGCTAACCGGGTTGCTGGGGGCAGGACCGCGGACGCGGGCGCCTAGAAAAGTCGCCCGCTCAGCTCCTCGGAAATGGGACGAAGAGTTCCCTTTTCCGCTTTACGCACATGCTCAACCAAGATCTCTCCGATAACCTCACCCAGGCGTACCGGAACCGCATTGCCGATCAACCGCCCCAGGCGACTGAAGGTGACAGTTTCATCATCTGCTAGAAACTTATAGTCTCTCGGAAATGTTTGAAGCATGGCAGCCTCTCGCAACGAGATGGCCCTGTCCTGCTCAGGGTGACCAAAACGCCCATTTCCATAACCGAAACACTGGGTGGTGATGGTGGGTGCGGGCGCATCCCATTCCATCCTCCCGTACACACTGGGGTACGTAGCGCCAGTCGTTTTGCGATGGCATGCCGCAAGAAGCTCAGGATCCCAATCTCGCCAGGTCCCGCCCGGCTTGGACGCACGGATGCGCTTCATATTAACTTCACTGAGAGACGAAGCTGCATGAAGAGGGTCATCTGCATGCTTCTCGCCGGCCGCAATCGGCGGAAGGTCAGCAATCTCTTGCCGCACGGTTCGAACGGAATTCCCCTTCTTACCTACGGCCTCAATCTCCAGCGCGCCCAGCTTCGACGCGATAACAACGAGCCTCTTTCGGGATTGCGGAACACCGATTTTGATACACTCAACGACCGACGCACTAACGCTATAACCGTGGAGGTTACCAAGAAACTGCTCAAAAACTTCATGGTCTTGGAGCTGAGGAACATTCTCCATCGTCACCAGATCTGGCTGCACCTGGGAAACCAGCTCGCCAAACTTTGATACAAGCTGCCAATCCAGCCCACGTTTCTTGCTGCGACCGCTCTGACTGTAGGTCGAAAATGGCTGACAGGGGGCACATCCCGCCAATAGCGAGTAGCCCTTTCGTCCGCCTACGTAGGATTTAATCTCAGCCGGCGTCACTTCATTGACATCCCGCTCGACGAAGACTGCCGAGTTGTTGGCCTCGTACGGATACCTACACGACGGGTCGAGATCAATCCCAGCCCGAACATCGACGCCACTTCGCACCAATCCATGCGTAAGCCCACCCACACCGCAGAAAAGGTCGACTGCGGAAATTCTGGGAGTCTTAGGCTTCATGGGGCACCACCACTCGGCCGGCAATCCAACCGAAGAAAGTTATAGGTTTCAATATAGCGAATAAAGCAGTGTATCACTTCGCGTAGGTATCCCTCGACGCTCTCAGCCATCTGGCGGAGCTCGATGACGGCCACGCCATCAGCGCAGTCGACGAAGGAGACGGATCCATGCGCCAGGGCGTTCCGCCTGATCTTGACCAGCTTTAGCGGGCCGGCACCGTCTCGCAGCTTGGCCTTCACCGCCTGGCGAGTGGGGGGAGTGATGGAGATCACGCAGCCCAGGCGCTTCCCGATGCTGTAGATCGCCTCATCGTCCCAATTGCCACCCCCACCAGCCTCTACGATAAACTCACTCACCGGCAATTGCTGGACGATGTGATCGCTTAGCTGCATAGCGAACTTCAGCCGATTGTCCGGACTCAGCTCTGTGTGCGTACGGGCCATGGAGCGGACCCATTCCCTCTGCAGCTCCTCATTGAGCTGATGGGGCTGCCACTGGTCAGCTGCTGTTGCCGCTCTCGTTATAGCACCCACGCATCGCGACACAGTTGCTTCAACAAGGTTATACAGCTGGAGATACAAGCTGGAGTACAAGATCTTCTGCTGGAGGGCAGTGATCTTATATCCCGACCCCTCCAAACGCGGTGCACCAGACTGGGCGGCCTTCTCCATCTCTTCAAGTAAATTGAGGTAGGCGTCGACTTCTCCATACCTCTCTTCGAAGAACGGCAGAAGATCCGATGCGTTCACTGCCGAATCAGCCGGTCGCGAACGAAATTAATACGCCCCTCCAGTCGCGATCGGGCATTGGCTCCGTCGGATCCCGTGATCTTCATAAACTCGGGGCCCTGAATCCACGAGTCCACGCCAATCTCACTGCGGTCGCGTGAGGCAATCTCCGGCGAATCCCTCAAAGCGAGAGAAGAGCCGATCGCAATTGCTTCAAATCGGGCACGCGGCGTTGCATTCCCCGTCCCGATCTTGCGGAAGCCGTAGGGGAAGACGCGCTCAACAAAGTCCAGCATCTCCCAGAAACGGCGGCGATAGTCGTCGGCAAGTGAAGGAGATGCTTTGAATTCCAGATTCTTCTTCTTGGCGTAGCTGAAGATGAAATCGGCTGGTCGATCCTTGTAGCCAGAAAGCCCATCACCATAGGCAAAAAAGCGCGTAACGAGCTCTTCATACCCGCGCTCTTTCGTCCTTTTGTCGCTCATGGGCGCCAGCTTGGCAAATCTACTTTCAGCGGCAAGCTCCATTACTAGATTCATAAATGGGCCAGCCAAAGCGCCGCGCCGAATCTCGGCAGTGTTTGCATTCTTGCTGCCCGTATTAATCCGCTCAAACATGTCCAGCCGGGCCGCCTCGTCGGCATGCTCATTCAGGACGATTCCGCGGATGGACCGATTGCCAATCTTGCGCTGCCGTGATTCTGGAAGATCGGAGAAAGTGAAGTCCGATACCTGCGAAAGCTGATCGAGCGGCCCTAGGCGCAGCCCGCCGAGTAGGAACTCTTCTAGAGTCCGCAGACGTTGCGACCCATCAACGATTTCCAGCTTCCCGTCCGGCATCTCCCAGAAGAAGATGAACGGAATGGGAAGTCCCATGATCAGGGATTCAATAAACTTCGACTTCCGGTCATGCTCCCAGGTGAACTCGCGCTGGTATGCAGGAACGATGTACTCTCCGCTTCGCATCTTGTTTGCGAGCATCTCGACAGAGTATTCGGTAATGTAGAAATCGATCCGCTTTGTCTGATCCGCGATCTGCTTCTCAGCCGCTTCTTGATCATCCGGCGTGAACATGATCGTGTCGCTCGACATACTTGCCGCCTCCCCTGTCAAGTCCCTCGTGCTGCGACACCTGGGCTCGCACGCAACCTCGATGATCTCATACACGAGGTCCAACCAGCCTGTATAGTCAGCCGGTTCCAGGGCTGGGACGTTTCGTTGCGGCAGCACTAGGCGCGCGGCTCCGGCCACTCAGTCTTCTACCGCCTGAAGCGCCGCGGCCCCAGACGTGGTTCAGAGGTGCTCCGGTAACGTTTCACCCTCCGTCAATCTGCAACAGGTTAGAGCGCGCCTTCATCCAGATCTGGGAACGATGAGCGGCATCAGTGCCGATGAGGACAGACAAGCAGTGCTGCACTTGGCCCGGGAGGTAGGCCGAGGGTCTGGGCTGGAGCCTGGTCTCAAGATGTTGCGGCGGATGAGCGGCGGGCAGCTGGGCAACGAGCTACACGACTAGCAGTACCGGAGTTGGGCACCACATGCACGTGGTAAGACACGACTTCAGCGGAGGGGATTGGTTGGCCCCAGCAGGCGGTCAACCTGGACGGGATCCGACTATCGGCTCGCCGTTGCCGGCGCCGCTGGGTCGCAGCCCTATACGGTGCCTGAATGCCAACGGTGCGGCTTGGCTTGGGCCAGCCTCGCAGCGCTGCGAATCGAGCACCCCGGCATGCCGCGGCACGCCCTCGTCCGACGCCTCGTAGAGTCCGAGGTGTCTTGGGCCGCCGTTGGTGCTGGCGTGCCCGACAGCACCAACGGCGGTCCTGCCCCACATCAATGGATGATGACCGAGGTCGTCCGAAAGCTACGGCCTATGCGTGGACTAGCGTGGCCGCTCGGCTATCCTCGGGCCCCCTGATCTGCTGCAACTCCTGAGACGCACACGGGGCCTCCGGAGCCGTGTGTCAGTCCCTGTGGAAGCCAAGCAGCGCAGCCCCAGATGAGGTCCGAGGCTGCGCTGTCGTTGGTGGACTATGCCGTCAGGCCAGCGGGCGGGTAGTTGATGTCGGGGCGCTCCTCGTCAGCCGAGTGGGTTGGTATCGGTAGGCGGTGGCCCCGGCTGGTTGCTACACGGACCACATCTCGTAGGGCTCGGGTCAGGTCGGTGGCCAGGGTGCGGAGTTCGTCAGGCTCCGCCTCCTCGTCGGCGAGTAGGTCGAGGGCGTGTCCCAGGAGCTCGGTCGCCAGGTCGAGCTGAGCTGTTTCTGAGATGTCAGCCAAACGCGACAGGTAGCCGTCGTTGGTGCCGGCGCTCAGGAAGCAGGGCTTGCCGTCTGGGCCCGACCATGGGAGGAGTCGCAATTCGTTGTGCGGCGTCATGCGTTCGAGCCCCTCTCTTCCGTCGTGTGGCGGGTGGTGAAATGGGCGTCGGCTCGGTCGCCGGGGAGCAGCAGAAGGGCTACTTCGACCACACGACCGGCGGTGTCGGTCGCCACGCGCCTGATCGACAGGACAGCCAGGGATGTGCTGATCCGAAGAGCCGCCGCGTCTTCCGCGGTGGGAAGGCCGGCGCCGACTGTCTCCTGGACCTCGGCCAAGGGTGGACGCAGCGCTGCCAGCTTCGCCGCTATGTCTTCGGTGTCAGACGACGCAGCGGAGAGGTCGGCCGGGGCCAGGTCACGAGGCACGTAGATGCGGGTAAGGCTGTGCGCCGACTTCCCCTCGCGGCTGAGGCAGAGGAATTCCGTTAGAGGGCTTCCAGGCGAGACGTTGAGCAGGGCAGTCAGGTGTGCTTGCGCCCGGAGCTGTGTGGCGCGAACGCTGACGCGCAGCGCCCGATCAGTCGCGAGCTGCACGGCTGAGGCACGACCGCCGCCGACGTAGGTGATTCTGAGGCGGGGATGCCGGACAAAGTTCCCGCTTCCGTGGAACTTCTCCACCAACCCTTCGCCTTGGAGGAGTGCGAGGGCGCTCCGCAGCGTTGGCGTGCTGACCGCGTAGCGGGCAGCGAGTTGCGCCTCGGAGGGGAGACGTGCGCCGGCCTCGATACGGCCCGTAAGAATCTGGCTCCGTAGGTCATCGGCAATGGCGTGACGGCGAAAGGGCATGAGCTGGCTCACCACTTCCTCTGCATCCGAAGGGCGATGAGGCGGGTCCGGGCGTGCACGGTCAGCAGTTCACCCGATTCGAAGCAAAGCCTCTTTGCTCCGGCTGGTAGTTGGATGAGGTCGGCGACGCGACATGGCTGGCCGCCGATCTGGATGACGTCACCACGCTGGACGGTGGCCGAGGTGATCTCGATGTTCGCGGCGAGGGCACCGCTCGGTGTCCATCCCCTCACTGCGTCACCCGCCGCGGTTCGGATCGCTCGTCCGCCGGGTGGCAAGAGCAGACGCATGCCTCGTAGATCACAGGTGCGCCGACCGGTGCCGTGGCGGGAGACGACTGCGCGCACTCTCGATGAGTGCCGATCGCACACGAGCTCGACAGATACGGGGTGGCTTCCGCGTAAGCCGCTGAGCGCTGCTGAGGAGGCATCAGACGGCCTCCGCCTGTGTGGGAAGGGTTCTGGGTGGGGAGAGGGCGGGAGATGGCGCTAGAGGCCACTTCTGGGCGCTCTTTGCCGCCAAGCGGGGTGGGCGGCAGTCCCCTTAAAGCAAGGCGGCGCCAGCCCTCAGATGGGTAGCGCCCACTGGTGTGGGTGGCGGCAGGGCCCATACGGTTGGACACGCTGATCAGCTCCTATCGCTGATGGCCAGGTCCCCGGACGTCGCCCGTCGCGGGGGCCTCTTTGTGTACGGCGGCCCAGAGGGTGCGGCCGGTCAAACTGCTGGCGAGGAGTCCGAATCGATCGGCCTCCGCCATCACTGCCAGGACGTCCCGCCAGGCATCGGCGGGCAGCGCTTCCGGCACCTCCGCTTCGATCGACGCGTAATGGGCGTGTTCCTCCACGCGAGTGGTCAGTCCGAGGTCGGACAACCGAGCTGCGATGCCTTCGGCCCTTCCTTCCGAAGCGGGCACAGGGGCCTCCGGTCGCCATGTGGTTACGTGGAGTGAAGCTAGTTAACTAGGTTAGAGCTAGTGGACTAGATTTTCTACATGCCTGAGCAGCCGCCTTATCTCCGCATCGCCGACGTACTGCGGCAGCGGGTCGCGGATCACGAGTGGACACCTGGCGACCGGCTCCCTTCACGAGCCCAGATCGCCCAGGAGTGCGGTGTCGGCGAGAACGTGGTCCGCCGGGCGCAGGAACTGCTGATTTCGCAAGGTGTGCTGGAAGGCCGCGCGGGCTCGGGTACGTACGTGGCGGAGCCCCGTCAGCGCGTCCGAGTGGTGCGCTCCTCTGCCCGCGAGCAGCTCAGCAGCTCCCCGTTCCGCGCGGACATGCAGGCCCTGGGCAAGCAGGGGAACTGGGAG
The DNA here is from genome assembly GCF_040645975.1 of Streptomyces sp. NPDC046557. Taxonomy (NCBI): domain Bacteria; kingdom Bacillati; phylum Actinomycetota; class Actinomycetes; order Kitasatosporales; family Streptomycetaceae; genus Streptomyces; species Streptomyces sp. NPDC046557. The sequence goes on from NZ_JBEYZH010000003.1 coordinate 327,563, forward strand.
AGCCGGACCGAGGCGAAGGTGCCCGCGCCGACCGAGATCGCCGCGCGTCTCGGGATCCCGGTTGGGGAGCTGTGCGTGCGCACGGTGTACGAGTTCCTTGCCGATGGCAGGCCGGTGCAGTTGTCGACGAGTTGGGAGCCGTACGGGCTCACCGCCGGCACGCTCGTGGTCCTGCCCGAGGGTGGGCCGCATGCCGGTGCTGGCGTCGTGAACCGGATGGCCGTCATTGGGATCACGGTCAGCCACGCCGTGGAGCAGCCGGAGCCGCGGCAGGCGACCGCCGAAGAGGCGTCGCTTCTCGGGATCCAGAAGGCTGCCCTGGTGACCCACATTCGACGGACCTACTACAGCGACCAGGGGCAACCCGTGGAGACGGCCGACATCGTCGTTCCCGTCGCACTGTGCGAGGTCGTGTACGAGATTCCGATCAGGAGCTAAGTGCTGTCACGTGGAGGGTCGGCGGCCGGGTCCGGCCCCAGGGAGTCAGACCCTGACGGCATGATGTCCTCCGTGACGAACAGCGCAGACCTGCATCCTGACCGGATACCGGGGTACGACGGCGGCCCCCTCACGCACGAGGCCGGGTTCCTGGACGAGCCGTTGTTCTGGCTTGGACACCTCTGCTCGTGTGTCCATTCCGAGGGAGCCGCGGAACTGCTCTTCGGCGCTGACTACGACGCGGCAGGCGAGTTCCAACGGCGGTTGTGGGAGCAGGCCAAGTGGCCGACGTTCACCATCCCCCTTGCCGGTGATCATCGTCTCCACGTCGTCTACCGCACCTTTACGGACGAGGCCGGCACCGACTACCTCCTCCACCACCCCAACTGGGAGGAAGCCGAGCTCCTCGCCCAGGACGACGGGCACTTCATGGGGCCGGCCCTGTCCTGGCCCGAGCTGGTGGCGGCTGCGGACAACGCACTACCCGGCGGGAGCACCACCGACCCTCACGCCCGGCTGCTACTCCTGCTTCCCGCGTTGGGCGACGACGTACTACCCGACGATGCCGTGGGCCGTCTGGCGGCCGCGCTACGCGCTTGTACGAGCGTGGAGGACCCCGAGGCCCTCGGAACCGCCCTCCTGGACGCTCAGGGGGCTTCAGGCCCCGCGCGCTGGACAACAGACGACCGCGGCTCCTCCGTCAACGACGGCGAGTACTCCTGCCGCAACCCCGCCAACCACTTTGCGCTGCCGGCCGATCGGCTGTCCCGGGTGGCGGCCGCGCTGGCCCCTTGACCCGTGTACGCCCTCTTGACTGGAGGTCCCGGCGCGTGTCTCCCGCGTGCCCGACCGGAGGGGGCGGCTGAGGGCATAGCGGGGAACAGCAGCGAGAGAGCAGGAAACCGGCAGGTCAGCGTCTTGGCTCGTCAGGGCGGACTCGGGTACGCGATCTTCCAAACTAGCTACGCGGGTTCGATTCCCGTCACCCGCTCTTCCTGGCCGAGGGCCGGGTCGGAGGTTCGTACCTCCGGCCCGGCCCTCGGGCGTTTCCGGCGCCGTTTCAGGTTCGGGTGCGGGCCGCGCGGAGGTCCGGGAGGCGCTTGCGGGCCACCGTGAGGGCGGTGAAGCCCGAGAGCATGAGGACGCCGCCGCACACGAGGAGGGGACCCTTGAAGGTGAGTACCCCGACCATCAGGAGGGAACCGCCGCCCATGGCGACGGCGGCGGCCGCCGATTCGATGCGCAGTTGCCGAGGTGAGCGCTTGTTCGCCGACGGTTTGACGAGTTGGCGCCCCAGGACGACCTGGACGGCGTTGATCGCGGCGAGCAGGCCGGACAGGACTGCGAAGGTGGCGTTTGCGACGGTGAGCGCGGTGGGCATGCGCAGAAGCTACCGAGCGGCTCGCGGACCGTCGGCGTGGAGGTCAGAGCTTGATGCCGGCGATGGTGTCCGCCAGGGAGTTCAGGAAGCGGTTGACGTCCGGCGCGATGGAGCTGGACGCCAGGAAGAAGCCGAAGAGGACCGCGACGATCGCGGGACCGGCCTTGATGTGGCTGCCGCGGATCAGCACCACCAAAATGATCGCCAACAGAACCACGACTGACAGCGAAATGGCCACTACTGATCACACCTTCGGTCGTCCCCTGGTCGGCCTGGGGCGCATGCCCCCACAAGGACCATCCTCCCACCAACCGGGCTCCGCTATCCGTCTCGTGACGAATCGCCATGGCGGGATTTCGGGGGCGGCGCGAGGGTCACGGGGTGGGCAGGCCGAGGAGGGAACGGACATACGCGTACTTCGCGGACAGCCGGTCACGGGTGGGACGGTCCAGGACGGAGAGGCGGACGGGGTCGGCGTTGTGCGCCAGGTCCGCCTCCTTGACCAGCAGGGCGCCCGGGATGGCGAGGATGCGGGCCGCGTACTCCTCGACCGGCTCGCCCGGGACCTTGGTCAGCGCGAGGACCATCGCCTTGACCCCGTCGGGCAAGACTGCCGATTCGAGCCAGTCGGGGGTGAGTGCGTGGTCCTCGATCGCGTCGTGCAGCCAGGCGGCGGCCTGCTGCTCGGGCGTGCCGCCACGCAGGCGGACGCCTTCGGCCACGGCGGCGAGGTGCTCGGCGTAGGGCCGGCCGGCCTTGTCGGTCTGGCCCTCGTGCGCCGCGCGGGCGAGTGCCTCCACCTCCAGGAGGGTCAGGGCCTGGTCCGTCATGTGAGCTCCCTCGCTGCCGTCCGGAGGGCCTGTGCGGCCCGGCGCACATCCGCCCCGGTGGTGCGCCAGTTGGAGAACGCGGCGCGCAGGGCGGGGGTTCCCCCGTGGACGGTGGGGGTGACGAACACCTCCTGCCGGACGGACTCCCGCAGGGCGGCGAGACGGGCGGGGGTGGGGGCGTCGGCGAGGGTGAAGCAGACGACGTTGAGACGGACCGGGGCGAGGATGGTGAAGGCGTGGTCCTCGGAGAGCTCGGCGCCGAGGGCGCGGGCGCAGGCGATGTCGCGCTCGACGATCTCCCGGTGGCCCTGGCGGCCGTACGCGCGCAGCGTGAACCAGGCGGCGAGGGCGCGCAGCCGGTGGGAGTTCTCCGGGGTGAGGTGGACCAGGTCGGGGTGGTCGCCGAGGGGCCCGAGGTAGGCGGCGGCGTTCTGGAAGACGCGGGCCTGGAGGTCGCTGCGGCGGGTGAACTGGACGGCGCTGTCGTAGGGGACGTTGAGCCACTTGTGCAGGTCGACGCAGACGGAGTCGGAGGCGTCGAGTCCGGCGGTGAGGTGGGCGTGGTCCGGGGAGAGTGCGGCGAAGGCGCCGAAGGCGGCGTCGGTGTGGAGCCAGAAGTCGTGCCTCGTCTTGAGCGCGGCGACGGCGCGGAGGTCGTCGAAGTCGACGGTGTTGACGGTGCCGGCGTTGGCGACGACGACGGCCGGGCCGGGGGTGTCGGCCAGGGCGCGGTCGAGGGCGGCGGGGTCGACGGCTTCCCGGCCGGGCAGGGTGGGGACGGTGACCAGGGCGTTGCGGCCGAGGCCGAGGAGGGAGAGGGCCTTGGCGATGGAGGAGTGCGGGGCACCGGAGAGCACGCGGACGGGGCCGAGCGCCGCCGCCCCGTCGTCCGAGGGCGAGACGCCGGCCTTTTCCCCGAGCCACTCACGGGCGATGGCGAGGCCGGCGGTGTTGGACATGGTGGCGCCGCTGACGAAGGTCCCGGTGTGGGCGGGGGTGAGGCCGAAGAGGTCGCGGAGCCACGTGACGGTTTCGCGTTCGAGGTCTTGGCCGGCGCCGTCGAGGGCGGAGTTGCTGTTCTGGTCGTGGGCGGCGGTCAGCCAGTCGCCGACGAGAGCGGCGGGAGTGGCGCCGCCGGTGACGAAGCCGAGGTAGCGGGGGCCGGCGGAGGCGGAGAGGCGGGGCGCCCAGCGGTGTCGGAAGGCGGCGAGGGTGGCTTCGGCGCCGGAGCCGTGGTCGGGGAGGGGTTCGGGGGTGAGGGGGGTCGTCGTCGGGATCACGGGGCGGGTGTCGAGGGCGGTGAGGGCCTCGGTGGCGGCGTGGCGGGCGGCGTCGAGGAGGGCGGGGAGGCGGGCGAGGTCGGCGGCGAGGGTGGGGTGCATGGGGGCACGGTAGGCGGCCGCCGCGGTGGTGGGGCGGGCCAATCCGGGGCGAGTGGCCGGTGGCCGGGTGGCTCCGCCGGGGCCGGGCCGCGGGCGGGTGCGGCGCCGCCGCGCGAGCGAACCCGGGCGGCGCCCGGCCCTCCTGGGGCTCCGCCCCAGACCCCGCGCCTCAAACGCCGGCGAGGCTGATTTGGCCGCGCCTCACACTCCCCCGGCTACCGCCGGCTGGTGCCCCCATGAGGCCGGATCGGCCGGCCCCGCAAAGGCCGGCGAGGCTGGATTCGCCAGCGCCTCAAGCGCCGGCGGGGCTGGATGTGGCCCGGGTCAGGTCCGGGTCACGGGGAGCGGCGGATGAGGAGGAGAGCGCGGTCGTCGTTGACGTCCTTGGCGACCTTTTCGATGAGGTGCCAGGCCGCCCCGTCCCAGCCGGCGGCGACGTAGCGGTCGGCTTCGCCCGTCAGGCGGTCGATGCCCTCGCTGATGTCGCGGTCCGCGGTTTCGACCAGGCCGTCCGTGAAGAGCATCAGGACGTCCCCGCGCCGCAGGTTCCCGCGGGCCGGGGTGAATTCGGCGCCGTCGTAGACGCCGAGCAACGGGCCCTCGCCGGAGACCTCCCGCCAGCGGCCGGTGCCCGCGGAGAGTTGCAGGGCGGGGAGGTGGCCCGCGGAGAGGAGTTCGTAGTCACCGGTCTCCAGGTCCAGGACGAGGTGGATGGAGGTGGCGAAGCCCTCCTCCCAGTCCTGGCGGAGCAGGTAGCCGTTGGCGGCCGGCAGGAAGCCGTGCGGCGGCAGCGCGCCCAGCAGGCCGCCGAAGGCCCCGGAGAGCAGCAGGGCGCGCGAGCCCGCCTCCATGCCCTTGCCGGAGACGTCGGTCAGGACGATCTCCAGGGTGCGCCCGCCGTTGGTGCGCGCGGCGACGACGAAGTCCCCCGAGAAGGACTGCCCGCCGGCCGGCCGCAGGGCCATCTCGCGGTGCCAGCCGCTCGGCAGGGGCGGCAGCTTGCTCTGTACCCGGATGCGTTCGCGCAGGTCGAACAGCATGGTGCCGCCGCGTCGCCACGGCACGCCGACCCGGCTGCGGAACTGGGCGATGACCAGCCCGAAGAACCCGCACGCCGCGACCACCAGCACAGTGCCGGGCGTGACCCGGGCGGGTCCCTCCGTGTAGGGGCCGAGAACCAGGGCCTCCACGATCAGGGCGACGGCGGAGGCGGCGTACAGGGCGAGCAGGCTGGCCGGCCGCAGCAGCAGACCGCCCGCCACGATCGGCAGGACGAGCGCCGACGGCGAGAACCAGACGGGCATCATCAGTGTGCCGAAGGCGATCGTGGGCACGGTGAGGAGCAGGCCCGCGAAGGCGAGCCAGTCGGAGGCGTCACCGCGGAAGTAGTCGACGGCGGATTTGCGCACGCCGGTGCGGGCCCGGTGCGACAGCATGCGCGTCCGGGCCATGAGCGTCTCGACACGTGCTCCGGCCATTGCTTCGGGACCCTATCCATCCTGGCCGCGCGTGCGCAGGGGTACCCCGGACCTGAGGCCCGCCGAGCGGCGAAATCGCCTCGACTGGACGGGAATGCCCTGGTAAGGATGCCCATATGGCTCTTGAGACGCGGGTATTGCAGGCTGATGAGTGGGATGTCTGGTACGACCACCTTGAACTGGCGTTCGGTGGTCTGACCGAGTCCCCCGAGGAACGCGAACTCTACAAGTCCCTCACCGAGTTGGAGCGTTCGCTCGGCGTGTGGGACGGCGAGGACTGCGTGGGTTCGGCGGGCGCGTTCAGCTTCCGACTGTCCGTGCCGGGCGGCCCCATCGTGCCCGCCGCGGGGGTCACCATGGTGGGCGTCGCGCCGACCCACCGCCGGCGCGGAGTGCTGACGTCGCTCATGCGCCGCCAATTGGACGACATCCGGGCGGGTGGTGAACCGCTCGCCGTGCTGACGGCCTCCGAGCCGGAGATCTACGGGCGGTTCGGTTACGGCACCGCCGCCTACGCGTTGGCCCTGGAGATCGACACCACTCGGGTACGGCTCTCCGTGCCGCCGGGGACGGACGGCATCCGGCTGCGCCTCGTGGACCCGGACAAGGCCCTGGCCGACTGTGAGCGGGTCTACGCCGAGCTGGTGGCCCGGCGGCCGGGGGCGCCCGCCCGGCAGCCGGGGTGGGAGCGGCAGGCGCTGCTGGACCCGGAGTCCGGACGCGCGGGCGCCTCGCCGCTCACGTGCGTGGTCGCCGAGGCGCCGGACGGCCAGGTCGTCGGGTACGCCCGATACCGGGTGAAGGCGGACTGGCAGCTCACCGGCGCGGCCAGCACGGTGGAGGTCGCCGACCTCGACGCGTCCGACCCGGCGGCGTACGCGGCGCTGTGGCGCTACGTCTGTGAGATCGACCTGACCTGGACCGTGCGGGCCGGCCGGCGCCCGGCGGACGATCCGGTGCTGCACCTGGTGAACGACGTACGGCGGTGCCGGCCGAACCCGCGCGACGCGCTGTACCTGCGGCTGGTGGACCTGGGGGCGGCCCTGGAGGCCCGGCGGTACGCGACGCAGCTGGACGTGGTCCTGGAGGTCGAGGACGCGTTCTGCCCGTGGAACGAGGGCCGGTGGCGGCTGCGCGTCGGGCCGGAGGGCGCGGCGTCCTGCGTGCGCAGCGCGGATCCGGTGGACCTGGAGCTGTCGGTACGGGAGTTGGGCTCGGCGTACCTGGGCGGGATCACGCTCACCTCGCTGGCCGGCGCCGGGCGGGTGCGCGAAGTGCGCCCCGGCGCGCTGACCCGGGCCTCGCGCGCGTTCGCCGGCGACGTGGCTCCCTGGCTCCCCCACGGGTTCTAGGCCGCCCCCGGCCGGTCCCCCGGCCGGTCCGCTAGCGGGCCTGACAGCCGGGGCACCAGAAGAGGTTGCGGGCGGCGAGACCGGCGGTGCGGATCTCGCCCCCGCAGATGTGACAGGGCATGTTCGCCCTCCGGTAGACGTACACCTCGCCGCCGTGGTCGTCGACCCTCGGCGGGCGCCCCATGGCCTCGGGGAGGTGCTCGTCGCGGACGGTGTCGATCCGGTTGTTCCGTACGCCCTCGCGCATGAGCACCACCAGGTCGGCCCAGATGGCGTCCCACTCGGCCCGCGTCAGGTCCTTGCCGGGCCGGTAGGGGTCGATGCCGTGCCGGAAGAGCACCTCGGCCCGGTAGACGTTGCCGACGCCCGCGACCACCTTCTGGTCCATGAGCAGCGCGGCGACGGTCGTACGGGAGCGGGAGATCCGCTTCCACGCACGGTCGGGGTCGTCGGCCGGGCGCAGCGGGTCGGGGCCGAGCCGTTCGTGTATCGCCTTCTTCTCGCCCTCGCCGAGCAGCGCGCAGGCGGTGGGCCCGCGCAGGTCGGCCCAGTGGTCCTCGTTGACCAGGCGCACCCGGACGGTGTCGGTGGCGGGCGGGGCCGGGGCGGGGCCGAAGCCGAGCTTGCCGAAGAGGCCGAGGTGGATGTGGAGCCAGGCGTCGCCGAGCTCCAGGAAGAGGTGCTTGCCGTGGGCCTCGGCGCTCTCCAGGGTGCGTCCGTCGAGCAGGGCGGCGCTCTCGGCGAACCGGCCCTGGGGGCTGCTCACCCGTACCGGGCGGCCGGCGAAGCGCGCGGTGTGGTCCTGGGCGAGGCGGTGGATCGTATGCCCCTCGGGCACGGCGAGGCTCCTGACGGCGACGAGCGGTGGGACGACGAGCGAACTGGCGCGAGCGAAAGGACGCGGGCGAAAAGGCGCGGCCGGTGAGGCGCGGGCCGTGTGGCGCGGACGGTGCACGGCGAAGCCGTGCCGCCGGTGGTGGTCCGGCGGCACGGCCCGGGTGGGACGGGGCGGATCAGCCCTGGGGGTGGTGGGCCGGGATCGGCGGCAGCTCGCCGGTGGTCTCGTATGCGGTGAGCATGTCGATGCGGCGGGTGTGGCGCTCCTCGCCGGAGTACGGGGTCGCCAGGAACGCCTCGATGAAGCTGACGGCCTCGTCCTGGGTGTGCATGCGCCCGCCGACGGAGATCACGTTGGCGTTGTTGTGCTCACGGCCGAGCTTCGCGGTCTCTACGCTCCAGGCCAGGATGGCGCGGACGCCCTTGACCTTGTTCGCGGCGATCTGCTCGCCGTTGCCGGAACCTCCGATGACGATGCCGAGGCCGTCGGCGTCGGCGGCGGTCTTCTCCGCGGCGCGCAGGCAGAACGGCGGGTAGTCGTCGACGGCGTCGTAGATGTGGGGCCCGCAGTCGACGGGCTCGTGGCCGTTGTTCTTGAGCCAGTCCACGAGGTGGTTCTTCAGCTCAAAGCCGGCATGGTCAGATCCGAGGTACACGCGCATGGGTCGAGTGTGGCACGGCCGGGCCCGAGTCCCGATGGAGGGTGCCGGGCGGAGTGTGGCATGGGTCACTCGGCAAGCTCAAATTATCCCCAACAACCCAGACGGGACGGGGCGGGACGAAGATCCCGGACTTTAGCCCCGGGCAACCTTCCGGAACGAGGTCTTCCGTCTGGCGTTCATCTCAGGTTTCAATGCCGGGACTCGCAACCCGAGAACCTAAGGAATCGTCCATGAGCTCCACGACGACCCTTCAGAAGGCAGGCGACCCCTCCGGCACCCCCGGCGACGCCAAGCCCTCCGATGGTCTGAAGGCCGGTCTCAAGAACCGCCACCTGTCCATGATCGCCATCGGCGGTGTCATCGGCGCAGGACTCTTCGTCGGCTCCGGCGGCGGCATCGCCAAGACCGGTCCCGCCATCCTCGTGTCGTACGCACTCGTCGGCGCGATGGTCGTCTTCGTGATGCGCATGCTCGGCGAGATGGCCGCCGCGAGCCCGAACTCGGGCTCCTTCTCCGCGTATGCCGACCGCGCGCTCGGTCGCTGGGCCGGTTTCTCGATCGGCTGGCTGTACTGGTTCTTCTGGGTCGTCGTCCTGGCCGTGGAGGCCACCGCCGGCGCGAAGATCCTCGAAGGCTGGATCCCGGCCGTCCCGCAGTGGGGCTGGGCCCTGATAGTGATGGCGGTCCTGACCGTCACCAACCTCGGCTCGGTCGCCTCCTACGGCGAGTTCGAGTTCTGGTTCGCGGGCATCAAGGTCGTCGCCATCGGCGCCTTCGTGATCGTCGGCATGCTCGCCGTCTTCGGCGTACTGCCGGGCTCGGACAACCCGGGCGCGGGCTTCGCGCACCTCACGGACGCCGGCGGGTTCATGCCCAACGGCTGGGGCTCGATCCTCACCGGTGTGCTGATGGTCGTCTTCTCGTTCATGGGCAGTGAGATCGTCACGCTGGCCGCCGGCGAGTCCGAGGACCCGCGCCGCGCGGTCACCAAGGCCACCAACTCGGTGATCTGGCGCATCGGCGTCTTCTACCTGGGCTCGATCTTCATCGTGCTGACCCTGCTGCCGTGGAACGACAAGTCGATCGTCGAGAAGGGCTCGTACGTCGCCGCCCTCGACTCGATCGGCATCGCGCACGCCGGTCAGATCATGAACGTGATCGTCCTGACGGCCGTGCTGTCCTGCCTGAACTCGGGCCTCTACACCGCTTCGCGCATGGCGTTCTCGCTCGGTGAGCGCGGTGACGCCCCGAAGGCGTTCGCCAAGGTGAGCAAGAACGGCGTGCCGACCGCCGCGATCCTGGGCTCCGTGGTCTTCGGCTTCCTCGCCGTGTACTTCAACTACGCCTTCCCGGACACGGTCTTCGACTTCCTGCTGAACTCCTCGGGTGCGATCGCGCTCTTCGTGTGGCTGGTCATCTGCCTGACCCAGCTGCGGATGCGCCGGATCCTGGAGCGCGAGTCGCCGGAGAAGCTGACCGTCAAGATGTGGCTGTTCCCGGGTCTGACCTGGATCACCGCCGGGATGATCACCTTCGTGCTGGCCTACATGGTCTACGACAAGGACAACCGCGAGACCGTGACGCTGTCGCTGCTGGTCGCGGCGGTCGTCCTGGTGATCGGCGCGGTCCGCGACTGGCGCCGCAAGGCGGCCGCCACCGCGTAGTCCTGGGACGCTTCCCGTGAAACAGCCCCGGACCACCGCTCGTGGTCCGGGGCTGTTTCGTACGCGCGTCCGGGCGCGGGGCCGGTCGGGCGCGGGGCTGGTCAGCCGCGGTCGAGGAGCTTCCAGGTGGTGGGCAGCAGGCCCATCGCCAGGGCCGCCTTCACGGCGTCGCCGATCAGGAACGGGGTCATGCCGCCCGCGACCGCCGCGCCGAAGGACATCCCGGTGGCGACGGCCAGGTACGGGACGCCCACCGCGTAGACGAGGGCCGAGCCGAGCACCATCGTGGCCGCCGTGCGCGGGACGGAGCGGTCGGCGCCGCGCCGGGCGAGGGCGCCGACGACGGTGGAGGCGAGCAGCATGCCGAGCACGTAGCCGAAGGTGGCGCCGCCCGCGCCCGAGGAACCGTGCGCGAACCACGGCACGCCGGCCATGCCGACGAGCGTGTAGAGCGTCATGGAGAGGAAGGAGCGGGCCGGCCCGAGCGCGGCGCCGATCAGCAGCGCGGCGAAGGTCTGGCCGGTGATCGGCACGATCAGGCCCGGCACCTTGACCGCGATCTGGGCGGCGATGCCCATGAGCGCGGCTCCGCCGACGACGAGCGCGACGTCGCGGACGCGGCTCGCGGGCAGCAGGTCGGCGAGGACGGCGCCGGGCCGGGAGGAGACGGAAGCAGTGCTCATCAGGGGACTCCGCAGAGGGGTGAACGGATGACGGGACGATCATCGACGTTAGTCCCGGGCCGGTCGCCGCCCCACCGCCGCCAGGGACAAGTCGTACTGCCCGGTTTGGTGGAGAGTAGACAAAGTCCCTCCATCACACCAGAGTTGCAGTGATCCCCATCACCACACACTAGAGACTTCACGTCCGTTTTGCGCAGACGGACGCCCTCCGGCGAGACTGTAGGGTCCCTCCAATCTGCGCGAATCCCCATCGCCACCAGGCCGAACGAGAGTACGAGCCCACCCTCATGCGCGACCGCCTGACCGACAAGCCCGCCCCCGAAACGGACGGGCTTCCCCCCGAACCCCTGAGCCACAGCCTCAAGCAGCGCCACCTGACCATGCTGGGCCTCGGCGGAGTGATCGGCGCCGGGCTGTTCGTCGGCTCCGGCGCCGGCGTCTCCATCGCCGGACCGGCGATCATCTGCTCGTACCTGCTCGCCGGTGTCCTCGCGATGCTGGTCATGCGGATGCTCGGCGAGATGTCGGCCGCGATGCCCGCGTCCGGCTCGTTCTCCGTCTACGCGGAGAAGGCGCTGGGGCGCTGGGCCGGTTTCTCGGCGGGGTGGCTGTACTGGTTCCTGCTCGTCGTGGTGCTCGCCGTGGAGGCGACCGGTGCCGCGAAGATCGCGAACGGCTGGGTGCCCTCGGTCGACCAGTGGGTCTGGGTGCTGGTCTTCATGGTGGTGTTCACCGTCACCAACCTGACCGCGGTGAAGAACTTCGGCGAGTTCGAGTTCTGGTTCGCGGCCCTGAAGGTCGGCGCCATCGTGCTGTTCCTGATCCTCGCCACGCTGGCGATCTTCGGCCTGCTGCCCGACACCGACCCCGTCGGCGTGCAGAACCTGAGGGGCCACGGCGGGTTCTTCCCCAAGGGGTTCGACGGTGTGGTCGCCGGCATGCTCGCGGTCGTCTTCGCCTTCGGCGGCCTGGAGGTCGTCACCATCGCGGCCGCCGAGTCCGACGACCCGGCGCGCTCCGTCGCGCGCGCGGTGCGCAGCGCGGTGTGGCGCATCCTCTTCTTCTACGTCGGCTCGATGCTGGTGATCGTCACCCTGCTGCCCTGGGACTCGCTGGAGCCGGGGCAGAGCCCGTACGTGGCCGTCCTCGACTCCATCGGCATCCCGTCGGCCGGTCAGATCATGCAGATCGTGGTGTTCGTGGCGCTGCTGTCCGCGCTGAACGCCAATCTCTACGGATCCTCCCGCATGGTCTTCTCGCTGGCCGAGCGGGGTGACGCGCCGAAGGGGCTGCTCAAGGTGTCCGGGGGCGGGGTGCCGCGCCGCGCGGTGTTCGCCTCGGTGGCGTTCGGGTTCGCGTCGGTGGTGCTGAACCTGCTGTGGCCGGACACGGTGTTCCTCTACATGCTCAACGCGGTGGGCGCGGTGCTGCTGTTCGTGTGGGCGCTGATCGCGGTCTCGCAGTTGCGGTTGCGCCGGCGGATCGAGCGGGAGATGCCGGAGCGGCTGACGCTGCCGATGTGGTGTTTCCCGTACCTCACCTGGGCGGCGCTGCTCGGCATGGCGGCCGTGCTGGTGCTGATGCTGTTCGACGACTCGGCGCGGCCGCAGTTGCTGTGGTCCTCCGGCGCGGCGGCGGTGGTGCTGGTCATCGCGGGCGTACGGGAACTGCGGGCCCGCCGGGCCTGAGCCGTCCCCCGGTTCCCGGGCGCGTCCCGTGCGACAGCACGGGGCGCGCCTTTCGCGTGCCCGGGGGAAGGCGGGCGGGCAAGGCGGACGGGCAAGGCAGGCGGGCCACCCTTACGTGTGCTCGGGAATAGATACTGTTACCGTGCAGTTGCGCATGGATTGCAATAAGCAGTTGGCACGCTGAGGGGACCGGATACACGCATGGCCATCTACACGCTTCCTGAGCTTCCGTACGACTACGCGGCACTTGAGCCGGTGATCAACCCGCAGATCATCGAGCTGCACCACGACAAGCACCACGCGGCCTACGTCGCCGGCGCCAACACCACGCTGGAGCAGCTGGCGGAGGCGCGCGACAAGGAGAACTGGGGCGCGCTCAACGGCCTGGAGAAGAACCTCGCGTTCCACCTTTCCGGCCACATCCTGCACAGCATCTACTGGCACAACATGGCCAGCCCCAAGACCGGCGAGGGCGGCGGCGAGCCCACTGCCGCCGACGGCCTGGGCGACCTGGCCGACGCGATCACCGAATCCTTCGGCTCCTTCGGCGCGTTCAAGAAGCAGCTGACCTTCGCGGCGTCCGCCACCCAGGGATCCGGCTGGGGCGTGCTCGCGTACGAGCCGATCAGCGGTCGGCTGATCGTCGAGCAGGTCTACGACCACCAGGGCAACGTCGGCCAGGCTTCGGTGCCGGTCCTCGTCTTCGACGCCTGGGAGCACGCGTTCTACCTCCAGTACAAGAACCAGAAGGTCGACTTCATCGAGGCGATGTGGAAGGTCGTCAACTGGCAGGACGTGGCCAAGCGCTACGCCGACGCCAAGGCCAACACCCCGCTGCTGATCCCCGCCAAGGGCTGATCGGCGCCACCGACCCGTCCGCCTCGTGATCGTCTTCTCAACCTTCACCGGCGGGCGTGTTCAGCGGAAGACCCCCGTGAGGACAGGACTCACGGGGGTCTTCTGTGCGCGGGATCATCCGCGGGGGGGCGCCCTACTCGAAGACGGGGCCCCGGGTGCGGGTGCGCTTGATCTCGTAGAAGCCCGGGGTGGACGCGACGAGCAGCGTGCCGTCCCACAGCCGGGCCGCGTCCTCGCCGCGCGGGGCCGGCGTCACGACCGGCCCGAAGAACGCCACCTCGTCGCCGTCGGCGCCGGGTACGGAGATCACCGGGGTGCCGACCTCCTGGCCGACGCGCTCGATGCCGTTGTTGTGCGAGGCGCGCAGCACCTCGTCGTACTCGTCGGAGTCGGCGTAGGCGAGCAGCTCTGCCGGGAGGCCGACCTCGGCCAGTGCCTCCGCGATCACCTCGCGGGTCGCGCCCTTGTCCTCGTTGTGGATGCGGGTGCCGAGGGCCGTGTAGAGCTTGCCGGTGACCTCGTCCCCGTGCTTCTGCTGGGCGGCTATGACCACGCGCACCGGCGCCCAGCCCTTGGGGCCGAGGATCTCGCGGTAGCGCTCGGGCAGCTCTTCGAGCTTGTTCTCGTTGAGGACGGCAAGGCTCATCACATGCCAACGGACCTCGATGTCGCGCACCTTCTCGACTTCGAGCATCCAGCGCGACGTCATCCACGCCCAAGGGCAGAGCGGGTCGAACCAGAAATCGACCGGGGTCTTCCCGCTCACCTGCGTGTCGGCCATGTCTCTCCTCACATCGTTCACCCGTGTACGGTCACCTGCCCAGTGGCCAACCAGCTCCGGGCCGCTCCCATTCCCCCCGTGCGAGGATTCGACGCAAGACCGCGATCACGCACGAAGGAGTGCACGTGCCCGGAGAGAACCTGTCCCGTGACGAGGCCCGCGAACGGGCCGAACTGCTGTCCGTCGAGGGGTACGAGGTGTCCCTCGACCTGAGGTCGGCGGTGGACGAGGCCGAACCCGCCGAGGGGCCGCGCACCTTCCGCTCGGTGACGACGATCCGCTTCCGGGCCGCGACTCCCGCCGCCGCCACGTTCGCCGACCTGATCGCCCCTTCGGTGAACGCGATCACCCTGAACGGGCGCGCCCTGGACCCGGCCGCCGTCTTCGACGGCTCGCGGATCGCCCTGGACGGTCTCGCCGCGGAGAACGTGCTGGTGGTCGACGCGAACTGCGCCTACAGCCGCACCGGTGAGGGCATGCACCGCTTCGTCGACCCCGAGGACGGCGAGGTCTACCTCTACACCCAGTACGAGCCGGCCGACGCCCGGCGGGTGTACGCGAACTTCGAGCAGCCGGACCTGAAGGCGCCCTACCGCTTCGAGGTCACCGCGCCCGAGGGCTGGCAGGTGTGGAGCAACGGGGTCGAGGAGTCCCGGGAGGGGCAGACCCGGCGGTTCGCCGAGACCGCCCCGATCTCGACGTACATCACCTGTGTGGTGGCGGGCCCCTACCACTACGTCACTGACACCTACACGCGCGGGGACCTGACGATCCCGCTCGGCGCGATGTGCCGCAAGGGCCTGGCGAAGCACTTCGACGCGGACGACGTCTTCCTCGTCACGAAGCAGGGCTTCGACCTGTTCCACGAGCTGTTCGACTACCCGTACCCGTTCGGCAAGTACGACCAGGCGTTCGTGCCGGAGTACAACCTGGGCGCGATGGAGAACCCGGGGATGGTGACGTTCCGGGAGGAGTACATCTTCCGCGGGAAGGTCACGCAGGCCTCGTACGAGCGGCGCGCGAACGTCATCCTGCACGAGATGGCCCACATGTGGTTCGGCGACCTGGTCACCATGAAGTGGTGGGACGACCTGTGGCTCAAGGAGTCCTTCGCCGACTTCATGGGCTCGTTCGCACTGGTCGAGGCGACCCGGTTCGACCAGGCGTGGGTGACCTTCGCCAACAACCGCAAGGCGTGGGCCTACCGGGCCGACCAGCTGCCCTCCACGCACCCGATCACGGCCGACATCCGTGACCTGGAGGCCGCGAAGCTGAACTTCGACGGCATCACCTACGCCAAGGGCGCGGCGGTGCTCAAGCAGCTCGTCGCGTACGTCGGGCGGGAGGCGTTCCTGGAGGGCGCGCGGCGCTACTTCAAGGCGCACGCCTACGGGAACACCACCTTGGACGACCTGCTGTCGGTGCTCGGGGAGGTCTCGGGCCGGGACATGCCGGCGTGGTCGCGGGCGTGGCTCCAGACGGCCGGCGTGAACGCGCTGACCCCGGCGGTGTCCTACGACGCCGACGGCAGGATCGCCGAACTCGCCGTGGTGCAGGAGGGCGACGCGCCGCGCCCGCACCGGGTCGCGGTGGGCCTGTACCGGCTGGAGGACGGCGCCCTCGTCCGGTACGCGCGGACCGAGGCGGACGTCGCCGGGGCGCGGACGAGCGTGGCGGATCTGGCCGGGCGGGAGCGGCCCGACCTGATCCTGGTCAACGACGACGACCTCACCTACTGCAAGATCCGCTTCGACGAGGGTTCGCTGGCGACGCTGCGCACGCATCTGGGCGACGTGCGGGATCCGCTGGCCCGGGCTCTGTGCTGGTCGGCGCTGTGGAACCTGACGCGCGACGCCCTGATGCCCGCCCGCGACTTCGTCTCCCTGGTCCTGTCCCACGCCGGGCGCGAGAGCGACCTGGGCGTGCTGCAGGTGCTGCACGCCCAGGCGCTGACGGCCGTCACCCACTACGCCGCGTCCGAGTGGCGCGAGCAGGGCGGGCGGGTGCTGTCGGCGGTCGCGCTGCAGGAACTGCGGTTCTCGGAGCCGGCGTCCGAGAACCAGCTGATCTGGGCCCGGTTCTTCGCGGCGGGCGCGACGACGGAGGGTGACTTCCAGTTGTTGCTGGGGCTGCTCGACGGTTCGGCGCGCATCGACGGTCTGGAGGTCGACCAGGAGCTGCGGTGGGACTTCCTGCTGCCGCTGGCCGCGCACGGGGCGGTGGACGAGGGCGTCCTGGCGGCGGAACTGGCGCGCGACGACACGGCGTCGGGGCGCCGCCACCACGTGCGGTGCCTGGCGGCCCGGCCGTCCGCGGCGGTGAAGGACCAGGCGTGGGCGGCGGTGGTGGAGTCGGACGCGCTGTCGAACGCGCTGGTCGAAGCCACGATCGCGGGGATGCAGCAGTCTTCGCAGCGGGCCCTGCTGGCGCCCTACACCGGCCGGTACTTCGAGGCGATCGAGCGGGTGTGGGAGCAGCGATCGATCCAGATCGGGATGGACGTGGTGAAGGGCCTGTACCCGGCCCTTCAGGACTCGCGGGCCACGCTGGACGCGACGGACGCGTGGCTGGCCGCGCACGAATCGGCCGCGCCGGCGCTTCGGCGGCTGGTGATCGAGTCCCGCGACGACCTGGCCCGCGCGCTGCGCGCGCAGGACTGTGACGCGCGCGCCGGCACGGCGGCCACCGTCGGATAGGGGCCCCGTGCGCTTCCCGCCCGGACCGGGTCGACAAGGCTTCTGGCCCGGGCGGGTCCGGGCGGGTCCGGGCGGGATGCGAACGGCGGTATCGGCTTTCGAACGGCCGTACTTTAGTGCGGGCTTGTCCCGATTTGTCGACGGGACTGTAACAGGGGTTAGCGGGCCCCCGCCGCGCGGGAATCTCCGCGTCATGAACCACAACACGCCCCTCCCCCTCACTCACCTCACCGGCAGCCGCCCCCGCGTGCTGACGCTCGCGCAGCTCCGCGAGCACGGCGTGAGCGCCTCCGACGCCGCCGGCCGGGCCTGGCAGCAGATCCTGCCCGGGGTGTTCCTGCTCCACTCCGGCCCCGCGACCAGCGAGGAGCGGCTGCACGCCGCGCTGTTGTACGCCGGGCGCCGCGCCGACGACGACGCGATGATCACCGGGCTGGCCGCCCTCGCGCTGTACCGGTTCGGCGCGGCCCCCGCGCTCACGGCGCTCTCGCACATCGACGTGCTCGTCTCCAACACCCGCCGGCTCCGCTCCACCGGGGGCGTCAGGATCATCCGCGCGCAGACCCCGCCCCGGCCGGCGGAGGTGACCGGCCTGCCCGTCGCCCCCGTGGCCCGCGCCGTCGCCGACGCCGTCGGCCGGCTCTCCGACGCGGGCGTGGTACGTCGTCTCCTGAGCGAGGCCGTGCGCGCCGGACACTGTGAACCCGCCGCATTGGTACGCGAGTTGACGGTGGCCCGGCTGCTGAACCGGCCGCACGTGGTCGATGCCGTCGAGTCCCTGCTGGCCGAGGGCCGGGCCATCGCCGAGGACCGGCTGTACCAGCTCGTACGGGGCTACGAGCTTCCGGAGCCGGTCTGGAACGTGGACCTGCGCCTGCCCGGCGGCCCCCACCTCGGCGGGGTCGACGCGTTCTGGCCCGAGCACGCGGTGGCCGTCGAGATCGACACCCGGGCGCCCCGCCAGGGCCAGGACGAGCAGTGGTCGGAGGCCGTGCGCAAGCGGGACGCGCTGGAGCGGCTCGGGGTGACCGTCATCCACATCACCCCGCGCAAGCTCCGCGACTGGCCCGAACAGCAGGCCGCGGTCGTCCGGACCGCCCTGACGGCCTCCGACGACCGCGAACCCGCCGCCTATCTGGTCGTACTGCCCCGGTGAACCGGGAGCGTCGGGCCGGCCGGGCAGAGCGGGGGGCGCCCCGGTGACTCACGTCGACCCCGTCGCGCCCGGCGGTGGTGGCGACGAAGGTGTCGGCGGCCCCCACCGCCCGCTCCCGGTCCGGGGTGAGCACGCCCCCGCGACTCAGGACACCGCCCCCCGCCGCTCCCATACCGGCGGTTGCCGCTTCCGGAGGCACTGCGGGCAGTTGGCGAAGACCTGCTCGGCCGCCACCGCGAAGGCGCACCGAGTGGCCCTCCAGGGTCCCGTTGAGCCGGGGCACCTAACTTTCTAAGCGCCAGTCAGAGGTTATAAGACTCGGCGGCAACCGGTCACGTACGCTTGACGGGTTAGCCGAGGCGCGGGAGACGGCCGCGGATCGACCAAGGAGGCGTGTGATGACGACCCAGAGCCCCGCGGATCGGCGTCCACTGACCGGCGAGCCGGTCTCCCTCGACCTGCTGAACACGCGCTGGATGTCGGACGGCGAGATCGCCGACCTGTTCGGGGGCGCCTTCGGACTGACCCGCGTCGAGGGGCTCGCCGTGTGGCTGGAGAGCACCGGCCTGGCCGACCGCTTCCGCGCCGACGCCCCGACCCTGGTGCACCTGCTGACCGCCCGCGAGTCGCTGGCCCGCGCCGTGGCGGACCCGACCGACGCGAGCGCACGCGCACTGGTCGACGCGGTGCTGGAACACGGCCGGATCCGGGCCACGCTCACGGCCGAAGGGCCGGGCGAGCGGGCCGAGTTCGCCGATCCCGCCTGGGGGCCGGCCTGGATCGCGGCGCGCGACTACCTGGAACTGCTGGGCTCCGCGCCGGACCGCATCCGCAAGTGCGCCTCCGAGACCTGCGTGTTGCACTTCCACGACACCTCGCGCAACGGCACCCGGCGCTGGTGCTCCATGGCCGCCTGCGGAAACCGGGCGAAGGCATCACGACACTACGCGCGCACGCGCGAGCGCTGAACGGGCGAAAGTTGTCACACCCGCGGCGCGTCCGGACGCCCGTGTCGGCCTGACACGCCGTCGCAAAGTCGCTAAATCCACTCGCCGACCTCCGCGAGTCGCCCCCCTATGCCCCGGTGCGTCCCAACTGGCACATGGTCCACGGTGGCGAGAGTCCGCCATGTCAGGTCTCGGTCAATGACATGTCTCCCCAAACACTGGTCACTTGCGCAAGGCTGACCGGTCATCCGGCACCGAAATCCGGACCGTATCTTTCACTTAGCCAGGGATGCTGATGACCCTCGAATCCCCCAGCTCCATATCCGGGGCAATACCGGCCTCCAGGCGCGTCGCCCGCGTCGCGGCGGCCGCCGGCCTGGTGGCCGCGCTCTGCGCGTCCGGGGCGATGCCCGTCTTCGCCGCGACGGGAGCCACCGACCCGGGGGCCCCGGCAGCGGTCAAGTCCGCGGACCAGAAGCTCGGTTCGTCCGACGCGGAGCTGCTCCAGGACGCCAAGGCCAAGGGTGACGCGACCGTCACCGTCATGGTGGCCACCGCGCCCGGCCAGACCAAGCAGGTCGCCGACCAGCTCGGCGCCGTCCAGGGCGCTTCGGTGGGCCAGACGAACGACAAGCTCGGCTACGTGCGCGCCACGCTGCCCACCGGTAAGGCCGAGGCCGCGCTGAAGGCGGCCGGCAAGCTTTCCTCGGTCCACGCCATGGACCTCAAGCACGAGATCCAGCTGCCGGACCCGCGGCCGGACTCGGGCAAGGACGCGGGTGCGAGCAACAGGACCGCGGCCGAGACCTACCCCGGCCCGGGCAAGGACACCCCCGCGAAGAACCCGTACAACCCGTCCTTCGAGACGGGCGCGGTGGACTTCGTCGCCAAGAACCCGCAGGCCGACGGCCGCGGCGTGACCATCGGCATCCTGGACTCCGGCGTCGACCTCGGTCACCCGGCGCTGCAGAAGACCACCACCGGCGAGCGCAAGATCGTCGACTGGGTCACCGCGACCGACCCGATCACGGACAACGACGCCACCTGGCGCGCCCAGATCACCCCGGTCTCCGGCGCCTCCTTCACCGCCGGCGGTCAGAGCTGGAAGGCCCCCGAGGGCTCCTTCCAGTTCAGCCGCTTCAGCGAGTCGATCACCGCGACCGGTGACGAGAAGGGTGACGTCAACCGCGACGGGGACACGACCGACAAGTTCGGCATGCTCTACGACCCGGTCGCCGGCACCGTCCGCGTCGACACCGACCAGGACAACGACTTCACGAACAACGAGCCGATGAAGCCGTACAAGGACGGCTACCAGATCGGCTACTTCGGCACGGACAACCCGGCGACCGACGTCGTCGAGCGGGTCCCCTTCGTGATCCAGATCCGCAAGGACGTCCCGATGGACCCGCTGGGTGGTGACTGGGTCGGCAAGAAGGCCGACTTCGTCAACATCGGCATCATCGAGTCCGAGCACGGCACGCACGTCGCGGGCATCACCGCCGCCAACAGCCTCTTCGGCGGCAAGATGAACGGCGAGGCGCCCGGCGCCAAGATCGTCTCCTCGCGCGCCTGCTCCTGGTCCGGCGGCTGCACCAACGTCGCGCTGACCGAGGGCATGATCGACCTGGTCGCCAACCGCGGCGTGGACATCGTCAACATGTCCATCGGCGGTCTGCCGGCGCTCAACGACGGCAACAACGCGCGCGCCGAGCTCTACAAGAACCTGATCGACACCTACGGCGTCCAGCTGGTCATCTCGGCCGGCAACGAGGGCCCCGGCCTCAACACGATCGGCGACCCCGGCCTCGCGGACAAGGTCATCTCCGTGGGCGCGGCGGTCTCGAAGGAGACCTGGGCCGCCAACTACGGCTCCGGCGTGACCAAGAAGTACAACATGTTCCCCTTCTCCTCGCGCGGTCCGCGCGAGGACGGCGGGTTCACGCCGACCATCACCGCCCCCGGCGCGGCCATCAACACCACGCAGACCTGGCTGCCCGGTTCCCCGGTGAAGGAGGCCGGCTACAACCTGCCGGCCGGCTACTCCATGCTGCAGGGCACCTCGATGTCCTCGCCGCAGGCGACGGGCGCCAGCGCCCTGCTCCTCTCGGCGGCCAAGCAGCAGCACATCGCCGTGACCCCGGCGAACCTGCGCGTGGCGCTCACCAGCACCGCGAAGAAGATCGACGACGTCCCGGCGCACGCCCAGGGCTCGGGTCTGATCAACATCCCCGCCGCGTGGGAGTCGATCCAGCGCGGCGCGAAGGCCAACGAGTTCACCGTCAAGGCCCCGGTCGACACCGCGATCGACCAGTTCCTGAAGACCCCGGGCTTCGGCACCGGCCTCTACGACCGCGAGGGCGGCCTGAAGGTCGGCCAGAAGAAGGTCTACGACGTCGTCGTCACCCGCACCACCGGCGTCAAGTACGGCACCCGGCACAACCTGAGCTGGCGCAACAACGACGGCACCTTCAAGGTGGTCGGCGGCTACGACTACGTCACCCTGCCGCTGAACAAGCCCGTCACCATCAAGGTCGAGGCCAACGTCAAGTCGGCCGGCGTCCACAGCGGCATCCTGCAGCTGGACGACGAGACCACCGAGGGCATCGACAAGCAGATCCTCGCCACGGTCGTCGCGTCGGCCCCGCTGACGCAGCCGTCGTTCGCGCAGTCGGACACCTCCTCGGTGCAGCGCAACAGCCACAAGTCGTACTTCGTGACGGTCCCGCAGGGCGCCAAGACCCTTGAGGTCGCCCTGGGCGGTCTCGCCGCGGGCAGCCAGACGCGCTTCATCTCGATCCACCCGTACGGTGTGGGCGTCGAGGACAGCGCGACGACCCAGTGCTACCCGAACTACGACAACCCGGCGAACAAGTGCCGCCCCGACCTGCGCTCCTACGCCGACCCGACCCCGGGCGTCTGGGAGATCGAGGTCGAGGCGCGCCGTACGTCGCCGCTGCTCGACAACCCGTTCAAGCTGGACGTCTCGGTCCTCGGCGCCTCCTTCGACCCCGCGGTCAAGGTGCTCCCCGAGGTCAAGCAGGGCACCCCGGCGCCCGTCCAGTGGAGCATCAAGAACGCGGGCGCGGCCATCTCCGGCGGCAAGCTCCAGGGCGGCCCGCTCGGCTCCGCGAAGGTCGCCAAGCCGACCATCGCCGCCGGCGAGACCCAGACCACCGAGGTCACGGTCGGCGAGGGCGTCTCGCGCCTCGACGTCGCGATCGGCAAGGTCTCCGACGCCGCCGCCGACCTCGACCTCGAGGTCTACAAGGACGGCGTCAAGGTCGGCTCCTCCGCCGACGGCGACTCCGAGGAGGCCGTGAGCCTGCCCAACCCGGCCGCGGGCACCTACACCGTCAAGGTGATCGGCTACGCCGTCCCGTCCGGCAGCACCACGTACGACTACCGCGACGTGTACTTCTCGTCCGCCCTGGGCTCCGTCCAGGTCGACGAGGCCGCCGCGGTGAACCTCGCCACCGGCGCGAGCGCGCAGGTCTCGGCGAACGTCCTGGTCAACAGCGCGGCCCCGGAGGGTCGGCAGTTCTTCGGCCAGGTCCAGCTGCTCAACGGCCGCGGCACCGCCGCGGGCACCGGCAGCGTGCAGATCGAGAAGGTCCTGCCGTAGTCCCGGCACAGACCGGCGCGGTACGCACGAAACCCGAGGGGCGGTGCTCGATCGAGCGCCGCCCCTCGGGGCGTTTCTCCCCGGGAAGCCGACACGCCCCGCTGACCAGGTAAAACGTTTCCCCGCGAGCGCGCCGACACGCCCGTCCCGGGCCCGCCCGGGGCGGGCGTCGCCGGAACACCGTCCGGTCCTCGGACAATGGATTGGACAAGGCTCGTGGGGTCGAACGCATGATGGCCTTACGCGCGCCCGCGTCGAAGCACACATGAGGGAGTCACCGTGAGGGTCGGAATCGTCGGAGCCACCGGACAGGTCGGCGGAGTCATGCGCGGCATCCTCGCCGAACGGAAGTTCCCGGTGGACGAGCTGCGGCTGTTCGCCTCGGCCCGGTCGGCCGGTTCGACCCTGGAGTGGGAGGGCCGCGAGATCACCATCGAGGACGCGTCCACGGCCGACTACTGCGGCCTGGACATCGTGCTCTTCTCCGCCGGTGGCGCCACGTCCAAGGCGCTCGCGGAGAAGGTCGCCGCGCAGGGCGCCGTCGTGATCGACAACTCCTCGGCCTGGCGTCGTGACCCGGAGGTCCCCCTCGTCGTCTCCGAGGTGAACCCGCACGCGATCAAGAACCGCCCCAAGGGCATCATCGCCAACCCGAACTGCACCACCATGGCCGCGATGCCGGTCCTGCGCCCGCTGCACGACGAGGCCGGCCTGACCGCGCTGATCGCCACCACCTACCAGGCCGTCTCCGGCTCGGGCCTGGCGGGCGTCGCCGAGCTCGACGGCCAGGTCAAGGCCGTGGCCGGCGAGGCCACCGCGCTCGTCCACGACGGCGAGGCCGTCGAGTACCCCGAGCCCGGCGTCTACAAGCGGCCCATCGCCTTCAACGTGCTGCCCCTGGCCGGCTCGATCGTGGACGACGGCTCCTTCGAGACCGACGAGGAGCAGAAGCTCCGCAACGAGTCCCGCAAGATCCTGGAGATCCCCGAGCTGAAGGTCTCCGGCACCTGCGTGCGCGTACCGGTCTTCTCCGGCCACTCGCTCCAGGTCAACGCCCGCTTCGCGCGTCCGCTGAGCGTGGAGCGCGCCTACGAGCTGCTGGGGGACGCGCCGGGCGTCGAGCTCTCCGAGATCCCGACCCCGCTCCAGGCGGCCGGCAAGGACGCCTCGTACGTCGGCCGCATCCGCGTGGACGAGACGGTCGAGAACGGCCTGGCGCTGTTCCTCTCGAACGACAACCTGCGCAAGGGCGCCGCGCTGAACGCGGTCCAGATCGCCGAGCTGGTCGCCGAGGAGCTGCGCCAGGGCTGATCCGCCCCGACCCGCACGCTCCGAAGGGCGGCACCCCCGCGGTGCCGCCCTTCGGTGTGCCGGGGGCCGGTCGCGGGCCGCCCCTGTTCGCCCGTGGATTACTCCGGAGCCGTGACGCGGGGCGCGTGGAAGGATGGGGCGGCAACGTCACCATCAAAGGAGATGACCGCGTGCCAGGCACGAATCTCACCCGTGAAGAGGCTCAGCAGCGGGCGAAGCTGCTCACCGTCGACTCGTACGAGATCGAACTCGATCTCAGCGGTGCGCAGGAGGGCGGCACCTACCGGTCCGTGACCACCGTGCGCTTCCGGTCGGCCGAGGCGGACGCCGAGACCTTCATCGACCTCGTCGCGCCGTCCGTGCACGAGGTCGTGCTGAACGACAAGGCGCTCGACGCGACCGCGGTCTTCCGGGATTCCCGGATCGCGCTGGAGCACCTGGCGGCGGGTGACAACGAGCTCCGCGTCGTCGCGGACTGCGCCTACACCAACACGGGCGAGGGCCTCCACCGGTTCGTCGACCCGGTCGACCAGCAGGCGTACCTCTACACCCAGTTCGAGGTGCCGGACGCGCGGCGGGTCTTCGCCAACTTCGAGCAGCCCGACCTGAAGGCGACCTTCCGGTTCACCGTGACGGCGCCCGAGGGCTGGACGGTCGTCTCGAACTCGCCACGGGAGACTCCGGAAGGGGCCGAGCCGGAGGACGTCAAGGACAACGTCTGGCGCTTCGAGCCGACCCCGCGGATCTCGACGTACATCACCGCGCTCATCGCCGGGCCGTACCACGCGGTGCACAGCTCCTACGAGGGCAAGGACGGGCAGTCCGTGCCGCTCGGCATCTACTGCCGGCCCTCGCTCGCCGAGTTCCTCGACGCGGACGCGATCTTCGAGGTGACGCGGCAGGGCTTCGACTGGTTCCAGGAGAAGTTCGCGTACGACTACCCCTTCGCCAAGTACGACCAGCTCTTCGTGCCGGAGTTCAACGCGGGCGCGATGGAGAACGCGGGCGCGGTCACCATCCGCGACCAGTACGTCTTCCGTTCGAAGGTGACGGACGCGGCGTACGAGGTGCGCGCGGAGACGATCCTGCACGAGCTGGCGCACATGTGGTTCGGCGACCTGGTCACCATGGAGTGGTGGAACGACCTGTGGCTGAACGAGTCGTTCGCCACCTACACCTCGATCGCCTGCCAGGCGTACGCCGAGGGCTCGAAGTGGCCGCACGCGTGGACCACCTTCGCCAACTCGATGAAGACCTGGGCGTACCGGCAGGACCAGCTGCCGTCCACGCACCCGATCATGGCGGACATCCGTGACCTGGACGACGTCCTGGTCAACTTCGACGGGATCACGTACGCCAAGGGCGCCTCGGTGCTCAAGCAGCTCGTCGCCTACGTCGGCATGGACGCCTTCTTCAAGGGCGTGCAGGCGTACTTCAAGGCGCACGCCTTCGGGAACACGCGCCTGTCGGATCTGCTGGGCGCCTTGGAGGAGACCTCGGGGCGCGACCTGACTGCCTGGTCGAAGGCGTGGCTGGAGACGGCCGGCATCAACATCCTGCGTCCGGAGATCGAGACGGACGCCCAGGGCGTCATCACGTCCTTCGCCGTCCGCCAGGAGGCACCGGCCCTGCCGGCGGGTGCCAAGGGCGAGCCCGTCCTGCGCCCGCACCGCATCGCGATCGGCCTGTACGACCTGCGGGACGGCGTGCTGAGCCGCACCGACCGGATCGAGCTGGACATCGACGGCGGTCTGACGGAGGTGCCCGAGCTGGTCGGCCGCGCCCGGCCGACCGTGGTGCTGCTGAACGACGACGACCTGTCGTACGCGAAGGTCCGCCTGGACGAGGTGTCGCTGTCGAACGTCACCGCGCACTTGGGCGACTTCACCGAGTCGCTGCCGCGCGCGCTGTGCTGGGCCTCGGCCTGGGACATGACCCGTGACGGCGAGCTGGCGACCCGCGACTACCTGGCCCTGGTTCTGTCGGGCATCGGCAAGGAGTCGGACATCGGCGTCGTGCAGTCGCTGCACCGGCAGGTGAAGCTGGCCGTGGACCTGTACGCCGACCCGGCGTGGCGGGAGCAGGGCCTGGCGACGTGGACGGAGGCGACGCTGGAGCACCTGCGCGGCGCCGAACCGGGCAGCGACCACCAGTTGGCGTGGGCCCGTGCCTTCGCGGCGACGGCCCGGACCGAGGAGCAGCTGTCGTACCTGTCGGCGCTGCTCGACGGGTCGGAGCGGGTCGAGGGCCTGGCCGTCGACACCGAGCTGCGGTGGGCGTTCCTGGAGCGCCTGGTGGCGACCGGCGTGGCCGGCGAGGAGGCGATCGCGGCCGAGTTGGAGCGGGACGCCACGGCGGCCGGCGAGCGCCACGCGGCCACCGCCCGGGCGGCGCGCCCGACGGCGGAGGCCAAGGCGGAGGCGTGGGGCTCGGTCGTGGAGTCCGGTGACCTGCCGAACGCGGTGCAGGAGGCGGTGATCGGCGGCTTCGTCCAGATGGATCAGCGCGAGCTGCTGGCCCCGTACACGGAGAAGTACTTCGCCGCGGTCAAGGAGGTCTGGGACACCCGGAGCCACGAGATCGCACAGCAGATCGCGGTGGGGCTCTACCCGTCCCTCCAGGTCTCCCACGAGACGCTGGAGGCGACGGACGCCTGGCTGGCCTCGGCCGAACCGAACGCGGGTCTGCGCCGGCTGGTCTCGGAGGCGCGCGCGGGTGTCGAGCGCGCCCTCAAGGCGCAGGCGGCGGACGCTGCCGCGTCCTGAGCCCGTGTGTGCCCCGGTCCGCCCCCGGCGGCCGGGGCACACCCCTGTCCGGACCCGGCCGTGATCCGTCGGGCCACCCCTAGCTAGGCGGCGGAGCCGGCGCCGCGCAGGGCGGCCGCGTCACGGAGGGCCGCCAGGACGTGGGCCAGCGCCGGGGCCGACTCGGCGCCGCCGCGGGTGGCCGCGATGACGTGGCGGGCCGGACGGTCGTGGGCGAGGACGCGGACGGCGATGCCGGAGGCGCGTTCGGTCACCATGCGGGGTACGAGGGCCACCCCCATCCCCGCTCCGACCATGGCCAGGATCGCGCTCCAGCCCGACGCCGAGTGCGCCTGCTCCGGCACGAACCCGGCCGCCTCGCACGCGGAACGGGTGATCTCCGACCAGGGGCCACTGCCCCCGTAGATCCACCGGTCCCCCGACAGGTCGGCCAGCCGCAGGGTCGGGGCGGCGGCGAGGGGGTGGTCGGGCGGGAGCGCCACGTCCAGCGGGTCCTCCAGCAGCGTGACCCGGGTGAAGCGGGGGTCGCGGGCGGTCGGCGCGTGGGCGGCGAGGGAGAGGGCGAGGTCGACGACCCCGGCGGAGAGCAAGGCGTAGGACTCGGCGGCCTCGGTCTCCCGGACCCGCACCTCCACCCCGGGCCGGGTCCGGCGCAGGGCCGCGACGGCCGGCACCACCAGGGCGGGCACGGCGGTGGAGAAGGCCCCGATCCGCACCTCGCCCACCTCGCCGGACAGGTACCCGGCGAGCTCGGCGTCGGCCCGTTCGAGCTGGGCGAAGACGGCCTCGGCGTGCCGCAGGACCAGGTGGGCGGCGTCCGTGAGCCGCACCCGCCGACCTTGCGCCTCCAGCAACGGCACACCGAGCTGCCGGCCCAGGTTGGTCAGTTGCTGCGAGACGGCCGAGGGCGTCATGTGCAGGGCCCCGGCCGTCGCGGTCACCGTTCCCCGGTCGGCCAGGGTCCGCAGGATGCGCAGCTTCTTGATGTCCCACTCGGTCATGGGCCCGAACCTACCGGCGGGCACTCCCCAGCCCCACGCCCACGAGGATCAACGCCATGCACAGCAACTGCGCCGGGCCGGTCCGCTCGCCCAGCAGCAGCAGCCCGAGGCCGGCGACGCAGACCGGCTGGAGGTAGTAGACGATGCCGGCGCGGGCGGCTCCGATGAGGGAGATGGCCTTGTTCCAGGCGAAGAAGGCGACGGCGGAGGACATCACGCCGACGTAGAGCAGCATGCCGCCGGTGCCGGGGGTGAGGTGGAAGCCGCCCTGGACGGTGACGGACACGGCGTAGGCGGGTGCCAGCATCAGCGCGCCGAGCACGAAGGTGGTCAGCAGGAAGGCGAGGCCGCCCAGTTCGGCCGGCTTGCGCTTGAGCAGGGCGCTGTAGGTGGCGAAGGAGAGCGCGGCGGCGAACATCCACAGGTCGCCGGCGGTGAAGTCGAAGCCGAGCGAGCCGTCCCCGACCAGGAGCAGTACCCCGAAGGCGGCGAGCAGCATCCCGAGGACGCGGCGGACGCCGAGCCGTTCGCCGCCGAGGCGGGCGTAGAGGGCCATGATGACCGGCGAGGCCGCCATGATCATGCCCATGTTGGAGGCGGAGGTGGTCAGGCCCGCCTGGTGCACGAGGGTGTTGTAGAGGGTGACGCCGAAGAGGGTGGCGAGCGCGATGTAGCCCAGGTGGCGCCGGATCAGGGCCCGTTGCCGCCATGCCTGGCGGGCGGCGAGGGGGGCGACGGCCACCGCCGCGATGGCCCAGCGCCAGAAGACGGCCTGCACGGGCGGTACGGTCTCGGCCATTCCCCGGGTGGCGACGAAGCTGCCGGACCAGACGACCGTCGCCACGAGGGCCAGGAGCACCCCGAGCCCGGCGGCGCCCTTCTTCCCCGGGCCGGCGGGCTGCCGGGCGTCGGCCGGCTGCTCGGCGGGTGAAGCGGACGGTGTGCGGCCCAGGACGGCCACTGGGTGTCTCCCCCTCGGGATTCGATCGACGGTGCGTGGGACTACCGTCGCACCGGCTCAGCCGTCAGGTCCATCGAAATGTTCCGATCGGTCTTTTCAGCAGAACTGAACGGTTCCGGGGTGGGCGCGCCGGCCCCGGCGGTGGCGCGGGCGGCGGCGCGGGCGGCGAAGAGCTGGCCCGCGACGGTGGCCCCGAAGGCGATGGCCATGCCGACGAGCTGGACCGGGGAGAGGGCCTGCCCGAGGGCCGCCCAGCCGATGACGGCCGCGGTGAGCGGGGACAGCGGGCCGAGCAGGGTGACGGAGGTGGCGGTGAGCTTGCCGATGCCGCGGAACCAGAGCCAGTACGCGGTGCCGGTGTTGATGAGCATCATGTAGCCGTAGCCGAGGAACGCCTTGCCGTCGAGCGCCGGCGGGGCGCCTTCGAGGAGGGCCGCGATCGGGATGATGATCAGGCCACCGGCGGTGAGCTGCCAGCCGGTCATGGCCAGCGGTCCCACGCCGTCCGGCCGGCCCCAGCGCTTGGTCATCACCGTGCCGGCTGCCATGGACGCGGAGGAGACCACGCCGGCGATGATCCCGACGAGGTCGAGCTGGGCGGCGGCCGTCAGGACCACCATGCTGACTCCCAGCGCGCCGGTGACGGCGGCGAGCACGGTGCGCAGGCTCGCCCGCTCCCCCAGGACCAGTGCGGCGAGCCCCACGACGAACAGCGGACCCGCGCTGCCGAGGACGGCCGCGACGCCGCCGGGCAATCGGTAGGCGGCAAGGAAGAGGAGCGGGAAGAAGGCGCCGATGTTGAGCGCCCCCAGGACGGCGGACTTCCACCACCACTCACCCTTGGGGATCCGGCGGGAGAGGGCGGTGAGCAGCAGTCCGGCGGGCAGGGCCCGCATGACGCCGGTGAACAGCGGCCGGTCGGGTGGCAGCAGTTCGGTGGCGACGGCGTACGTGGAGCCCCAGGAGATGGGGGCCAGGGCGGTCAGGGCGACGGTGGCGAGGCGGTTCACGGCGACTCCTCGGGGACGGCGCGGCGATGAGGTGGCGAAGCCCCCTCGCAACACCGCTACTTAGGTTGCTTGTAAGTAGCTTAGCCCTAAGCTACTTTTCGTCAAGCGACTTTTGGCGATCGAAGAAGGGGAGGCCGGATACTTTGCTCATGACCGAGGCCAACAAGGACGCCGTCGACGCGATCACCGACCAGTGGCACGCGGTGCGACCGGACCTGGACACCGTCCCGATGGCCGTGTTCGGCCGTATCAACCGGATCGCCCGGGCCATCAGCGACGAGATGGAACGCACCTACAACCGCTACGGGGTCTCCCTCGGCGAGTTCGACGTGGTCGCCACGCTCCGCCGGTCCGGCGTCCCCTACACCCTCTCGCCGCGACAACTCTCGGCCACGCTGATGCTCACCAGCGGCGGCATGACGGGGCGGCTGGACAAGCTGGAGAAGGCCGGGCTGCTCTGCCGCAACCCCGACCCGAACGACCGGCGCGGGCTCCAGGTGACGATCACCGAGCGCGGGCTCAAGCTCATCGACGAGGCCGTCGCCGCGGGCCTGGAGGTACAGCGCGCCGCGCTCGCGGGGCTGGAGGACGAGGAAGTGACGGCGCTCAGCGGGCTGCTGCGCAAGCTCATGGCCGGCGCCCCCTGAGCCGGCCCGTCGGGCAGGGTGTTCCGGGCCCCGCACGCCGGGGCAGGGCACGACGAGGCGCCGGGGGTCCCGTGCCCACCGTTTCGGTGTGCGGACCCCCGGCGCCCCGGAAGTTCTGACGAATGACCGATGAGACCGCCCCTGTCGGGGCGGCCGGATCAGTCGGTCGGACGCTGCTTGCGCGACTTGTCGCCGACGATCACCAGACCCGCGATGATCAGGAACAGCGCGATCGGCGTGGCCACGTACAGGCCGAGCGTCTCGCCGATGCTCAGGCCCGGACCCGGGTCGTCGCCGTCGTCGCGGATCGTCGCGAGGGCGGGAGACGTCATCAGCAGCATCATCAGCGTCGTTCCGGCCGTGACGGCGCCGGCGCGCAGAGCGTTCTTCTTGTCCACGGTGCAAACGTAGCGAACACCTAAAGGGGGCGCGCGCCCGGGGGTGCCGTACGGGTGTGCGCGCCCTCCCGCACGGCGCTCAGCAGGGCGTTCGCGCGGGGCGAGGCCATCAACGCCTCCAGGGTGACCGGTCGACCAGCCTCGTCGGCGACCGGCAGCCGCCAGTTGGGGTACTGGTCCCAGGTGCCCGGCAGGTTCTGCGGGCGCCGGTCCCCCACGGCGTCGGGCAGCCACACGCCGACCAGCCGAGCCGGCGTGCGCAGCAGGAAGGCGTACAGGCCCCGTACGGCGGCCTCCTCGCCCTTCGCCTCCAGACCCAGCCGGTCCAACACCGCCAGCCACTCGGCGGTGTCGGCGGCGTCCTCGGCCCGCTCCGTGTCCACGGGCCGGGTCAGCAGGCCGAGCCGGTCGCGCAGTTCGACGTGGCTGCCGGCCAGCTTCGCGGCGGTGGGCGGCAGGTCGTGGGTGGTGACGGTGGCCAGGCACTCCGCCCGCCACTCCGCCGGCTCCAGCGGCTGCCCGTCGCCCTGCCAGTCCCGTTCGAACCACAGCACGGACGTGCCGAGCACCCCCCGCCGGGCCAGCGCCCGGCGCACGCCGTGCTCGACCGTGCCGAGGTCCTCGCCGATGACCAGGGCCCCGGCCCGGTGGGCCTCCAGCACCAGCACGGCCAGCATCGCCTCCCCGTCGTAGGAGACGTACGTCCCCTCGGCGGGCGGGGTGTCGCGCGGGATCCACCACAGCCGGAACAGGCCCATCACATGGTCGATGCGCAATGCGCCCGCGTACCGGAAGACCCCGCGCAGCAGGGCCCGGAAGGGGGCGTAGTCGCGGGCGGCGAGCACGTCCGGGCGCCAGGGTGGCAGGCCCCAGTCCTGGCCGCGCGCGTTGAAGGCGTCCGGCGGGGCGCCCACGGTGGCCGCCGCGGCGTGCGTGTCCGGCGCGGCCCAGACGTCCGCGCCCTCCGGGTGCACCCCGACGGCCAGGTCGTGCACCAGGCCGACCGTCATGCCCGCGTCCTTCGCCGCGCGCTGGGCGGCGGTCAGTTGAGCGTCGGTCAGCCAGGCCAGCCAGCAGTGGAACTCGGTGCCACGGGCGGTCTCCGGTGCCCCCTCGGCGCCCTCGGGCCAGGCCGCGGGGTCGGTTCCGTACCGCTCGACCAGCGCGAACCAGGTGGCGTGCCGGGCCAGCGCGGAGCCGCCCGCCTGCCGGAACGCGCGGAACTCGGCGTCCCGGGCCGGCTCGCGCGAGACCGCGTACAGCAGTTCCAGGGCGGCGCGCTTGAGCGCCCACACCGCGTCCCGGTCGATGAGGGCGCCCTTCTCCAGGACCGCGCGGCGAAGCTCTCCGGCCCGGGCGGAGAGCTCCGCGAGCGCCTCCCGGTCGGGGCAGCCGGTGTACTCGGGGACGTCCTCGACGCGCAGGTAGACCGGGTCGGGGAAGCGGCGTGAGGACGGCCGGTAGGGGGAGGGGTCGGTCGGGTTGCCGGGTACGGCCGCGTGCAGCGGGTTGACCTGGAGGAACCCGGCGCCGTGCGTGCGGGCCGCCCAGTCGGCCAGGGCCGCCAGGTCACCGAGGTCGCCCATGCCCCAGGAACGGGCGGAGAGCAGCGAGTACAGCTGGACGAGCAGGCCGGGGACGGTGCGGTCGGGCGCGGCCGGGGCCCGGTCAGGCGCCAGGATCAGGGTCGCGGTGGCGGTGCGGCCGTCGGGGGCACGGGCCGTCAAGTGGTGGACGCCCAAGGGCAGTCCGGGCTCCCAGGGCAGTTCACCACCCTCTTCCAGGGCGACGCGCAGGGTGGTGCCGGGCGGGAGCCCGGCCAGCGCGGCCGGGGCCGAGCCCGCCCAACCGACGACGACGGGCGGCAGCAGCCGGTCCGCCGCGGCCCGTTCCGCCGCCGCCAGAGCGCCCCGTACGGCTTCCGGGTCCCCGGCGGACACCCCCAACCGGTC
This sequence comes from Streptomyces sp. NPDC046557, assembly GCF_040645975.1. Taxonomy (NCBI): domain Bacteria; kingdom Bacillati; phylum Actinomycetota; class Actinomycetes; order Kitasatosporales; family Streptomycetaceae; genus Streptomyces; species Streptomyces sp. NPDC046557. Next base: position 360,066 of record NZ_JBEYZH010000003.1, read on the forward strand.
GAGGACGGCGACGACGGTGGCCTCCGGGGCCCGCAGGGTGATCTCCTCGGCGGGCTGGTAGGAGGTGGCGACGCCGTGCAGGGCCGCGAGCCGGTCGAGGTCGTCCATGTGGGTCCCTGTCTGATCGCTGGGTGGGGTCAGTCGCCCGCGCGGGTGGGCACGGTGGGCTCGCTCGTCAGCGCCGTCTCGTTCGTGAGCGGGGGTTCGCTGGTCAGGGGGGCGTACGCGGTGCAGTCGAGCGGGGGTTCGCTGGTCAACGGCGTGTGGGGCACGTCCGCCGGGCCGCGTTGGCCGCGGAGGTGGGGCAGGAGGGCGCGGGGGGTCGAGGGCGGGACGGTGGCGGTGCGGGCGGATCGGGCTTTCATGGAAGCACTCCTTCGCGCGGGTTCGTGGGACCGATGTAACACGCCCGGCGAACACCGCAGCACTACCCCGTCGGACGCCGGGCATTCCTGGCGCGCCCGTGACGGGTCGGGGGCGCGCGCCGCGCCTGGCACGCCGGGCGCGCGCGGACCCGTACGCCGTCGAGATGGCGCGGCCCGGTCGTACGGCTCTCCCGCCCGGACCGGGCCCGGGCTCTCCCTAGGACGCGGACACCCCGATGCGGTCCAGCGCCGCCTCCGCCCCGTACGGCTCCAGGTACGGCATCCAGCGGGGGTCACGGTGGCCCGTCCCGATGATGCGCCAGGCCAGGCCCGACGGCGGAGCCGGCTGGTGACGCAGCCGCCAGCCGAGTTCCAGCAGGTGACGGTCGGCCTTGACGTGGTTGCACCGCCTGCACGCGGCGACCACGTTGTCCCAGGCGTGCTGGCCGCCCCGGCTGCGCGGGACGACGTGGTCGACGCTCGTCGCGACGGCCCCGCAGTACATGCAGCGGCCGCCGTCACGGGCGAAGAGGGCGCGGCGGGTGAGTGGAACGGGCCCCCGGTAGGGGACCCGCACGAAGCGCTTGAGCCTGACCACGCTGGGCGCGGGGACGGCTCTGGTCGCGCTGTGCAGGAAGGCGCCGGATTCCTCCAGGGAGACCGCTTTGTTCTCCAGGACGAGGACGAGCGCGCGGCGGAGCGGTACGACGCCGAGGGGCTCGTACGACGCGTTGAGGACCAGGACGTGCGGCACGGACTGCCTCCTTGTACGCCGGCGGCGCGTGGCTCGCGCCGGGACGATCTGCTCTCCAGTTTCCCCTTACGGCTGGTCGAAGCGCCACCACGCGCTCGTAACGGGTCGGAGGTGTTTTCCACCACACCCGATTCGTCCCCACGTGAGTCCGGTCTCTCCCTCGAACACGACAACGGGGTCAAGGCGGCTCCCCCGTTAGTGTGGTGGGGCCGCCCGTTTTTCCCCTTCGGGCGGACCGCTATGCCTGGAGGTTTCCCGCCGTGCCCTCGCCCGCCACTTTGCTACCGATGGCAGACGACATCCCGACGACGACGGGTGACGCGACCAAGAGCGTGACGAACGCCGCGGACTTCATCGAGAAGAACTGGGCCGATTGGCTGGCGATGGGGCTGCGGATCCTGCTGATCCTGGTCATCGCCTTCGCCATGCGCTCGGTCATCCGCAAGTCGCTGACCAAGCTGATCAGCCGGATGAACCGGGGCGCCGAGGCCGTCGAGGGGACGGCGCTGGGCGGGCTGCTCGTCAACGCAGAACGGCGCCGCCAGCGCTCGGAGGCGATCGGTTCGGTGCTGCGCTCGGTGGCCTCGTTCCTGATCCTCGGCACGGCCGTGCTGATGGTGCTCGCCGAACTGCGGATAGACCTGGCGCCCCTGCTGGCGAGCGCGGGTGTGGCCGGTGTGGCGATCGGTTTCGGCGCCCGGAACCTGGTGACGGACTTCCTGTCCGGCGTGTTCATGATCCTTGAGGACCAGTACGGCGTCGGCGACAAGATCGACGCCGGGGTGGCCTCGGGCGAGGTGGTCGAGGTCGGGCTGCGCGTGACGAAGCTGCGCGGGGACAACGGCGAGATCTGGTACGTGCGCAACGGCGAGATCAAGCGGATCGGCAACCTCAGTCAGGGCTGGGCCACGGCGGGCGTGGCCATCCAGGTCAAGCCGACGGAGAGCCTCGCCCGCCTGCGCGAGGTGATCCAGGAGGTCGCCGACGGCATGGCGAAGGAGTCTCCGTGGGACGAGCGGCTGTGGGGCCCGGTGGAGGTGCTGGGCCTGGACGAGGTGCTGTTGGCCTCGATGACGGTGAAGGTGTCGGCGAAGACGATGCCCGGCAAGCAGCTCGCCGTGGAGCGGGAGCTGCGCTGGCGGATCAAGGAAGCCTTCGACGCCGCGGGCATCGGCATCATCGGCGGTCTGCCGGCCGCCGACGACGCCGAGGAGAGCGCCGCCGACCCGGCGGCAGCCGTCGCGCCGCCGTCGGCGCTCGCCAACCCGGCCTCCGTGCAGTCGCTGGCCACCAACCCGATCCCGCCCCCGGCCGCACCGGGGAACCCCCGCATCACCAAGTAGTCGCGTAGCGCCTTCCCGCCCTTCCGCTGCCCCGCAGGTCACAACCTGCGGGGCAGCGGCATTGACAGGCCTCGGACGCAATAGGAAACTTACCTAACAGTTCGCTTCGGTGAGGGAGAAACCAGTCCCATGCCCGCCGCCACACCCGGAACACCCAGCCTGCTGCGCGCCATGAACGACCGCGCCGCGCTGGAGCTCCTGCTGACGCACGGACCGCTGTCCCGGACCCGGATCGGGCACCTGACCGGTCTGTCCAAGCCCACCGCCTCCCAGTTGCTGGCCCGGTTGGAGGCCGCCGGGCTGGTCGTGGCCACCGGCACCGACGGCGGCCGTCCCGGCCCCAACGCCCAGCTCTACGCCCTCAACGCGGGCGCCGCCCACGTGGCCGGGCTCGACGTGACCCCGGGCCGGGTCGTCGCGGCCGTCGCCGACCTCGCCGGTGAGGTGGTCGGCAGCTTCGAAGTCCCCTCCGTGGCGGGCGACGACGCCGTCGCGCAGGTCACCGAGGCGTTCGCCGGGGCCGTCGAGGCCGCCGGGCTCCAGCTCTCGGACGTGCACCGGCTGGTCATCGCGACGCCGGGCGCCTTCGACCCGCAGACCGGCCAGTTGCGCTACGCCGGCCACCTGCCCGGCTGGCACTCCCCCACCCTCCTCGACGAACTGGCGGCGGCCCTGCCGATGCCGGTCGAGTACGAGAACGACGTCAACCTCGCCGCGATCGCCGAGCAGCGGCTCGGCGCGGCCCGCGGCCACGAGGACTTCGTCCTGCTGTGGAACGAGGAGGGGCTCGGCGCCGCGCTCGTGCTCGGCGGCCGGCTGCACCGCGGCTGGACCGGCGGCGCGGGCGAGGTGGGCTTCCTGCCCGTGCCCGGCCACCCCCTCGTCCGGCAGGTCACCCGCGCCAACACCGGCGGCTACCAGGAACTGGCGGGCGTGCAGGTGCTGCCCCGCCTCGCCCGGGAGCTGGGGATCGAGGCCCCGGCCGGGATCGAGGCCCCTGGCAGGATCGATACCCCGGGCCGCGGCGAGGCCCCGGACGCGGGCGGGGACCCGGGCGCGGGCGGGGACCCGGGCGGCCCGGAGGTCGCCGTCGGCGTCGCGCTGCTGGAGCGGGCCGCCGCCCGGCCCGAGGGCGCGTACCTGCGCTTCCTCCAGTCGTACGCCACCGTCCTCGCGACCGGTCTGGCCTCCCTGGTCGCCGTACTCGACCCGGAGATCGTGGTGCTGTCGGGCTCCGCGATAGGCGCGGGCGGCGAACCGCTGCGCGCGTTGCTGGAGGCCGAACTGGCCGAACTGGCGCCTTCCCGGCCCCGCCTGGTCCCCGGCGAAGTGCGCGAGCGGCCCGTCCTGCGCGGCGCGCTGGAGAGCGCCCTGATCACCACCCGCGACGAGGTCTTCGACACCTCCCGCCGACGCTGACACCCCCCACAGTTACGGACTGGAGGCCTTCAAGGGGGGCGCATCACACCAACTGGAACCTGACCATGGCGGCGACCGTGCTGGTCATGGCGCCGGTGATCGTCCTCTTCTTCTTCGCCCAGAAGGCGTTCGTCGAGGGAGTCACCCTGACCGGAGTGAAAGGCTAGCGACGATGAAACTCGCAGTGGTGGGCGGCGGTTCCACCTACACCCCCGAGCTGATCGACGGCTTCGCGCGGCTGCGCGACACCCTGCCCGTCGACGAACTGGTGCTGATCGACCCGGCCGCCGAGCGGCTGGAGCTGGTCGGCGGCCTGGCCCGGCGGATCTTCGCCAAGCAGGACCACCCGGGCACGATCACCACCACCGCCGATCTGGACGCGGGTGTCGCCGGCGCCGACGCGGTCCTGCTCCAGCTGCGGATCGGCGGGCAGGCGGCCCGGCTCCGGGACGAGACGTGGCCGCTGGAGTGCGGTTGCGTCGGCCAGGAGACCACGGGGGCCGGCGGGCTCGCCAAGGCCCTGCGCACCGTCCCGGTCGTCCTCGACATCGCCGAACGGGTCCGGCGGGCGAGCCCCGACGCCTGGATCATCGACTTCACCAATCCGGTGGGGATCGTCACGCGGGCGCTGCTCGCGGCCGGGCACAAGGCGGTCGGGTTGTGCAACGTCGCCATCGGCCTCCAGCGGAAGTTCGCGGCGCTGCTGGAGGTCGCCCCGTCCGAGATCCACCTCGACCACGTCGGCCTCAACCACCTGACGTGGGAGCTGGGGGTGCGCCGGGGCGGCCCCGACGGCGATGACCTGCTGCCCGGGCTGCTCGCCGCGCACGGCGGGACCGTCGCCGCCGACCTGCGCCTGCCGCGGGCGGTGTTGGACCGGCTCGGCGTGGTGCCGTCGTACTACCTGCGCTACTTCTACGCGCACGACGAGGTGGTCCGGGAGCTCGGCGAGAAGCCCTCGCGGGCCGCGGAAGTCGCGGCGATGGAACGGGAACTGCTCGCCCTGTACGCGGATCCCGCCCTGGACGAGAAGCCCGCCCTGCTGGCGGAGCGGGGCGGGGCGTTCTACTCGGAGGCGGCCGTGGACCTGGCGGCGGCGCTGCTGGGCGACGGCGCCGGTGCCTCCCCGATCCAGGTCGTCAACACCCGCAACGCCGGGACGCTGCCGTTCCTGCCGGACGACGCCGTCATCGAGGTGCAGGCACGCGTCAACGGCACGGACGGCGGCGGCGGTCGCCCGGGCCCGGTACCGCTGGCGGTGCCCCGGCTGGACCCCCTGTACGCCGGGCTGATCGCGCACGTCACCGCGTACGAGGAACTCGCGCTGGACGCGGCGCTGCGCGGCGGGCGCGAGCGGGTGTTCCGGGCCATGCTCGCGCACCCGCTGATCGGTCAGTTCGACCTCGCCGAGGGGCTGACCGACCGGCTGCTCGCGCACAACAAGGAGCACCTGGCATGGGCGTGAACCCGGAGGCCGCGGCGCGCGCCGCCCCGCTTGGCACCCGCCCGCTTGACCCCGGTCCGCTGTCCATGGGCAGGCTTCCGGCCGCCGTGCTGGCCGTCGACGCCGGGAACAGCAAGACGGACGCGGCGCTCATCGGCGCGGACGGCACCGTGCTCGGAACCGGCCGCTCCGGGGGCTTCCAGCCGCCCCGGACCGGGGTCGAGGCCGCCGTGGACGTGCTCGCGCGGGCCGTCTCGCAGGCGGCCGAGGCCGCCGGCCTGGCACCGCCGCACCCCGGCGGCCCGTACGCGGCGCGGGTGTCGGCCTGTCTGGCCAACGCCGACCTGCCGGTGGAGGAACGGCGGCTCGCGGACGCCATCGGCGCCCGTGGCTGGGGCGGGGCGACCGAGGTGCGCAACGACACCTTCGCCGTGTTGCGGGCCGGGCTCGCGGACACCGGCACCGCGTACGGGGTCGCCGTGGTGTGCGGGGCCGGGATCAACTGCGTGGGGGTGGCGCCAGACGGCCGGATCACGCGCTTCCCGGCGCTCGGGCGGATCTCCGGCGACTGGGGCGGCGGTTCGGGCCTGGCCGGGGAGGCCCTGTGGTGGGCGGCCCGGGCCGAGGACGGGCGCGGCGAGCCCACGGAGTTGGCGTCGGCGGTGCCGGGGCACTTCGGGTTCACGTCGATGGCCGAGCTGATCGAGGCCCTGCACTTGGGTGCGGTGGGGTACGAGCGCACGCACGAGCTGGTGCCGGTGCTGTTCGCGGTGGCCGCGGCCGGGGATCAGGTGGCGGCGGCGGTCGTGGAGCGGCAGGCCCGGGAGGTGGTGGCCATGGCGTCGGTGGCGCTGGGGCGGCTCGGGCTGCTGGGCGAGGAGGTGCCGGTCCTGCTGGGCGGCGGGGTGCTCGCCGCCGGGCACGCGCGGTTGAACGGGGCGATCGGGGCGGGGCTGGCCGAAGTGGCGCCGCGGGCCCGGGTGTCGGTGGTGGCGGCCCCGCCGGTGTTGGGCGCGGGACTGTTGGGGCTGGACGCGGTGGGGGCGCCGGCCGAGGCGTACGGGAAGCTCCGTGCCCATTTCGGGTGAACCTGCCCGCGGGGGCGGCCGGTCTGGAACCGTGGCGGGCGTGCGGACGTATTGACGGTGAAGGGGAGAGGGAACGGCCGCGGCGCCGGACCGGAGGAGGATCGCCCAAGATCCGGGACCGGGTGCTGTGGTTGACCGCCGATGCGGCCATACTGCTGCGACGGGTACTCCCCCGGTGACAGCCGGCGGTGTTCCCGCCCGGCAGCCGGGGGAATCACGACCGAGGGGGAGGTCACGGTGGCCATCACATCACGCGCGCCCGCGCACGGCGGCGGTGTCTCCACGACGCCGCCCGCCGGACCGCCCGCGCGGGAACCCGCCCCGCCCGGGCGGGGCACCGCCTGGGCCGAAGGCGTCGAGCGACTGCGCGCGTCCGCCACCACCGAACCGGGCCGGCTGCGCATCATCGGGGCCGTCCTCGCCGCCCTGGTACTGCTGTTCGGCACGGCGGCGGTGTGGGAGGTCTCCGGCCGGATGAGCGCCGCAAAGGGCGTGGTGGACCACAGCCAGCCGCTGAGCGCCGACGCGGCGAGCATCTACCGCTCCCTCGCGGATGCGGACACGGCCTCCTCCAGCGGTTTCCTCGCCGGTGCGCAGGAGCCGCGCGAGGTCCGCGAACGGTACGAGAAGGACATCGCGAACGCGTCCCGCCTGCTGGTGAACGCCGCCGCCAACACCGATGCCGGCGGCGACTCCCGCAAGGAGATAGCGCTCCTCGGGGAGCAGTTGCCGCGCTACACGGGCCTGATCGAGCAGGCGCGGGCCACCAACCGGCAGGGCCTGCCCCTCGGCGGCGCCTACCTGCGCTACGCCAACGAGCAGATGAGCACGGTGCTGCTGCCGGCCGCCCAGCGGCTCTACGAGGCGGAGACCGGGCGGCTCTACCAGGACTACGACGACGCCCGCTCCTGGCCGCCGGCCGCGACGGTCACCGGCCTGCTGGCCCTCGCCGCCCTGGTATGGGCGCAGCGGCGCAACTACCTTCGGACCCACCGCGTCTTCAACCACGGTCTCGTCGCGGCGACGGCCGCCGCGGTGGTGGTGTTGCTGTGGCTGACCGTCGGTCAGACGCTGGCGCGGTCGGACCTGAGTGAGGCCCGGTCGGGCGGGCAGGAGTCGCTGAAGGTGCTGAACGACGCTCGGATCGCCTCGCTCCAGGCGCGCGCCGGCGAGAACCTGACGCTGATCGCGCGCGGCGCCGTACTGGCCGAGGACAAGACGTCCGACAAGTACGACGTGGAGTTCACGAAGAACATGAAGGAGCTGGACGCGGGGCTGGCGACGGCGCTGCGGCTGGCCGACGACAGCGGTGGTCGCCGGCCCGTCCAGCAGGCCATCGCGGGCGTGGCGCAGTGGAAGCAGCGGCACGCGGCGGCCCGGGAGACCGACATGCGCGGCGACTACGAACTCGCGCTGCCGCAGGTCATCGGCGACAAGGACCACAAGGACAGCAGCGGGGCCTCGTTCGACACGGTGGACGCCTCCCTGGAGCAGGCCGTGGCGCACGAGCAGAAGCAGTTCACTCAGGCGGCCCGGGGCGGACTCGGGGCGCTGGGCGGTCTGGTGACGGGCGCGGCGGCCCTGGCGGTCGTCGGCGCGGCGGCGGCACTGCTCGGCATCGGTCGCAGGCTTTCGGAGTACAGGTGAGATCGATGCGGATACGGGCGGGGCGGGACCAGGGGTACGGCTCCGGCGCGGGCCCCGCCGCCGAGCGCGGCCGAGCCGCGGGCGGGCAGCCCGGGGGCGCCGGGGCCCGGCGGCCTGCGGGCCGGCTGCGCGGCTGGGGCGGTGTCGGCGCGATGGCGGCCGCCTGCGCGCTGACCGCGGCGGCCGTGCTGCTGCCGCTGGCCCAGGCGGCGCCGGACACCATCCGACCCGGCGCGGTCCGGCCGCCCGCCACGATGGCGCTGGCCCCGGCGGCCCCGGCCGACACCTGCCAGGACCCGGAGGCCGGCCTGCGCCCCTCCGGGGCGGACGGGCCGACGATCGAACGCATCCGCAAGGCGGGCAAGCTCGTCGCGGGTGTGGACCAGAACAGCTTCAAGTGGGGCTACCGCAAGCCGGACGGCCACCTCGACGGCTTCGACATCGCGCTGGTCAAGGCCATCGCCAAGGACATCCTCGGCGATGAGAACGCCGTCATCTACCGCGCCATCCCGACCAGTCAGCGCATTCCGGCGCTCAAGGAGAACCGCGTCGACATCGTGGTGCGGGCCATGACGATCAACTGCAAGCGCCTGGAGGACGTCGCCTTCTCGACGGCGTACTTCGAGGCCGGTCAGCAGGTGCTGGCCCCCAAGGGTTCCCCGATCACCGGGTACGACGCCTCGCTGGGCGGCCGCAAGATCTGCACGGCCTCGGGTTCCACCGCGGAGGCCGCCCTCAAGACCCGGTCGTACGGCGCGGTCCCCGTCTCCGTGGCCAACCAGCTGGACTGTCTGGTCCGGCTCCAGTTGGGCGAGGTGGACGGCATCATCACCGACAACGCCCTCGCGGCGGGCCAGGCGGCGCAGGACCCGTCCGTGCAGTTGGTCGGCTCGCCGTTCACCCGCGAGTTCTACGGCGTCGCGATGAACAAGGACGCCGGTGACCTGGTGCGCCGCGTCAACAAGGTGCTGGAGGACTACCGCGCGGGCGGCAACGACAGCCCTTGGATGCAGGCGTACCGTACGCACCTCGCGGCCGTGCTGCCGAACGTGACCGCCCCGCCCGCGCCGAAGTACCGGGACGGCTGAGGCCGTGGCGGGATCGGCGTCGGGATGGGTATCAGGGTCGGGATCCGGGTCGGGATCGGGGCCGTACGTGAGCGGGGAGAGCGGGATGAGCCGGGTGAGCCGTCCGCAGACTGGAACGGCGGTGATGGACAGGGACGAGGTCGACCGCGCGCTGGCCCGCCTGGTCGCGGAGCACGAGGCCGTCGAGACGTCCCTGCTCGCGCTTCAGGACCATGCCGGGCGGCGGCTGCTGGAGGGCGCGGGACTGACCGGGGTCACCAAGGAGCGGTGGACGGCCGCCGACGCGGCGATCACCCGACTCTGGACGTACTTCGACGCCTACAGCGGTGCCTTGGCCGCCGCCCGGCAGATCCGCGAGCGGCGGCGCCGGCCGAGCCCGGAGGACCTCGTCGAGCTGACCGACCGGCTGCGGGGGCCGGGGGTGGTGATCGCCGGCGCCGGGGCCGAGGGCGCCGCCCTCGCGGAGCGGTTCTCGCTCGCGGAGCTGGTGGTGCGGATGAACGAGCTGTACGCGAGCTCGCTGGACGTGGTGGTCGCGGCCGACGCGGTCTGGTCGGCGCTTCCCGCGCGGATCGACCTGCTCGCGGCCGAACTGCACCGCACGCGTTCGCTGGCGCGTTCGGTGGGCGTGCGACCCGGCGAACACCCCTCCGGGGACGACCTGGAGGACATCACCGCCGAACTGACGCGGTTGCGGGAGCAGGTGATCGCGGACCCGCTGGCGTTCTGGGTCGCGGTGACGGGGAGTTCCGCCCCGGGCGGCGGCCGTCCGGACACCACCCGCTACGACCGGGCGGCGCGCGCGCTGGATGACGTACGGCGCGAGATCGAGGCGGTCCTGGCCGTACGGCAGGATGCCGAACAGCGGCTGATCGGTGTGCGGGACGTGCTCTCGCGGGCCGACCGCACCCTCGCGGAGGCGCGGACTGCGCGCGGCGAGGTACTGGCCAAGATCGCCGCGTCGGAGGTGCCGGCGGTCAGCGGTCCGCCGACGGCGTTGCAGGAGCAGCTCGCGGCGGCGGCCGAGTACCGCCGGCAGGCCCAGTGGCACCGGCTGTCCCCGCTGCTGGAAGCCCTGGAGGAGCGGGCGGAGGACGAACTGCGCCGGGCGCGCGAGTCGTTGACGGCGGTGACGGCGCCGCTCGCGGTGCGGGCGGAGCTGCGGGGGCGGCTCGACGCGTACCGGGCGAAGGTGGCCCGGCACGGCCTGGCGGAGGATCCGCTGTTGATGGAGCGCTACGACACCGCTCGGCGGATGCTGTGGAGCGCGCCATGCGACCTGAGGGCCGCCGAACAGGCCGTACTGCGCTACCAGCGGGCCACGGCCGAGGCGCTGGCACCGCAGCCGCAGCCGCAGCCGCAAGCACAGTCGCAGTCGCAGTCGCAGCCGCAGGAGACATCCCCCGCCGTGGACGGGGCGGAGAGGGAAGACGGATGAGCCTGACCGGAACGGCGTGCGTGCGCCCCGGCTGCCCGGGGACGTACGAGGACATGGGGGGCGGCGAGGTCTACTGCGACACCTGTGGCCTGGCGCCGATCGGCGCCGTCTCCGCCGGCGCGGAGGAACTGGTGTCGCCGCCCACGGGCATGACCAGCGCCGCCCGCCACGGTGACTCCCGTGGCTCGGGGCGCTCCTCGTCGGCGTCGGCCCGCTCCTCCCGCTCCTCCCGTTCGTCCTCCTCACGGCGCTCGGTGTCCGGGCGGCTGTCGCGGTCCCTGCCGGGAACGGCGTCCAGCCGTTCGGTGTCGGTGCGCAGTTCGGGTTCGGCCGGATCCACCTCGGGGCGCGGCCGGCTGGGCGCCGGACTGGTCAGGGTGCCGGAGGTGCCGCGCCCGGACCCCTCGGCGGCGGTGCTGGAGAACCCCGAGGTCCCGGAGCGCAAGCGGTTCTGCTCCCGCTCCGACTGCGGGGCCCCGGTGGGGCGGGCGCGGGGCGACCGGCCCGGTCGGACGGAAGGGTTCTGCACCAAGTGCGGGCATCCGTACTCCTTCGTGCCCAAGCTGAACCCGGGCGACGTGGTGCGCGGCCAGTACGAGGTGGCCGGCTGCCTCGCCCACGGCGGTCTCGGCTGGGTGTACCTCGCGGTGGACAAGGCGGTCTCCGACCGTTGGGTGGTACTCAAGGGCCTTTTGGACACCGGGGACCAGGACGCGATGGAGGCGGCGATATCCGAGCGACGCTTCCTCGCGGAGATCGAGCACTCCAACATCGTGCGGATCTACAACTTCGTGGAGCACCTCGACCAGCGGACCGGTTCGCTGGACGGGTACATCGTCATGGAGTACGTCGGCGGCAAGTCGCTCAAGGAGATCGCCAACGGGCGGCGGCGGCCGGACGGGCGGCGCGATCCGCTGCCGGTGGAGCAGGCGTGCGCGTACGGCATCGAGGCGCTGGAGGCACTCGGTCACCTGCACAGCAGGAACCTCCTCTACTGCGACTTCAAGGTCGACAACGCGATCCAACAGCAGGACCAGCTGAAGCTGATCGACATGGGCGCGGTACGGCGGATGGACGACGAGGAGTCGGCCATCTACGGCACGGTCGGCTACCAGGCGCCGGAGGTCGCGGAGCTGGGACCTTCGGTGGCGTCGGACCTCTACACGGTGGCGCGCACCCTGGCGGTGCTGACCTTCGACTTCCAGGGCTATACGAACGTGTTCGTGGATTCGTTGCCCGAGCCCGAACACATCGAGGTCTTCCGCCGGTACGAGTCGTTCTACCGGCTGCTGGTGCGGGCGACGGACCCGGATCCGGGGCGGAGGTTCGCATCCGCGCAGGAGATGGCGGACCAGCTGACGGGTGTGTTGCGGGAGGTCGTGGCGCTCCAGACGGGCCGGCCGCACCCCCAGTTGTCGACGCTGTTCGGGCCGGAACTGCGGGTGCCGGACACCCGGTTGTACGCGGACGAGGCGGGGACGGAGGTGTCCCGGCTGGGCGTGCGCGCAGATGTCGGCTCGCGATGGCCCCGGCTGCCCGGCCGGCGTGCGGCGGTCACCGCCGGAGCGCCCGGCGTAGGGATGGTCGGGGTCGGGGCGGCCGGCGTAGGGATGGTCGGGGTCGGGGCGACGGGCGTGGGAGTGGCCGGCGTAGGGGTGCCGGCGCCCAGGCAGGGCGAAATGGTGACGGGAGTCGTCCCCGCGCCGCCGGCCGTACCGCAAGAACCGCACGCCGGGAGCGGGCTCGCGGCGTTGGACGCCCGGGACATGGCGCTGGCGCTGCCGGTTCCCTTGGTGGACCCGGCCGACCCGAGCGCCGGCTTCCTGGCCGGACTGCTCACCGCCGCTCCCGCCGACCTCCTGGGAGCGCTGGGCTCGGCTCCCGCCGACTCCGCCGAACTGCGGCTGCGGGAGCTGCGCGCTCGGCTGGAGCTCGGCGAACTCGCGGTGGCGGGGCGGGCGCTGGCCGAGCTGGAGGTCCTGCACCCCGACGACTGGCGGGTGGTGTGGGCGCGCGGCATCGCCTCCCTGGCCACCGGGGACGACGAGATCGCCGCCCTGTCCTTCGACGCCGTCTATGACGCCTTCCCGGGCGAGCCGGCGCCGAAGCTGGCGTTGGGCCTGTGCGCGGAGGTCCTCGGGCAGTTGGACAACGCCGCCGAGTACTACCGGCTCGTCTGGATCACCGATCCCGGCTTCGTGAGCGCGGCGTTCGGGCTGGCACGGGTGCAACTGGCCTCCGGCGACCGGACGGGGGCGGTGCGCACGCTGGAGTCGGTGCCGGAGGTGTCGATCCACTACACCGCCGCCCGGGTGGCGGCGGTACGGGCACGCCTGCGCGACCGGTCCCCGGAGGAACCCCTGCTGCCCGACCTGGCGGCGGCTGCCGCGCAGGTGGAGGCGCTGGGGCGGGTGGGACTGGACTCGGTGCGGCGGGAGCGGCTTTCGGTGGAGGTTCTGGGCTCGGCCCTGGACTGGGTACTGTCGGGTAGCCGGGGTGCCGACCCCGGCCGGACCACGCTGCTCGACAGTCAACTGGACGAGCGGGGGCTGCGCTTCGGCCTGGAGCGCTCGTACCGCGTCCTCGCTCGGCTGGCGCAGCGGGGCGAGGAGAGGATCGAACTGGTGGAGCGGGCAAACCGTTTCCGTCCCCGGACGTGGGTGTGATTGATGTCGATGCATCGGCTGTCGGGCTGCCCCAGCTGCGCGGAGCCCCTGGAAGAGGGTGACCGTTTCTGCGGGGTCTGCGGTTACGCGGTCTCCGCCACCCCGGACTCGCCCGCCCCCGGCGGCTACGCCCCGGCCGATCCCCCGTCCGGGGACGGCCCGGGCAGCCGGCCCGCCCCGGGAGGCTCGACCGGCCCGGGCGGGTATGCCCCGGCCGGCCCCGGGGGAGCCACCGCCCCGAGTCCCGTGGTGTCCACCGCCGCCGACCCCGGCGGGGCGGGCTGCCCGGCCTCGCCCGCCCCCGGCGGCTACGCCCCGGTCGAAGCCCGTGGTGGAAACCTGTCCGGCGGACCGGCGCACGCCCGACCCGGCGCGGCCGCAGGGGTCGTACCGAGCCCCGGGGGCGGTGGTCACCCCTCCCCCAGCGGCCCCGACCGAGGCGGCTCCTGCCCCGCCGAGACCCAGGCCGCGGTGCACTCCGGGGGGGCCGGCTACCCGGTGTCGTCCGGCCCGGCCGTGCCGGACGAGCGCGCCCCGGACGGGCCGACCGCAGCCGGCCCCGGCGGATACGCCCCCGGCTCCGCGGCGCTCCCGCAAGGCGCCCCCGCTCACGGCGTCGCCGGCCGGCCGCCGGCCCCGGAGGGCAGCCACCCCGGCGGTGACCGGGAGCCGTACGGGTCCGTCGGGGAGTACCCCGCCCGGCCGGTACCGGCACCGGCGTCCCACACCGGCCGGCCGTACGGCGACCACCCCGAACCGGCCGCGCCCGGGGGCGGGTACGGCTCCGGAGTACCCGCCCCGGGGTGGGGCAGTGTGACCAGCGCCGCCCCGACGCTGGTCGACGAAGCCGGCGACTGGGCCGGCGCCCCGGCCGAACCGGACCGGGCCGCCTCCTGGCAGTCACCCCCGGCGCCGGAAGCCCCGGCCCACGAACCCCCGACGCCTGGTTCTCCGACACAGGAACCCCCGGCCCACGAACCCCCGTACACCGCCCCGCACGGCGACGGCTCCGCACAGGAGTCCCCGTACGGCCCCCCGCAGGGCGAAGGCAAGACCTGCGTCGCCTGCCGTGCCGGGCACGTCGACACCGACGGGTACTGCGAGCACTGCGGCCACGCGCAGCCCCGGGAGCGGGACCACCTCGAAGAGGAACTGGGGAGCGTCGCCGCCGTCAGTGACCGCGGGTTGCGCCACCACCGCAACGAGGACTCGTTCGCGGTGGCGGCCACCGCCCTCCCCGACGGCTCCGCCGCCACCGTCGCCATCGTCTGCGACGGCGTGTCCTCCGCCAGTCGCCCCGACGAGGCGTCGGCCGCCGCCGCCGGCGCCGCCAACGAGGCGCTGCTCGAAGCCCTGCCCCGCGGCGCCCACCCCCAGGAGGCCATGCACGAGGCGATCCTGGCCGCGGCCGCCGCCGTCAACGCCCTGGCTCCGGAGGTCCCCGGCGCCCAGAACGCCCCCGCCTGCACCCTGGTCGGCGCCGTCGTCAGCGGCGGTGTGCTCACCATCGGCTGGGTCGGCGACAGCCGCGCCTACTGGGTCCCCGACGACCGCGCCGCCCTCCCCCGCCGCCTCACCGAGGACGACTCGTGGGCCGCGCAGATGGTCGCGGCCGGGCTGATGGGTGAGGCGGAGGCGTACGCGGACGTCCGCGCCCACGCCATCACCGGCTGGCTCGGCGCCGACGCGTACGACCTGGAACCGCACACCGCCAGCTTCAAGCCGGACCACGCCGGCGTGGTCGTCGTCTGCACCGACGGCCTGTGGAACTACGCCGAGTCCGCGCGGGAGATGGCCCAGGTCCTGCCGCCCGACGCGGCGACCCGGCCCCTGCACAGCGCGCAGGTCCTGGTGGGTCACGCCCTCGACGGGGGCGGCCACGACAACGTCACCGTGGCCGTCGTACCCTTCGCCGCCGCCACGCCACGGCCCTCGGCCCACGTGGAAACGGAAGCGTAAGCGGAACCCCGCCCGAGCCCCGTCCCCGGGCCTGACGACGTCCCTCGACCGACCTCCTAGGAGTCCCACCGATGGCGAACTTCGCCAAGCCGAGCGCCCCGCGCTTCAGCGTGGAGGTGTACCAGAACGAGTTCCTTCCCGAAGGCGGCCGCGACGTCCACGCCATCGTCACGGTCACCTCCACCGGCGGCGCCACCGCCACCCGCTCGACCGCCCTGGCACCAGGCGGCGCCGCCGTCGTGATCATGGTCGACTGCTCCGGCTCGATGGAGTACCCGCCGACCAAGATGCGCGGCGCCCGCGAGGCCACCGCCGCCGCCATCGACACCCTGCGCGACGGCACCTCGTTCGCCGTGATCGCCGGTACCCACGTCGCCCGCGAGGTCTACCCCGGCCAGGGGCGGCTGGCCACCGCCGATCCCGCCACGCGCAGCCAGGC
Source organism: Streptomyces sp. NPDC046557 (assembly GCF_040645975.1). Lineage (NCBI taxonomy): Bacteria > Bacillati > Actinomycetota > Actinomycetes > Kitasatosporales > Streptomycetaceae > Streptomyces > Streptomyces sp. NPDC046557. The sequence goes on from NZ_JBEYZH010000003.1 coordinate 375,716, forward strand.
CAAGGAGGCGTTGCGCGGCCTCAGCTCCGGCGGCGGCACCGCCATCGGCACCTGGCTGCGCCTGGCCGACGGCCTGCTGCGCGGGTCCGGCGCCACGATCCGGCACGGAATCCTCCTCACCGACGGCCGCAACGAGCACGAGGAGCCGACCGCGCTGCGCGCCACCCTCGACGCCTGCGCGGGCCGGTTCACCTGCGACGCGCGCGGTGTGGGCACCGACTGGGAGGTGAAGGAGGTGACGGGCATCGCGAGCGCGCTGCTCGGCACCGCCGACATCGTGGCCGATCCGGCCCACCTCGGCGAGGACTTCACGCGCATGATGGAGAGCGTCATGGGCAAGGAGGTGGCCGACGTCTCGCTGCGCCTGTGGACCCCGGTCGGCGCGGAGATCCAGTACGTCAAGCAGGTCGCGCCCGCCGTCCAGGACCTCACCGACCGCCGGACCGAGGCCGGTCCGCGCGCGGGCGACTACCCGACGGGTTCGTGGGGCGACGAGTCCCGCGAGTACCACGTGTGCGTACGGGTGCCGGGGGCGTCCGTCGGCCAGGAGATGCTGGCCGCGCGGGCCATGTTGGTCGTGCCCGGCGCCCTCGGGGAGCCGTCGACCACGCTCGCCCAGGGCCTGGTCCGGGCGGTGTGGACGGACGACCTGGCCGCTTCCACCGCCATCAGCCCGCAGGTGGCGCACTACACGGGACAGGCGGAGCTGGCGCAGGCTATCCAGCAGGGCCTGGAAGCCCGCAAACTGGGTGATGTCGACGGCGCCACCGCCAAGCTGGGGCGTGCCGTGCAACTCGCGAGCGCGTCCGGGAACGCCGACACCGCCCGGCTTCTGGCGAAGGTGGTGGATGTCGTGGATGCGGCGGCGGGTACTGTGCGGCTGAAAGCGAAGGTCGCCGATGCCGACGAGATGACCCTTGAAACGCGTTCGACGCAGACCGTCCGAGTGAAGAAGACCTGAGAAGAACCTGACGCGATGACGCAGGGAGAAGGGGGAAGCGTCGCCATGCCGACCTGCCCGAACGGACACCAGTCCGCCTCCGACGACTGGTGCGAGGTCTGCGGCCACCGCATGGCTGCCGCTACGAGCGCTCCCGAGGCGCCCTCCTACGGCTACGGCTACCCTCCCACGGCCGGTGAGCCGACCGCGCAGGCCGAGCTGTGCCCGCAGTGCCGCACCCCGCGCGAGGCGATGGCGCCGTTCTGCGAGGAGTGCCGGTTCAACTTCCTGACGCGCACGCCGACGCCGGCGTCCTTCCCGCAGGAGGCGCAGGGCGGCCCCGGCCACCAGCCCGTGCCCCCGCCGCCGGTACCGGCGCCGCCGACCTTCTCCCAGGACCACTTCGACTACCAGGGCTCGCGCCCGTCCCGGGTGAACCGCCCGGCCGAGCCGCTCCAGCGCGAGGACGACTGGCTGCTGCCGCCCCCGGCGCACGAGCAGCAGCCGTTGCGGCAGGAGTACGCCCCCCAGCAGCACCAGCAGCCTCACCAGGCACCGCAGCAGCAACCGCGACAACCGCAGCAACAGCCCTTCCCGTCCCAGGGCGGCGGCTCCTGGAGTGCGACGATCGGCCCGGACCGTTCGTACTTCATGGCGATGATGCAGCGCAGCGGCCCCGAGGCGGCGGCGCTCAACCTGCCCGCCTACTCCCCCGAGCAGCACCTCCCGCTCTCCGGCGGCCAGATCACCATCGGCCGCCGCCGCGCCTCCACGGGCGAGTCACCCGACGTCGATCTGTCGGTGCCCCCGGAGGACCCGGGCGTCTCGCACCAGCACGCCGTCCTCGTCCAGCAGCCCGACGGCAGTTGGGCCGTGGTGGACCAGAACTCCACCAACGGCACCACCATCAACGGCGGCGAGGACCCGATCCAGCCGTACGTCCCCGTCCCCCTCGCCGACGGCGACCGCGTCCACGTCGGCGCCTGGACCACCATCACCGTCCGGCGCGGCTAGCCGGGCGGGCCCGGCACGTCGTCCGGCCCCGTACCGGACAGGGCCTCACACCGACGCGGCTTCCCCCAGGGACCACACGTACGGGCCCCGGGGGTCGTCCAGCCAGGACCACTGGCCCTCCGGGGTGACCGTGACGCCGAAGCGCTCGCGCCCCGGTCGGCCTTCGCCCCGCCAGAGGTCCAGCGCCTCCCGGGGGTGCAGCGCGCCTCCGCTGAGGATCAGCATGAACTGGAAGCGCTCGTTCTCCACCAGCTCGTACGGGAACCCGTCCTGCGCCGAGGCGGAGCCGGGGGCAGCCGCGGTGGCCCCGCGCAAGGGGACGAAGTAGGCCGGGGTGTGCAGGAAGCGGCCTTCGGCGAAGGCGGCGTCGCGGACGGTGAGCGCGATCAGGCCCGTCGACAGGGGCGCGAGGATGCGCGCGCCGGGCCGGCACTGTCCGAGCCAGGCGGATGGGATCAGCGGGAGCGTGCAGGTCACCAGGATCCTGTCGAAGGGCGCGCGCGAGGGGCAGCCACGCGCCCCGTCGCCGGTGACCACCGTCGGCCGGTACCCGAGCTGGGCCAGGTGGGCCCGGGCGGACTCGGTGATCTCCTCATCCAGGTCCACGGTGGTGACGTGCTCGTCGCCGAGCCGGTGGCAGAGCAGCGCCGCGTTGTAGCCGGTGCCGGCGCCGATCTCCAGCACGTCGTCCCCGTCCCGCACCTCCAGCGCCTCCAGCATCCTGGCCATCAGGGAGGGCTGGCTGCTGGAGGACAGCAGCTCGCCGTCGCGCAGCCGGGTCGCGAGGGGCGTGTCCGTGTAGACCCCGCGCAGCCAGCGCGCCCGCCGCTCGGGGTCCGGGTCCTCGCCCCACAGCCGCTCGTGCCCGGCGCCGCGACCGGTCCAGAAGTACGGCACGAAGACGTGCCGGGGCACGGCGGTGAAGGCCGCCCGCCAGGCCGGGTCCTGGAGGACCCCGGCTGCGGTCAGCTCCCGCACCTGGGCGGCGTGCGCGACCTCGCGAACGTCCCGTCCCGCGGTGTGTGCTCCCATGTCTCCACTGTCCAACCCAGGGGCGGCGAAGGCGAGCGCTGGTCGCCGACCGCACCGGCGGGTACCGGCCGGTACCCGCCGGTGCGGTCGGCGGAGGGGCCCAGGTCCTGTCGTCAAAGTAGCGCCGTTGAGGCCCGGGGCGTCCGGTGCCGTGCATCGCAAGGCGGAGGGGCGCCCGTGTACTGGACGTACTTGGGCGCTCCGACAACGCAGCGAGGTGCGGTGCCGGACGTGCCGGGCCAGGCGGGACTTGGACGACAGGGCCCGGGACCGCCGTCCTCCGTCCGGGTGTCTGAGACGATGGTCGGGTGAATGACAATCCGCAGAGCACGGTCCAGGAGCAGACCTTCTACGAGCTGGTGGGGGGCGAGGCCACCTTCCGCCGGCTCGTCCACCGCTTCTACCAGGGCGTCGCCGAAGACCCGCTGCTGCGCCCGATGTACCCGGAGGGCGACCTCGGCCCGGCCGAGGAGCGGTTCGCGCTGTTCCTGATGCAGTACTGGGGCGGCCCGTCCACGTACAGCGAGAACCGCGGGCACCCGCGCCTGCGCATGCGCCACGCGCCGTTCCGGGTGGACGCGGCCGCGCACGACGCGTGGCTGGGCCACATGCGGGAGGCGGTGGACGAGCTGGGGCTGGCGCCGGAGCACGAGGCGCAGCTGTGGCGGTACCTGACCTACGCGGCCGCCTCGATGATCAACACGGCCTGACCGACCCGACGGGTCGACCGGGCGGGGCCGACGGAGTCCGGGCCTATCGGGCCGGGCCTGGGGTTGGCCTGCCGGGCCGGGCCTGGGGCTGGGTAGGCGGGGCCGGGCCCCGGCCCGGGTAGATCGGGCCGGCCCTACCGGGTCACACGGGCCGGACCAGCAGGGCGCCGAGCCCCTCGGTCCGCCCGGGGCGCCGCATGGCGACGGACCCGTACGGGGTGCTCAGCCGCAGCCAGCCCCCGGAGGTGAACAGCGCCACCGGCTCGGGCCGCTCGTGGGCCGCCTGGACCGGGACGGTGGCCCGCACCGGCCGCAGGAAGCCGAGGGACTGCGCGGCGTGGACGGCGCGCAGCGGCAGTTCGGTGTCGCCCAGGGTCCGGGACCAGATGTCGCGGCCGATCCGGTCGCGTTCCGACCGGGTCCGGTGCTGCGGGGGCAGTGCCGCGTCACGGGAACGGAACTCGGCGACGGCCCCGGCCACGGCGGCCCGCATCTCCTCGGCGCCGGGCAGCCCGGGCACCCGCTCCCAGCCTCCGCGCGGGGGCAGCACTCCGGCCCACGGCGGCCCGGTGACGGGCCGGGGCACGGCGGCGCCGGCGGCGCCCTCGTCCACGGACTCCAACAGCTCACCGGCGGACACCGTCAGGTCCAACGGCCGGCCGACGGGTGCGGCGAGCCGCACCGTACGGACGGCCAGGACGTCGAAGGACGGCGGCCGTCCGAAGACGGCGAGCGCGCCGCCGTCCGCCCGGGCCTGCAGGCGTACGGCGGCGGCGCGGTCGTAGTGCACCAGCCGGCCCAGGAAGGCGACGAGGTCCGCCGCCTCCCCGGAATCGGCGAAGCGCAACTGCCCGGTCATGCCGCGAGGCGCCCTTCACGGTGCCTCGCGGCCCCGGCGGAGACCGGCTCGTCGAGGTACTCCTCCAGGAAGCGCCTCTCCTCGGCCGTGATGCGGCGGGGCCGCCCCTCGGCGAGGTTGAACGGCACGACGACGGTCTCGGCACGCACGTAGACCGTCTCCGGCGCGTCCTCGGTCGCCTCGTCCTTGACCTCGTAGCGGATGGTCAGGGACGCGGCGCCGATCCGGGTCACCCAGCTCTCGATGAGGACCGGCTCGTGCCGGTGCACGAGGGGCAGCTTGTAGTCGATCTCGTGCCGGGCGACGACGGAGCCGCCCGTGAAGGACTCGCTGCCCTCCCCCGGCGCCAAGCGGAACATGAAGTCGATGCGCGCCTCCTCCAGGTAGCGAAGGAAGACGACGTTGTTGACGTGCCCGAAGGCATCCATGTCCGCCCAGCGCAGCGGGCACCGGTAGTGGTGTCTGGCCATGGCCTCAGACCTCAGCCTCGGGTGAGCTTCTTGTAGGTGGCACGGTGCGGACGGGCCGCGTCCGGGCCGAGACGCTCGATCTTGTTCTTCTCGTACGACTCGAAGTTGCCCTCGAACCAGTACCACTTGGACTCACCCTCGTACGCCAGGATGTGCGTGGCGACTCGGTCGAGGAACCAGCGGTCGTGGGAGATGACCACGGCCGCACCCGGGAATTCCAGCAGCGCGTTCTCGAGCGAGGAGAGGGTCTCGACGTCGAGGTCGTTGGTGGGTTCGTCGAGGAGGAGCAGGTTGCCGCCCTCCTTGAGAGTCAGCGCCAGGTTCAGGCGGTTGCGCTCACCGCCGGACAGCACGCCGGCCGGCTTCTGCTGGTCCGGGCCCTTGAAGCCGAAGGCGCTGACGTACGCGCGGGACGGCATCTCGACCTGGCCGACGTTGATGTAGTCCAGCTCGTCCGACACGACCGCCCAGAGGGTCTTCTTGGGGTCGATGTTGGCGCGGCTCTGGTCGACGTACGAGATCTTGACGGTCTCGCCGACCTTGATGGCGCCGGAGTCCGGCGTCTCCAGGCCCTGGATCATCTTGAAGAGCGTGGTCTTGCCGGCGCCGTTCGGGCCGATGACGCCGACGATGCCGTTGCGCGGCAGCGTGAAGGACAGGTCGTCGATGAGGACCTTGTCGCCGAACGCCTTGGAGAGGTTGTTGACCTCGACCACGATCGAGCCCAGGCGCGGGCCCGGCGGGATCTGGATCTCCTCGAAGTCCAGCTTCCGCATCTTGTCCGCCTCGGCCGCCATCTCCTCGTAGCGGGCGAGTCGGGCCTTGGACTTGGTCTGGCGCCCCTTGGCGTTCGACCGCACCCACTCCAGCTCTTCCTTGAGCCGCTTCTGGCGCTTCTCGTCCTTGCGGCCCTCGACCTTGAGGCGGGCGGCCTTCTTCTCCAGGTAGGTGGAGTAGTTGCCCTCGTACGGGTGGGCACGGCCGCGGTCGAGTTCGAGGATCCACTCGGCGACGTTGTTCAGGAAGTACCGGTCGTGGGTGACGGCCACGACGGCGCCCGCGTACTTCGAGAGGTGCTGCTCCAGCCAGTTCACCGACTCGGCGTCGAGGTGGTTGGTGGGCTCGTCGAGGAGGAGCAGGTCGGGCGCCTCGATCAGCAGCTTGCAGAGCGCGACACGGCGCTTCTCGCCACCGGAGAGGTTGGTGACCGGCCAGTCGCCGGGCGGGCAGCCCAGGGCGTCCATGGCCTGCTCCAGCTGACCGTCCAGGTCCCACGCGTTGGCGTGGTCCAGGTCCTCCTGGAGCTTGCCCATCTCGTCCATGAGCGCGTCGGTGTAGTCGGTCGCCATCAGCTCGGCGACCTCGTTGAAGCGCTTGAGCTTGCCCATGACCTCGGCGGCGCCGTCCTGGACGTTCTCCAGCACCGTCTTCGACTCGTCGAGCTTGGGCTCCTGCATGAGGATGCCGACGCTGTAACCGGGCGACAGGAACGCGTCGCCGTTGGACGGCTGCTCCAGCCCGGCCATGATCTTGAGAACGGTGGACTTACCGGCGCCGTTGGGGCCGACCACACCGATCTTGGCGCCTGGCAGGAAGTTCAGGTAGACGTCATCGAGAATCACCTTGTCGCCGTGCGCCTTGCGCGTCTTGCGCATGGTGTAGATGAACTCAGCCAAGAGAAACCGTCCGGCAGATCGATGGTGGGCAGATACACCCCATCTTGCCTGACGTCCATCCCCCGGGGGAAACGCGTATGGTCCAGGGCCCCTGACCTGGGCCGCTGCCGGGGGGCGGGTCTCACGCTCTGGTCACCGTCGGTCCTCACCGGTAGCCGGCGGAGCCACTTCCACGGCCCGGAGACGGCGGGGAGACCGCCGGGAGACGTCCCCGACCCGCCCGGAACGCACCGGCACGATGCGCCGGAGCACCCCCGCCACCGCCTCACCACGGGCAGGACGCCCCCTGCTCGGCGCCATGCGCGCCGACCTGGGCGTCGACACCTTGACTCCGTGACGTCGCCTGGTCAGAGGAGGCGGCGGGTGTGGGGGCCGTGGTCCGTGAAGATCGCCGCCGGGGTGGCCGAGAGCCTCTCGGGAGACGGCGTGGTGGCGCCACTCGAAGACGAAGGAGCCGTCGTCGGGCGTGCCGAAGCCGCCCCGAAGGCAGTCGTTCAGGGCGTCGAGGTTCCCGCCGAAGTAGCCGCCGGGGCCGCCCACGGCTTCACCGATCACCGTCCGGAAATCCCGGAGGCCGTGGATACGGGCGCCGTCGAGTACATGGGTGGTGGTCACGGGCCGAGCGTAGGGGCCGGCGGGTGTCAGTGGGGGCGGTAGACGATCAGGGCGTGGGGGAGGGTGTCGAGTACGAGGGCGGAGGGGGCGTGGGCGTACTCGCCGTCGTAGGCCAGGGGCGTGCCCTCCGGGATGTCCCCGACGCGCAGGCTGCGCAGCTTGGTCGCGGTGTGGACGGGGGAACGGGTGAGGGGGCCGGCGAAGGCGGCGGCGAGGAGGCGGGGGCCGGGGCGGCCGCCGCCGTAGACCATCCGTACGTCGAGCAGTCCCTCGCCGAGGCTGTCGCGGCGGCGGGGCGTGGGGCCGGTGCCGTGGTAGGTGCCGTTGCCCGCGAAGAGCAACCAGACCTTACGGGGCCGGCCGGCGAGGCGCAGTGCGACGGGGTGCTCGGCTCGCAGCACCCGCCAGGCCGCCAGCAGGGCGGCGGGCCCACCGCCGATCCGGGAGGCCCAGCGCAGGCGGTGTCGGAGCAGTTCGGGGTAGGCGCCGATGCTGAAGGTGTTCAGGAAGTACCCGGACTCGGCGGGGCGCGCCGGCGGGGCGTCCCCGGATCCGGCCTCGGGTGGGGCGGGGTGCGGGCCGGGGGTGAAGCGGCCGACGGCGACGCGGACCGCGTGCCCTGCGGCCAGGGCCCGGCAGGTGTCCTCGGCCCCGGCCAGCCCGAGGTCGAGGGCGAAGTGGTTGAGGGTGCCGCCGGGGAACACCGCCAGCGGAATCCCGGCGCGCAGGGCGGCCGTAGCGGCGGCGTTGATGGTGCCGTCTCCCCCGCAGATGCCGAGCACGGTGGCGCGGGAGGCCGCCGCGGCCAGTTCCGCCGGTAGGTCGGGGCCCGCGCACTCCACGAGTTCAGCCTTGGGCAGCCGGTCCAGTACGGAGTCGAGCCCGGCGCGGGCGGCCGTACCCGAGTCGGTGTTCACCACGACGGTCAGCCCTTCCCCGTCGGGCAGGGCGGGTGCCCCGACCACCTTGCGTTCGTCGCCCGGTACGATCCGCGACCCCTCCACGCCCCGCGCGACCTTGCGGACGACGAGCCCGGCGGCGACGCCGAACGCGGCGCCGGCGACCACGTCGGACGGGTAGTGCACCCCGGTGTACACCCGGGAGAACGCCACGGAGGCCGCCACCGGCGCGAGGAGCGCGCCCCACTCGGGCGCCTCCAGGGCGAGCCCGGTGGTGAACGCGAAGGCGGAGGCGGCGTGGCCGGACGGGAAGGAGGTGGTCCAGGGCTGGGTGTTCAGCCGGCGCACTGCCGGGACCCCGTCGAGCAGCGGCCGGGCGCGGCGCACCGACCACTTGCCGACGGTGTTGATGGTCGCCGAGGCCAGCGCGAGTGAGGCCACGCCGCGCACCGCGGCCTTCCTGGACCGGGTCGAGCCGAACACGGCGATCGCCGCGGCGGCCCCGCCCCACAGCACGCCGTGGTTCGCGGCCCGCCCGAGGCGGGGCAGCACCGTGTCGGCCCCGGGCCAGTGCCTCCGGGCCACCGCGTCGAACAGCCGCCGGTCCCACCGCGCGAGCGCGCCTTGCCAGGTCAGCTCCTGATCAGCCATTGCCACCGAATACCCCGCGAGCGTGATCCGAATCCACCACCCCGCCACCCCGGCTACGCGCGTCCACCCCTCCCAGGGCGGCACGCCCCGGCCCGTACCGCCGCCCGGCCCGATGCCACCGCGCCGCCCGGGACTCCGCCGCGCCGGCCGGGTCGCGATTCCCACAGCCCTACAGTTCCTCCTCCGCGAGCCCTACAGCTCCTCCTCCCCGCCCGACTCCTCCTCCAGCGGGCGCTTGCGCAGCAGCAGGACCACCATGCCGCCCAGCACCACCAGGCCGACCGCGAGCCCGGCGATCACCGGGGTCGCCGCGGAGCTGCCGCTGGTGGCGAGGCGTTCCCCGTCGGCGGTGTCGTCTGGGGAGGTCAGCGCCACCGCCGCCGCCCCGCCCATCGGGCTCGCCCCGGGCGCGGGCCACAGCGCCGAGGCGGTGGCGGTCGTCGCGACGGCGCTGGAGCCCGCCACGATCTGCGCCTGCTCCGGGATCCCGTTGGCGAGGACCCGCCCGACGGGGACCTTGGTGGAGCCCTGGACGGTGACCGAGGCGTGTCCGTCGGGTGGGCCCGGCGGCACCTCGAAGTAGAGCCGGGTCCCGTTGCCGGCGGTGGTCAACGGCCGCCCCTCGGCGTCCACCACCCGCACCCCCATGGCCACGGCCGCCGCGTCCGGGGTGACCGTGACGCTCTGCGCGCCCGTCCGCACCGTGACCGGCCCCAGCCGGGCACCCGTCGGCCCCGAGACCGGACCGGACACCTCCCCGGGGTCCAGCCCCAGCGAGACCGGCGGCTCCGGCAACCGGCCCGCCTCCCGCTGGAGGTAGTCGGCCAGTTTCTCCGCCGCCGGATCGGCCGCCTCGACCTGCGCGCCGTCGGCCAGTCGCCAGATCGCCACCTGGGTCCCGGCCGCCGCGCTCTCGGCGGTGAGGGAACCGGCCCCGGCCGCCTTGGCGAGCCCTGCCAGATCGTTGAGCTGCGGGTAGGAGTGCTCCAGCACCCAGCGGATCCGGCCCGCGTCCTGGTTGGCGGCGAGTGGTGTCCCGCCCCACCCGCTCTCGGTGTACCGGGCTTCGGGCTGTGCGTAGCCCGCCACCCCGACCCCGTACGTCTGGAGCATGCCACCCCCGTCGACGCGCATCTCGCACAGCCCGGCGGGGATCTGCCGGACCGTGCCGTCCGCGCCGCGCAGGACCGCGTGCCCGAACGTCTTCAGCCCGTCCAGCACGGCGCTCGCGCCCCCCGGCGCCGCCCGGTCCGAGGTCGAACCGGAGTCGGCCGCGGCCTGTGCCCCGGGTGCGGCGGCGAGGGCCGCGGCGAGCAGGGCGACCGCCAGCGGACGTCGCGCGGAGACCCGTACGGAAGCACGTTCGGCGACCGCAACCGGAACCAGGTCCGACAGACCGTCAGGCAGGTGCGGCAGGCCTCCAGGCAGAGCCGGAAGGCCGTCAGGCGGAACCGGGACAACGTCGGCCCCCGGGACGGGCGGGACCGGCGGCCGACCGGCAACAGGGACGGCGGTGGGATCAGGAACGGAGGATGCGGGAACAGCGATCGACACAGTCTTCCCCTTCGGGCCGAAGGCCCAGGTGCCCGTGAGTACCGGGTGATCTTAGCCGCCTCGAACACTCAGACCACCGCCGCGTTCTGAGGGGGCATCAGTGGGACGTCGGTTCTGACGACGCGACGGAACGCCGCGGTTCCCCGGTTGAGGTCGTGTCCGATGGTGACGGCGTCGATGTCCGCCGAGAACCAGCGGGCGCCCTCCCCGTCGGGCGGCCCCTCCCGGACCCGCAACCGCCCGTGCACCACCAGCGGTTCGCCGACCGAAACGGAACTCGCCAGGTGGACCGCCAGGGTCCGCCGTGCCCACACCGTGTAGAAGCTGGTGGAGCCGTCGGCCCAGGTTTCCTTTCGCCGGTCGAAGTACCGCGGCGTCACCGCGAAGCGGAACCTCGCGGACGGCCCCGCCGGGGTCTCCTTGAAGTCGATCTTCGTCGCCACATGACCCACCAGCGTCACCAGGGTGTCGTTCATCCCGGCTCCCCTCCCCCGTATCGAGCCCCGCCGGACCATCCGCACGAGGTACGACCATGCTGGCCCGCCCGCCCCCGTCCCGCTCGGGCCTGTGGATTACTGGCGGGTTGTGGACAACCTCGCCACCGTCGCGTACTGCTCCCGCACTTCGCGGTACCGCAGCAGCTCCGCCGCGACCGGCTCCAGCACCCGGGCCCGCCCGCACCCGGCCGCGGCCTGCCGCAGCCGCCGCTCCGCGTCCTGCCCGTACCGGCGCGCGGGGCCCCGCGCCGCCATCGAGCAGGCCCATTCGACGAGCGGCCCGCCGACGATGCCCGCCACCATCAGCAGCACCGGCGGCATCAGGCGCGGCTCCAGGACCCCGATGATCTGCCCGGTCAGCCACAGTCCGCCGAAGATCTGGAGCAGTGTCATGGCCGCCTGCGCCAGCACCGCCGCCGGCCACCACTTGGGCCGCGGCGGCTTGGCCTTGGGTACGGCGACGGCCGCGCCCAAGGTCACCGCGATCTCGTCCAGCGCCTCCGGCAGCCGCTCGGCCCCCCGCACCGCCGTCTCCCGTACCGCCTGCGCCCACGGCTCGGGCAGCCCGACGGCCGCCTCGTCGGCGACGATGCGTACGGCCTGCTCCACCCGCTGCCGGGCGGTGACCTCCTCCTCGGCCGGCGCCTGCACCGCCCCAGGGGAACGCCCGATCGCCGCGAGGGCGGCCAGCCCCGACAGGGAGCGCGGGGCGCGCCTGCTCTCGTACCAGCGCCACAGCCGCAGCCACGGCGTCCCGCACGCCTTGCCGGCGTTGCGCCGCCAGGCCCGTTCGGCGGCGAGCCCCGCGGCGTACGCCCCGACCGCCTCCGCGAGCCGGTCCTCGAACGCGGCGCGCGCCGCCTCCCCGATCCGGGGACCGGAGTGCCCGTCGGCGACGTACAGCGGATGCAGGCGCGCCGCGGCCCGGTCGACATCGGCGGAGATCCGCCGGGTCGCGGCGCCCTTCTCCTGGGTGAACTGTCCCAGCAGCTCGCGGAGTTCCCCGACCCCTTCGCCTGTCAGCGCGGACAGCCCGAGGACGGTGGCGCCGGGCTCGCCGTGCTCGCCGAGCGCCATGCCGTCCTCGTCGAGCAGCCGCCGCAGGTCGTCCAGGACCAGGTCGGCGGCCTCCCCGGGCAGCCGGTCCACCTGGTTCAGGACGACGAAGGTCACCTCCGCGTGCCCGGCCAGCGGCCGCAGGTACCGCTCGTGCAGCACGGCGTCGGCGTACTTCTCCGGGTCCACCACCCACACCACCGCGTCGACGAGCGCCAGCACCCGGTCCACGTGTTCGCGGTGCGCGACGACCGCCGAGTCGAGGTCCGGCAGGTCCACGAGGACCATCCCGCGCAGCGCCTCGGCCTCCGAGGTCTCCCGGGGCCGGCGTCGTAGCCGTCCCGGGATCTCCAGCCGGTCGAGCAGCCCGGCGGCCCCGTCGGACCAGCTGCAAGCGATCGGCGCGGCGGTGGTGGGACGGCGCAGTCCCGTCTCGGAGATCTGCACTCCCGCGAGGGCGTTGAAGAGCGTGGACTTTCCGCTTCCGGTGGCTCCGGCGATCGCGACGACCGTGTGCTGGGGGGAGAGCCCGCGTCGCGCCGCCGCCTCGTCCAGCACCCGACCGGCCTCGGCGAGGCTGGTGCCGTCCAGGATGCGGGTCCGCGACAGCCCCACCAGTTGGCGCAGCGCGTCCAGCCGGGTCCGCAGGGCCTGCGCCTCGGGGCTGGGCGGGGGCGCGGGCACCTTGCCGCCGTCACCGCCGGCTCCGGAGACGGCCCGCACGAGCGCGTCGTCGCCGTCGTCGCCGTCCGGGCCCTCGCCGGTCGGCCTGGGGCGCGAGCGTGCGATGAAGCCGTCGTCCCAACGTTCCTCGCTGCGGTCGGTCAAGGCGCTCACCGTCTCACCTCTCCTTCTGCAGTACGGACAACGCGGCGATCAGCTCGGCCTGTGGTTCGGGGGTCACTTCGAGTGCTTCCAACGGGGCGAGCCGGCGGTCCCGTTCGGCGCGCAGCACCTGGTCGAGGTGTTCGCCGACGAGTTCCCCGCCCCGGTCGCGCAGGCGCAGGGCGGCCTGCGCGCCGATCCGTTCGGCGAGTTTCTCCCCGGCCGGCCGGGCCCTTTTGCCGCCGAGGAGGGCGGCGACGAGCAGGGCGGCGACGCCGTCGGGGTCGGGCGGCGGCTGCCGGTCGAGTTGCGCGACCTCTTCCTCCGCCAGTTCCTCCAGCACCCGCCGCCAGCGGCGTACGGCCATGCCGATACGTTCCGCCGCTTCGCGGTCGGGGGCGGGCAGGGGTACGGCCGCGGCGGCGGGTTCGCGCCGCCAGGCGTCGACGATCCGCTCGTCGGCCGCGGCCACCGCGCACTGCAACAGGGCGGCCAGGGATTCGGCCAGCGAGTCGAGCAGTTCGTCGGCGCTCGTGTCGAGGGGGTAGCCGCGCCAGCGGGTCAGGGCGTCACCGGCGAGTACGGCCCCCCGGTCGAGCCGGTTGCGCACCCGCCGGCCCTCACGCTTGTACGCGTCCTCGACGGCGGCGGTCAGCCGTACGGCGGCGGCGTGCTGGGCGGCGACGGCGGAGGCGAGTTCCGGCATGCGGCGGCCGAGGGAGTCGAGCGCGCCGAGCGCGGTCCGTCCGACTGCGTACTGGCGGGCGGCCGGGTCCGTGGCGTGGTGGCAGAGCCACTCGAACAGCGGCGCGACGGCACTGGCCGGCAGCAGCCCACCCCCGCCGGCCGATTCGGGCAGCTCCGGGACGGTGAAACGCGGTACGTCACCGAGTCCGGCCCGGGTGAGCAGGGCCCCGTACTGCCGTGAGACGTCGGCGAGCACCTGGTGCGGGACCCGGTCGAGGACGGTGACGAGGGTGGCCTTGTACTGCTTGGCGGTACGCAGGAGATGCCAGGGGACGGCGTCCGCGTACCGGGAGGCGGTGGTGACCATCACCCACACGTCGGCGGCGCAGATCAGCTCGGCGGCGAGTGTCCGGTTCTCGACGACGAGGGAGTCGATGTCGGGGGCGTCGAGGAGGGCGAGGCCGCGGGGGAGGGTGGAGACGGTCTCGATCCGCAGTTCGCGGGTGGTGTGCTGCGGTCCGCGCGGATGCGTCCTTCTGGGTGTGGGGCGTACGTCCTCCTCGTCCTGGGGCGCCCATACACGGGTGAGGTCGGGCAGGACCCGCAAGCCGGCGAACCAGTGGTGGTCGTCGGGGTGGCAGACGAGCACGGGGATGCGGGTCGTGGGGCGCAGGACACCGGCTTCACTCACCTGGCGTCCCACGAGAGAGTTGACGAGGGTGGACTTACCGGCCCCGGTGGACCCGCCGATGACGGCGAGCAGCGGCGCCTCGGGCGCCTTGAGCCGGGGGACGAGGTAGTCGTCGAGCTGCGCGAGCAACTCGGCTCTCGTCTGACGGGCGCGCGGGGCGCCGGGCAGGGGCAGCGGCAGACGCACGGACGCGACCCGGTCGCGCAGGGCGGACAGGGCATCGAGCAGCTGAGGCCGAACATCCAAGGTCACCACATGCGAAGAATGCCCAATTTAAGGCCATTTTTGAAGCTTATACGCCCTCTGCGCGCCGACCGCGACTCCAGCGGGACATCATGGACACGGCGGACGAGTGGGACGCAGGCATAACGAGTGCACAACACCCAGGGGCGCCGCGGCGCAAAAGCGATGCGAGAATCGCACCTGCCTGCGATTATCGGACCGCTTCACCGAACCTCCACATCGTGGCACGCGGGTGAAGCAACCGGGACAAGGCGACCGGAGCCCTATCCTTGACCCGGCACGGACACAGTCCCACCCCCACCCAGGGGCTCCAGGCCACCACGGCCACCTTCCGGCCCCCGTAGCTCAGTGGATAGAGCAGGTGCCTTCTAAGCACTTGGCCGCAGGTTCGAGTCCTGCCGGGGGCACTCTCTCCACACCGCCGAAGCCCTCCCCCCGGGGAGGGCTTCCGCGCAGGACCCCTCCCCCGGCGCCGCCGCCCCGCCCACCTGCCGCCGCCCACCGCCCGCCCGTCCTCGCCGGGCGCCGCCTCGGCGTCCCGCGCGCGCTGGCGGACGCCATCGCCGTCCAACTCACCCGCGCCGATCCTTCTCCGGCGCTCCGGCCGCCAAAGAACACAGCCGAGGAAATCGACGCGATATTCGGAACCACGGTCCGATGTCGCTATCCGGAAATGCGGGACGACTTCGGATCAACGAGCGGTTTCGACAGATTCCGGGTCGGCCGGCGGATCGGACGACGGCCGTTACGGTCGCCACCCGGCGGGCCGACGGCCCGCGATACCCTGGGACGCCGCCGAGCCCTGGACGCCATGCCCCGGCCGGTCGAAGCGCCGGCAGCCGCCCCCATCAACTCACTGGAGATCAGGTGCATCCCGTCCAGATCGTGGACTTGTTCGCAGGCCCTGGCGGACTTGACGTGGCCGCCGAGAAGTTGGGCGTGGCCGCGGCGGGCGTGGAATGGGACTCCGCGGCCTGTACGACGCGGCGCGCCGCCGGCCTCGTCACCGTGGAAGGGGACGTGCGGCTCTACGGCCCCTCCCGCTTCCCGGACGCGGACGTACTGGCCGGCGGACCTCCCTGCCAGACGTTCACCGTCGCGGGCAGCGGGGCGGGCCGCAGGGCGCTGGACGACGTGCTCGCTTTCGTCGCACGCATGGTGGCCCGGGAGGAACGCGAGGAAATCGCGAAAGACCTCTCGAAGATGGAAGACGAGCGGACCGGATTGGTCCTGGAGCCCCTGCGCTGGGCGCTCGAAGCAATCGACATCCGCGACAAGCCCTATCGCGCCATCGTCCTCGAACAGGTTCCCGCGGTACTGCCGGTCTGGGAGGCGTATGCGGAAATCCTTCGAGGCGAGGGATATTCCGTCGATTGCGGCCTTTTGCGGACGGAGGCGTACGGCGTTCCCCAAACACGGAAAAGAGCCGTTCTCATCGCCCGCATGGGCAAGGAGAACGTGAGGCTTCCCTCGCCGACGCATCGCACTTACCGCAAGGGGCTTCCCCGCACCGCGGGCGACCGCGGCTTGCAGCCGTGGCGGACCATGGGAGAGGTGCTGCCCGAGCGCGAGTCCCCCTTCCACGTGGTGTCGAATTACGGGACGGGAGGGGACCCCAAAGCGCGTGGACGGCGCAGCTCTTCGGAGCCCTCCGCCACCGTGACCGGCAAGATCTCCCGCAATCGCGTGGTGGCGGCCGACGGGAGCGAGGACCGGTTCTCCCCCTCCGAAGCCGGCCGTTTGCAAACCTTCCCGACGGACTATCCGTGGCGGGGGCGCGATGTGGGCCAGCAGATCGGAAATGCCGTCCCGCCCCGCCTGGCCATGCACGTTCTGTGCGCCGCGTTCGGTTGGGCTCCCCCTTCCGACGCGATGCTGCGGTCGCTCGAAACGTGGAAGGCGGAAGCGGCGTTCGTGCCCGACGCACGGGTCCCGGAGCCCGAGGTCGCGGGCGTGGCGGAGTACGCCTGAGCGGCACAAGCGGGGCCGCCCCTGACACGGTCCTCCCGCACGACTGCGCCCTCCCTGCGCGCTCGTGGACGTGAAGGCATCCGAACTCCTTGCCCGACAGCACCGCGTGGTGCCCGTTGTGCGGGTCACGGTGGACGCCGCCACGATCGAGCGCACGCTGTCGTCCCGCGGAGATCTACCGGCCGGGCCCGCTGTGGCGCTTCCGCGCCGTCGGGCGCAGGGCCACGACCACGGACTGGCACCCCTCGCCCGGTCGTTCGGCGTGGACGTCGCGGAGTGAGCCGGTCCGGCGGCCCGTGGTCCGGGTGGTGGAGGTGCGGAATGCGGGCGACGCGGGCAGGGCGGCGGGGTCGCGGGGGTCAGGTCGTCGCTCCGGCCGGTTCGGGGACCGGGGCGAGTCGTCGTGCGGCGAACTCACGGTTGACGAGCGTCTGCTCGCGATACGCCTCGGGCAGGTCCGGCAGCGCCAGCAGACTGTCGCAGGCTTCGAGCGAGGCGGCGTGGTCGCCCACCCAGTAGGCCGTGATCGAGTATTCGAAGAGCAGTCCCCAGCGGTACACCCACGGCTGGGTGAACAGCAGGTCGTCCGGCCGTGGCCGGCCGAGCACGGGCCGGACGAACGCGTGCGCCGAGTGGTAGCGGCCCATTCGGCGCAAGCGGGTGACCAGTTCGTAGCACGCTTCGAGGCGGTCCGGGCGCGACTCCCAGGCCCGCGAGAGGGCGTCCATGGCGGACGGCCAGTCCCCGGAGTCGGCCCGGAGGATCCCGGACTGGAGCAGGGCGAAGTACACCTCTTCGGCCCAGCCGCCCAGTTGCGCGCGGCGCTCGTACAGGGTGATCGCCTCGTCCGCGCGACCCATGTCGCGGAGGGTCTGGGCCAGGTAGAAGACGGTGCGGGGGTCGTCGGGGTCGCGCGCGAGTTCGGCGCTGAGCAGCCGCTCGTCGCGTTCGAACTTGTCGTGCTTGGAGCCGCCGTCGCCGTAGTCCTCGATGACGAGCGCGTCCAGGTTCTCCTGGGAGTGGGCCTGGTCGGCGGTCAGGTACTCGTGGGTGACGCCTTGGTACCGCCAGGGGAGGTCGCCGCGGACCAGGCGCTTGATGCGGTACTCGGTCGGGCCCTCGTGGCGGAGCATGTAGGCGTCGGCCGTCAGCGGCGGAAGCGGGTGGTCGCGCCGGATGACCAGGTCGGCGTCCAGCAGGAGCAGGTAGTCCGCGCGGCCCCGGGCACGGGCGATGTTCAGGCTCCGGTTGTGGCCGAAGTCGCGGAACGGTTCCTCGTGGAGTTCGCCCGGGATGCCGTGGAGCGCCGAGCGGATCAGCTCCTGGGTTCCGTCGGTCGAGCCGGTGTCCGAGATGACCCAGGTGTCGATGAGGTCGCGGACGGAGGCGAGGCAGCGTTCGATGACCTTCGACTCGTTTTTGACGATCATGCAGAGGCAGACGGACGGCTTCACGGCATCACCATTTCGGGCGGTTCGGGCCGGGCGACCTGGCGAGATGCGACCTTAGGGACCGTTCCGGAGGGGCCGAGGGCGGCACGCCGAGGCACCCGGGCGGGTTCGCCGGAGGGCACGCGTCCGTTGGAGGGTGGCCTTGTAGTCCAATCCGTTAATAGGCTGGCAAAAGACTCAAGTCACCGCATTCCGGCTCCGATGACGGCAGGGGAAGCGTGAATCCGCTTCCGGAACGACACCTCTGATCCTGCTCGACAAGGAGCACACGAATGAGTCCTGGGCCCACGAACCGGTCCTACCTCGGACCGCTTCCCCAACGCGGCAGCCTGTTGAAGGGCGGCGTCGTCGCGTCGCTCGCCCTGCTGCTGACGGGAATCGCGAGTCCCGCGATCGCCATGGCGCCGCATGCCGTGACCTCGGCCGACATCCGTCTGTCGGGTCCGGTAATCGGTGGCGACGACGACCACTGCCAGGGAAGGCCGCCGCACCACCACGACGAGGGACGTCCGGAGGACGGTACCGGGCAGGACCAGAACGGGCAGGCTCGACTCGGGCAGACCGGCCCGGAGAAAGTGGTGCCGGGGCGGCCGGCTGCCAAGAAGGCGGCCCACGGCGACCGGTGCGAAGGTCCGACGGGACCTACCGGCCCCGAGGGTCCTCCCGGACCGACGGGTGACACCGGACCGACGGGTGACCCGGGGCCGGCCGGACCGGCGGGCGCGGCCGGACCTGCGGGACCTCAGGGCGTGGCCGGACCGGGCGGACCTCAGGGGCCTGCGGGCGTGGCCGGACCTGCGGGACCTCAGGGCGTGGCCGGACCGGCGGGACCGACCGGTGCGACCGGTGCGACCGGTGCGACGGGCGCCACCGGCCCGTGCTCCGACATCGACGCCCTTGCGCCCTCCGACACCGAGGACTTCCAGGCCGTGCTGACCAACGGTAAGACGTACGTCGGCAGGGCAGCCTCGCTGGGCGGGACGATCGTCTGGCAGGACCTCACCAACACCACAGCCACCATGACCGACCCCGCGAACCCGAACTACCCCGCCGGGGTCTGCGGCATCGCCATCGAGGCGAACGACACCGATGCCTACGTCAAGGCGGTGACGGTGACCGGGACCGTGTGGCAGACACACGGCGACGTCAGCGGCACGACGTTCGTCTGGGACGAGCCCTGGCTCCAGCAGACGACCCCGACTCCGGTGAATCCGCTCCGGGCCAGGAAGCAGCCGATGGCCATGAAGCCCGCCGCCGGCCCGAAGGGTGCCGTCGTCCCGACGGGCATGAAGCGCCCCTGACCCTGCGCGTCATGGCGTACGGAACTACGAGGTAGTGCGGTGATGTGTGCTGTGTCCGTCGGTTCGCCGGGGACACAGCACACGGTCGCGTCCGGGGCGGCTCGGGGAGCGGGCGCAGGCCACCCGGAACGGGAAGCCGAACGGGTTGTCCGGCGAGGTGGTGCGGTAGTCCGTCGTCCAGTCGAAGGCGTACGTCGCCCAGTTCCCCCGGTGCGTGCGTGTCTCGGGCCAGGCGTCGTAACTCGCGGCGCTGGTCTGGGTCCAGCCGCTCAAAACCCGTGGCTTGTCCACCGGGGGCGCGACGGCTGGCGGACCGGCGGCCGTGGCGGCGAGGAGCGGCGCGAAGAGGCGCAAGGCGATCCTCCGAGGGTGACGCCGGCGGTCACGGCTCCTCTAACGCGGCGCGGACCCCCAGATGTCGGGGTGCGAGGCGGGACGTACGCCTCAGGTATGACACCGCCTCGGTTGTCGACGGAACACCGGGCGGGGAAAGGGCGATGGGGACGGCGGTGCCCTTTCGGAGCCGTGACCGGGGCCGTTCCCCCGGCGCGCGTGTGCGGGAAGCGCCGGCGAGGGGCGGGACGGTGACGCTGCGCGCGGATGCGGGGGTCGGTCCGGAGACGGGCACAGCTCTCAGGTAGGAGCCGTGTCAGACTTTCGGCAGGTTTTTGATTCGTTCTGCGGAGGGACGCGCGAGCGGGCCCCCAAGCGAACACTTGACGTTATGAACCGCCGTCCGCTCGTCCTCGTCGCCGCCACAGCGGGAGTCCTGACCACCGCCGCCCTCGCCCTGCCACACCTCCCGCCGAACCCGGTCTCCGAATCCTTCAACGAGAGCGTGTTCAAGGAGAAGGGGAAGCACTTCGCGACCGCCGCCGACGCGCTCTCGCGCGGTGACGCGCCGGTGCACGGGGACCGGACGTTCGCCCTGCCGAGCTGGGTGCCCAAGGACGCTACCGACATACGGGTACGGGTGCGCACCGACGGCAAGGCCCGACTGATCCGCTTCACGCTCGGCGCGACCCCGTTGGACGGCCCGCAGTGCGCCGCGGCGACGCCCCACAAGGTCCGGGGCCCCGGATTGAACGCCCGGTGGTGGCCGGGTGACACCAGAAAGGACGCCCGGCCTGAGTGCCGGGACCACTACCAGTACCAGGTCGCGGTGCGCGGGAAGCGCGTCTACGCCTGGACCGATGGGACGCCGTCGCCGGGCGGCCTCATACCCCAGCAGGCGCCCCCGGCGGTGCGGGCGTCCGCCCCGCGGTAGCGCGGCAGGCCGCTTCGGTGGTGCGGGGGGCAGCGGTCCGTCAGGCGGCTCGCAGTGCCTGGGCGGTGGCCCGGGCGAAGCCGTCGGGGATGTCCAGCATGATGTTGTGCCCGCGGTCGGGGATCGGGACGACCGTGACGCCGGGTGCGGGCCCACCCGGTCGGCCATCTCGGCCCAGCCATCGGGGCGGCTGTCGACTCGTCTACCCTCGTCGGGTGACGGTGTACGTGAACCAACTCGGCGGTGACCCACCGCGCGTCGGCCTGCCGCCCGAGGGCGGGGCCGTGATCGTGTGGGCCTTGGACACGGGGCGGAGCGTGGTGGCCGGGCACGCGGTGGAGGAGGCGGCGGCGGTACTGGACGCGGCGGAGCGGGAGCGCGCCGGGCGTCTCGTGCGACCCGGCGACCGGCACGCCTACCTGGCCTCCCACCTGGGGCTTCGGGCGCTGCTCGGTGGGTACCTGGGTGCGGCTCCGGCGGACGTCTCGTTGATCCGTGAGGAGTGCCCGTGCTGCGGGGGTCCGCACGGGCGCCCGGCGGTGGCGGGGGGTGGGGTGCACTTCTCGCTGTCGCACACCGCGGGAGTGGCGTACCTGGCGTTCGCCGCACTCCCGGTCGGGGTGGACGTCGAGGCCACTCCGGGCCCGGCGGTGGTGTCGGACGTGCTGAGCACGCTGCATCCCGTGGAGACGGCGGAACTCACGGCGTTGGCGGAGGCGGACCGGCCCGTGGCGCTGGGCCGCCTGTGGGCGCGCAAGGAAGCCGTCCTCAAGGCGACGGGCGCGGGGCTCGCGCAAGGCATCGCCGAGCCGTACGTCGGCTCGGGCCCGACCCCGGCCCAGGTGGCGGGATGGACCCTCCGAGACCTGACGGCCCCGCCGGGCTACGCGGCTGCGGTTGCCCTGGCCGGGCGGTAGAGGGTACTGCCGCCGCCCCGGCCGTCCCGGTGGTGCACGGCTCCGCCGCTGCCCCGACGGGGCGCATGCCGTGCTGGCGGCCTGGGACGTACCGCTCCGACGGGGCGGAGAACGACACCGCAGCGACCGCCTGGTGGGGCACCGTGCCGTGCCGCTCCTGCCGTCTCCAGGGACAGGGACAGAACGCCGTCGCCCCGGGCTGTGGTCGGTAGCGGGCCGGATCCCCTCCCGCGAAGGGCTGCGTTCCCCCTTGTCCCGTGCGGGAGTCCGCGCGGGCGCAGGCGCTCGGTGCCCGGCATCGGGTTGGCTTGGCACCCGCGCGCGACGGGGTTGGAACACCCGTGCGAGGAGCGGCCGGGAGCGGCGTGACCCCCGCGGCGGCGGGTCGCTGCCCGGCAGGAGGCCCTGCCGCTCCCCCGGCGGGGCGGTGAACAGACCCGGCGTTGCGCCTGCCGGGCGCATGGCGTGAGCGGTGGGTTCGTCGGGGCCGGGGTGGGGGCCGGCCCTGCCGCGACGGGTGGACGGCCGGTGGGGGCGGGCGGTCCACGCCGGCGCCCGTCGTGGGGTGGCGGGCCTATCATCGCCGTCATGGAGATCCGTCGTGCCCGGACCGTAGCCGAACTCGTCGCCGCCGAGGGACTGTTCGACGGGGCCG
This sequence comes from Streptomyces sp. NPDC046557, assembly GCF_040645975.1. NCBI lineage: Bacteria > Bacillati > Actinomycetota > Actinomycetes > Kitasatosporales > Streptomycetaceae > Streptomyces > Streptomyces sp. NPDC046557. The sequence goes on from NZ_JBEYZH010000003.1 coordinate 397,697, forward strand.
CCCGGCAGGAGTGGGCCGAGCGGTTCCTGGCCTCGCCCGGGCACCTGATGCTGATTGCGTACCTCGACGGCGTGCCCGCCGGGATGGTCTCCGGTGTCGAGATGAGCCACCCCGACAAGGGCACCGAGATGTGCCTGTACGAACTCTCGGTCGATGAGGGCTGTCGGCGCCGCGGCATCGGCCGCCGGCTCGCCCTGGCCCTAGCCGACGAGGCGCGCGCACGCGGCTGTTACGGCATGTGGGTGGGGGTCGACACCGACAACGAGGCGGCCCTGGCTACGTACGCCTCCGCCGGAGCGCGGGACGAGGGCGTCTTCGCGATGCGCGGCTGGCCGTTCTCCCCCGACGCCGGCGCGCCTGACACCCCGTAACCCCTCCGGTGGCGTGTCGGGGGCCACTCGGCGCACCCCCCGCGCGGGCGCCCCCCACCCGGCCGAGCATCGCGGCATGACCGCATTCACCGCGCTGCTCCCGGCCGCCGCCCTCCTGGCGACGGCTGCCCTGTCCACGGCTCCGGCCACCGAAGCCCCCACCGCCCCGTACGTCGTGGTCCTCAAGGACGGCGCCGCCCGGGCCCTGGCCGCGGGCCGCGCCATGGCCGCGGAGGCGGCGGAGGCGGGGGACGAGGTCGTGGCCGTCTACGACACCGCCCTGAACGGCTTCGCCGTACGCACCACCGCGGCCCGCGCCGCCGAGCTGGCCGCCGACCCGCGCGTGGCGTCCGTCGAGCCGGACACCGAATTCCGGATCAATGACACGACCCAGCCGCTGGCCCCCTGGTCCCTCGACCGGATCGACCAGCGCGACCTCCCGCTCGACGGTTCGTACACGTACGCCACGGAGGGCGAGGGCGTGACCGTGTACGTCATCGACACCGGGATCAACACGCTGCACCAGGAGTTCGGGGGCCGCGCCCGGGCCGGCGTGAACGCCGTGTGGCTGGAGGGCTCCGACGACTGCAACGGCCACGGCACGCATGTGGCGGGGACGATCGGCGGGGCGACGTACGGGGTGGCGAAGGGGGTCTCCCTCGTCTCGGTGAAGGTGGCGAACTGCCGGGGCAGCGGGCGCCTGTCGTCCCTCGTCAACGGCATCGACTGGATGGTCAAGGACGCCACCAAGGCCGCCACGGCGGCGGCAGCGAAGACCGCGGCGGCCAAACAAGCGGCCAAGGAAGCGGCCAAGGAAGCGGCCAAGGGCACCGTCCAGGACCCCACGCCCGCCACACCCGCCGTACCGGCCCTCACGCCCGCCACACCCGCGACCGGCCCCACGCCGGCCGCCGCCCCCGACCCCGCGTCCCTCACCGCCACCTCCGCCGCGCCCGCCGTCGCCAACATGAGCATGGGCGGCACCCGCAGCCGCGCCCTCGACGCGGCCGTCACCCGGGCCGTCGCCGCCGGGATCACCTTCACCGTGGCCGCCGGGAACTCCGGCAAGGACGCCTGTACAGGCTCCCCCGCCCGCGTCCCCGACGCAGTCACCGTCGGCGCCACCGACACCACCGACCGCCGCGCCGCCTTCTCCGCGTACGGACCGTGCGTCGACCTCTCCGCCCCCGGCGTGGGCATCACCTCGGCCTGGAAGGGCTCCGCCACCGCCCTCGCCCGGGCCACCGGCACCTCCATGGCCGCCCCGCACGCGGCCGGGGTCGTCGCGCTGATCCTGGCGGACGGCACCCCGAAGACGCCCGCCCAGGTCACCCGGAACCTGCTGCGCAGCGCCGTTCCCGACCGGATCACCGGCCTCCCCGCCGGCACCCCGAACCTCCTCCTGCACACCCCGACCACTCCCTGATTCCGGCGCCCCTCACCCGGCCTGATGGGACATCAATGTCTGTGCGCTTCGGCGCCGGGCAAGTCATTGACTTCTCATCACCGCGACGCGTCAATGTCGACCTCCGCACCGGCTCGCCCTCCCCCTCACAGCGGGTGGGGGGAGGTTCGTCTGACGAAGGAGTCGCGACCCAGTGAGTACAACGTTCCGACGAAGAGTGCTGGCCGGGGCGGGCGCGTTGTCCCTGGCCCTGACGGGTGGCGTCGTGGCCATGACGGGGACGGCCCAGGCCGCTACCAAGACCACCCCGGTGCCGGTGAAGTGTGTCGCCCCCGCCCCCCAGCCGGGCGCCAACGGCACCCAGGACTACACGATCACGGTGCCGGACACGGCGAAGGCCGGTCAGAGCGTCCCCATCACCATCGACCCGGGCGAGACCCCCGTCATCCCGATGTTCACCATCGACACGGTCAACACCATCAAGGCGAAGCTGCTCGTCGGCGGGGTCGCCCAGACGGTCACCAGCCCGGCCGTGCCCAGCCACCAAGAGGCCAACAAGAAGTCCGACCCGCCCGCCTTCAGCGGGACCATCAGCATCCCGGACGGCAGCGAGGGCACGACGCTGCAGATCACCATCGACCAGGTGGTCACGGACGCCGACCTCGGCGGCACCGTCTACACCACCACCTGTACGCCTGATCCCCGCCCCAGCGCCTCCGTCGGCTCGATCGCGGTCGAGGCGCTGCCCAAGGACCCGGTGACGACCAAGGTCACGCCCAACAGCGGCAAGGCGGGCACGGTCGTCGCCGTGACGGGTGCCAACTTCCCGGCCGGTCCGGTGACCTGCTCCGCGCTCCTCGCGGGCACGGCCACGGGTGACACCGGCAGTGGTACGGCGGACGCGTCCGGCGCCGCGACCTGCGACCTGAGGGTCACCAAGAAGGCCGACGCGATCAGGATCGACGGCTCGGTCTCCCCGTACAGGTCGTTCGTGTTCGTCGAGGACCAGGCCGGCGTCAAGAACCCCGTCGACGTCGAGGTGCTGCCCGGGCCGCTGGCCCTCGGACCGAAGGACGGCCTGCCGGCGGTCAGTTTCGGCGCGGTGACCATCAACGGCAAGGCGCAGTCGGTGTTCGGCGCGTTCAACGCGGCCACCGTGCAGGACTTCCGCGGGGGTTCGCTCGGCTGGGACGTCACGGCGACCCGTACGCCGTTCCTGAACGCGGTCACCGGCCACTCCATGGCCAAGGCGCAGATCGGCATCCAACCGTCCTGCACGGTGACCAACCCGGACAGCCCGAGCACCTGCACCGCCGGTGCGCCCGGGGCCATCACGGACACCCCGATGAAGATCGCCTCGCAGGCGGCCGGCGGTGACGAGCTGACCGGCGGCGAGTTCGCGGTGGGCGGCGCGGCGATGCTCCAGCTGCCGCCGTTCATGTTCGCCGACACCTACGAGTCGGTCGTGACCTTCTCGATCGCCTGATCCGGCACCGCGGGGGTGGTGCGGCGCCTGCCGTGCCGCCCCCGCGGAGCCCCGCCCGTAGACGTGGCCCGACTGGAGCACCGACATGCGCCCCCGCACCCCCTCCCGCCCCGGCACCCCCTCCCGGTACAACCTGTTCCTCGGCCTGCTGCTGCCCGTCGCGGCGCTGCTGTTCGGCGCGCCCGCCGCGAGCGCCGCCGACAACGGCACCTGGGGGGTGTTCCCGACGCCGCCGCCCGGAGCGGCGATGACGAACCGGCCGTACTTCTTTCACCAGGGCGCCGCCGGGAGCACCGTCGTCGACAGCGTGACGATCCTGAACTCCTCCGACAAGGAGCTGACCTTCCGGGTCTTCGCGACCGACGCCGTGAACACGCCGGTCGGGGGCGCTTTCGCGCTGTTGCCGGTCGAGACGAAACCCAAGGACGTCGGAGCCTGGATCACCCTGCCGCCCGAGACGGCGCACCCGGTCACCGTCCCGCCCAAGGGCCGCAAGGACGTCCCCTTCACGGTGAAGGTCCCCGCGGACGCCGCCCCGGGCGACCACATCGGCGGCATCGTGGCGCTGAACACCGCGGTGGAGGGGGTGCGGCAGGACGGCAAGGTTCAGGTCGGGGTGAGGCGTTCGGTGGGCGCCCGCCTGTACGTGCGGGTGTCGGGGCCGGTGACGCCGGGGCTGTCCGTGGAGGACGTCCGGGTCGAACGGCACGCGCCCCTGCTGACCTGGGTCGAGAGCGCCTCCGCGACGCTCTCGTACAGCCTGGTCAACCGGGGCAACGTGGTGGTCGAGCCGCGGGTGACGGTGTCCGCCGAGGGTCTGTTCGGGCGTACGGTACTGGACCGGCCGGCCCGCGACCTGAAGCTGGTGCTGCTCCCGGGGCAGCGGATCGAGCTGACCGAGCCATGGCCGGACGCCCCGCAGTCGGACCGGGTGCACGTCCACGTCAAGGCCGACGCCACCGCCTACCCGGAACTGCGCGCGCGGGCCGGTACGGACTTCCTCGCCGTCCCGTGGCCCGCGGGCGGCGCCGTCCTCCTCCTCGCGGGCGCCACCCTCGCCGTGCGGGTCCTGCGCCGACGCCGACACCGGGCCGAGGCCGAACCGTCCGAGCCGGCGGCCGACCTGGCCGAAGCCCGCTGACGGGGCGGGGCAGGACAGGGCGGGGCGTAACGGGCTCGCCCCCCGCGTGAGGGTTGCGGGGGGCGAGCGGTCGGACGGCAGGGATGTCCCGGTACCTCTCAGTACCTCAGTGGTTGCGCGGGAAGCCGAGGTCGACGCCCACCGGGGCCTCGGACGGGTCCGGCCAACGGGTGGTGACGACCTTGCCCCGGGTGTAGAAGTGGATGCCGTCGTTGCCGTAGACGTGGTGGTCGCCGAAGAGGGAGTCCTTCCAGCCACCGAAGGAGTGGTAGCCCACCGGCACCGGGATCGGCACGTTCACGCCGACCATGCCGGCCTGGATCTCCAGCTGGAAGCGGCGGGCGGCGCCGCCGTCGCGGGTGAAGATCGCGGTGCCGTTGCCGAACGGCGAGGCGTTGATGAGTGCCACGCCCTCCTCGTAGGTCTCGGCGCGCAGCACGCACAGCACCGGCCCGAAGATCTCGTCGCGGTAGGCGTCGGAGTCGGTCTTGACGTTGTCCAGCAGCGACAGGCCGATCCAGTGGCCGTTCTCGTTGCCCTCGACCGTGTACCCGGTGCCGTCCAGGACCACGTCCGCGCCCTGGTCGGCGGCGCCCTTGACGTAGGAGGCGACCTTGTCGCGGTGGGCGGCGGTGATCAGCGGGCCCATCTCGGAGGTCGGGTCGTTGCCGGGACCGATCTTGATCTTCTCGGCGCGCTCGCGGATCTTGTCCACCAGCTCGTCGGCGATCGAGCCGACGGCCACGACCGCCGAGATCGCCATGCAGCGCTCGCCCGCCGAACCGTAGGCGGCCGAGACGGCGGCGTCGGCGGCGGCGTCCAGGTCGGCGTCCGGCAGCACCAGCATGTGGTTCTTGGCGCCGCCCAGCGCCTGGACCCGCTTGCCGTTGGCGGAGGCGGTGGTGTGGATGTGGCGGGCGATCGGCGTGGAGCCGACGAAGGAGACGGCGGCGACGCCGGGGTGGGCGAGCAGCGCGTCGACGGCGACCTTGTCACCGTGGACGACGTTCAGGACGCCCGCCGGGAGGCCGGCCTCCGTCGCCAGCTCGGCCAGCTTGTTCGCGGCCGACGGGTCCTTCTCGCTCGGCTTGAGGATGAAGGTGTTGCCGCAGGCCACGGCCAGCGGGAACATCCACATCGGCACCATCGCCGGGAAGTTGAACGGGGTGATGCCCGCGACCACGCCCAGCGGCTGGCGGATGGAGGAGACGTCGACGCGGTTGGAGACCGACGTCGACAGCTCGCCCTTGAGCTGCGTGGTGATCCCGCAGGCCAGCTCGACGATCTCCAGGCCGCGCGCGACCTCGCCCAGCGCGTCCGAGTGCACCTTGCCGTGCTCGGCGACGATCAGCTCGGCGATGGCGTCGCGGTTGGCGTCCAGCAGCGCGCGGTAGGCGAACAGCACCTTCGTACGGGCGGCCAGCGAGGACTGGCCCCAGCTGCGGAACGCCTCGGCGGCGACCTGTACGGCCGCGTCGACCTCCTCGGCGGACGCCAGGGCGACCTGCGTGGTGACCTCGCCGGTGGCCGGGTCGGTGACCGGGCCGTAGTTGCCCGACGCGCCCTCGACGGTCTTGCCACCGATCCAGTGGTTGACGGTCTTCATGTGCCTTGCTCCTTCACAGATGGCGACGTCGCTGCGCGGCTTGCCGGTCGTACTCTTCGCGGGCCGAGGCCGCCGCCGCACGGGTCGCGGTCTCGGCCACGGGAACATCCCACCACGCCTGCGGCGGGGGTGGGCCCGACACAGTGTCGGGTGTTCGGGTCTGCGTGTAGACACATGTGGGACGGTCCGAGGCCCGTGCCTCCACGAGGGCTTTCCGCAGGTCACGCACGGTCTCGGCGCGGATGACGGACATCCCCAGGGAGGCCGCGTTGGCCGCGAGGTCCACCGGCAGCGGCGCACCGGTGTACGTGCCGTCGGCCGCCCGGAAGCGGTACGCCGTGCCGAAGCCCTCGCCGCCCACCGCCCCCGACAGGCCGCCGATCGAGGCGTAGCCGTGGTTGTCGAGGATGAGGACCTTGACGGGGACGCCCTCCTGCACGGCGGTGACGATCTCGGTCGGGTTCATCAGGTACGTGCCGTCGCCGACGAGCGCCCACACGGGCCGTCCGGGCGCGGCCAGCGCCGTGCCGATCGCGGCGGGGATCTCGTAGCCCATGCAGGAGTAGCCGTATTCGACGTGGTACTGGTCGGCGGAGCGGGGGCGCCACAGCCGGTGCAGGTCGCCGGGGAGCGAGCCGGCCGCGTTGATCAGGATGTCGGAGGCGTCGACGACTTGGTCGAGCAGACCGAGCACCTGTGCCTGCGTCGGGGCGGCGTCCTCGTCGTCGCTCGCGCAGGCCCGCTCGACCAGCCGCTCCCAGTCGCGCTTGTCCTCTTGGTACGTCGCCTCGTACACGGGGTCCACGCGGTACCCGGTGACCGCGTCCCGGAGTTCTTCCAGGCTCGCCCGCGCATCGCCGACGACCGTCCGGGCGGCGAGCTTGTGGGCGTCGTACGGGTCGAGGTTCAGCCCGACGAAGCGGACGGCCGGGTTCTGGAACAGGGTCGCGGAGGCGGTGGTGAAGTCGGTCAGCCGGGTGCCCGCGGCGATCACCAGGTCGGCTTCGCGGGCGAGGGCGTCGGCGGTGGCGGTGCCGGTGTGTCCGATGCCGCCCACCTCGGCGGGGTGGTCGAAGGCGAGCGCGCCCTTGCCCGCCTGGGTGACCGCGACCGGGATCCCGGTGGCTTCGGCGAACTCCGCGAGGGCGGCCTGGGCGGCGCTGTGCCGGATGCCGCCGCCGGCGATGAGCAGGGGGCGCGCGCAGGCCCGTACCGCTTCGGCGGCGGCTGCCAACTCGTCCCGGTCGGGCCGGGGCCGGCGCACCCGCCACACCCGCTCGGCGAAGAACTCCTCGGGCCACTCGTGGGCCTCGGCCTGTACGTCCTGCGGCAGCGCGAGGGTTACGGCGCCGGTCTGGACGGGGTCGGAGAGCACCCGTACCGCCTGGAGGACGGCGGGGATCAGCGCCTCGGGGCGGGTGACGCGGTCGAAGTAGCGGGACACGGGCCGCAGGGTGTCGTTGACGGAGACGTCACCGGCGTAGGGCACCTCCAGTTGCTGGAGCACCGGATCGGCGGGCCGGGTGGCGAAGGTGTCCCCGGGCAGCAGCAGCACCGGCAGCCGGTTGACGGTCGCGAGGGCGGCCCCCGTGACGAGGTTGGTCGCGCCGGGCCCGATGGAGGTCGTCACGGCGTGCGCCGACAGCCGCCCGGACTGGCGGGCGTACCCGACGGCCGCGTGCACCATGGCCTGCTCGTTGCGTCCCTGGAGGAAGGGCATCTCCTCCCGGCCGCTCTCCAGCAGGGCCTGCCCGATCCCGGCGACGTTGCCGTGCCCGAAGATCCCCCAGGTGGCGGCGATCAGCCGGCGACGCTGCCCGTCGCGTTCGGTGTACTGGGCGGCGAGGAACCGTACGAGGGCCTGCGCCACGGTGAGCCGGATCGTGGTCATGGGCGGTGGTCCTCCGCTCGGTAGAACGGCAGCCGGGGGTCGATCTCCCCGCCGGCCCAGGTGGACCGGATCCAGCCGTGGTCGGGGTGGTCGCGGATCAGCCACTCCCGCGGGCCTTCGGGTCCGGCCATCACGTTCAGGTAGTACATGTCGTGTCCGGGAGTGGCGATGGACGGGCCGTGCCAGCCGTCCGGGATGAGCACGGCGTCCCCGGTCCTCACCTCCGTGAGGATGTCGGTCTTCCCTGCCGGGGAGGGGGTGACACGCTGGTACCCGCGCCCGGGAGTGCCGTCGTGCGGGGCGATCTCGAAGTAGTAGATCTCCTCCAACCGGGACTCCTCGCCGGGGTGGTGTTCGTCGTGTTTGTGGGGCGGGTACGAGGACCAGTTGCCGCCGGGGGTGAGGACCTCGACCGCGATGAGCCGGTCGCAGGCGAACGCGTCGGCGGCGGCGAAGTTGTTGACCTGGCGGGAGCACTGCCCGGCGCCGCGCAGCTCGACCGGCACCTGCCCCGCGGGCCCGTACCGGGCGGGCAACGCCCGCTCGCAGCGCGCCCCGACGAGCGCGAACCGGCCGCCGGCGCGGGAGCGGATGTCGGCGCGGCCGTCGCGCGGGAGGTAGGCGAAGTCGCTCACGGAGGTGAACACGCTGTCCCGGCCGGCTAGTTCGATCGTTTGCGGGTCTGGTGCGCGGCAGTCGACCACACACCCGCCGGACAGGGGCAGGACGATCCACTCGTGGTCGCCGCAGGAGTGCGCGTACGACTCGCCGGGGGCGAGCTCCAGCACCCGCAGGGCCGTCGAGGCCATGGCGTGGGAGGCGGTCACCGTCACTGTTCCAGCACCTCCTCGACCTCCTTCGCGTAGGGCATCGCGGTCGAGCAGGCCAGGCGGGAGGCGACGATGGCGCCCGCCGCGTTCGCGAAGCGCACCACGCGGCCGGTGTCCCAGCCCGCGAGCAGCCCGTGGCACAGCGCGCCGCCGAAGGCGTCGCCCGCCCCGAGGCCGTTGACGACCTCCACCGGCACCGGCGGCACTTCCACGGCCGTCCCGTCGCGGTGGACGGCGAGGACCCCGGCCGGGCCTCGTTTGACGACGGCCAGTTCCACCCCGGCGGCGAGCAGCGCCCGCGCCGCCGCGTACGGTTCGCGCTCGCCCGTGGCGATCGCGCACTCCTCGGCGTTGCCCACCGCCACCGTGGCCAGGCCGAGCGCCCGCTCGTACCAGGGCCCCGGCTCGTCGCTCCACAGCATCGGCCGCCAGTCGAGGTCGAAGACGGTGGTCCCGGACTTCGAGCGGGCTTCGAGCGCGGCCAGGGTGGCGCTGCGGCTCGGCTCCACGCTCAGGCCCGTACCCGTCATCCAGAACACCCGGGCGGCCCGCACCGCGTCGGCGTCGATCTCGTCGGGCGCGATCTCCAGGTCCGGTGCCTTCGGGAAGCGGTAGAAGTAGAGCGGGAAGTCGTCCGGCGGGAAGATCTCGCAGAAGGTGACGGGAGTCGGATAGGCGGCCACCTCGCGCACCCACCGGTCGTCGACGCCGAAGCCCCGCAGTTCCGCGCGCAGGTACGCGCCGAAGGGGTCGGCCCCGGTCCGGGTGATCACGGCCACCCGGCGGCCGAGGCGGGCCGCCGCCACCGCCACGTTCGTCGGGGAGCCGCCCAGGAACTTGCCGAAGGTCTCCGCCTCGGCGAGCGGTACGCCGGTGGTCAGCGGGTAGAGATCCACTCCGATGCGCCCCATCGTGATCAGGTCGAACGCGCCCCCGTCCCCGGTGGTCCGCACCGGGTCCAACGCGTCCCCGTCCCCGCTGTTCGATGCCACTGGTCCCACTTCCTCTCCCACTGCTCTTCCCCGTCCCCTTCCGAGCCTCGCACCCTAAGGTGGCCGCCATGACGTCCTCGCCGTCCTCCACTCCCCCGTCCTCCCCAGCGGCGCTGACCCGTATCCGCGTCGGTTCGGCGCCGGACTCGTGGGGCGTCTGGTTTCCGGACGATCCCCTCCAGACGCCGTGGGAGCGTTTCCTGGACGAGGTCGCGGACGCCGGGTACGAGTGGATCGAGCTCGGCCCGTACGGCTACCTGCCCACCGATCCGGCCCGCCTCACCGACGAGACGGCCGCGCGCGGCCTGCGGGTGTCCGCCGGCACCGTCTTCACGGGACTCCATCACGGGCCGGGCGTGTGGGAGCAGACCTGGGAGCACGTGTCGCGGATCGCGGAGCTCACCCGGGCCATGGGGGCGGAGCACCTCGTCGTCATCCCGTCGTTCTGGCGCGACGACAAGACCGGCGAGGTGCTGGAGGACCGGACCCTCACGGCGTCCGGTTGGCGCGAACTGACCACGCAGACCGAGCGCCTGGGCCGGGAGGTGCGCGAGCGGTACGGGCTGCGGATCGTGGTGCACCCGCACGCGGACACCCACATCGACACCCCGGTGAACGTCGCCCGGTTCCTCGACGCCACGGACCCGGAGCTGGTCTCGCTCTGCCTGGACACCGGTCACTACGCGTACTGCGGTGGGGACAGCGTCCGGGCCGTCGAGACCTTCGGCGAGCGGATCGGGTACCTGCACCTCAAGCAGGTGGATCCGCTCGTCCTGGCCGAAGTCGTGGCGGGGCAGGTGCCGTTCGGGCCGGCCGTGGCGCGGGGGGTGATGTGCGAGCCGCCGTCCGGGGTGCCCGCGCTGGAACCCGTACTGGCCGCCGCGCAGGCGCTCGACGTGGACCTGTTCGCCATCGTCGAGCAGGACATGTACCCCTGCCCGCCGGACCGGCCGTTGCCGATCGCCCGCCGGACCCGCTCCTACCTGCGCTCCTGCGGCGCCCGCTGACACCCGACGCCTCAAGCCCGACACCTTAGGGGGATCCCCACATGACCAGCACGCTCGGCATCGCCGTCATCGGCACCGGGAAGATGGGCGCCGACCACGTCCGCCGGATCGGCCGGACGGTCGGCGGGGCGCGGGTGGTGGCCGTGGCCGACCCGGACGGCGACCGCGTCAAGGAGGCGGTCGCCGGCCTGGACGGCGTGAGCGCGCACACCGACGCCGCGGCGGCGATCGCCGCGCCCGGGGTGGACGCCGTACTGATCGCCTCCCCCGGACCGGCCCACGAGGAGGCGCTCCTGCACGCCTTGGCGCGGGAGCTGCCGGTGCTGTGCGAGAAGCCGCTGACCCCCGATCCGGCGGGCGCCCTGCGGGTGCTGGAAGCCGAGCGGAGGCTGGGCCGTCGGCTGGTCCAGGTCGGTTTCATGCGGCGTCACGACGCCGAGTACGAGCGGCTGAAAGAGCTGCTGGACGCGGGCGGGATCGGCCGGCCGTTGTTCCTGCACTGCCGACACCGCAACGCCGCCTCGCCCTCCTTCTTCACCAGCGACATGCTGATCAGCGATTCCGTGGTCCACGAGGTGGACGCGGCGCGCTGGCTGCTGGGACAGGAGATCACCGCGGTGACCGTCCTGTCGCCCACCCCGTCCACGGCCGCGCCGCGGGGGCTGAGCGATCCGCGCCTGGTGCTGCTGGAGACCTCGAGCGGGGTGATCGTCGACGTGGAGATCTTCGTCAACTGCGGTTTCGGCTACCAGGTGCAGTGCGAGGCGGTCGGCGAGTCGGGCAGCGCCCGGATCGGGGACGGTCACGCGATGGTCGTCCAGTCGGGGGGCCGGTGGGGCGGGGAGATCGCGCAGGACTTCCTCACCCGGTTCGCGGACGCCTACGACCGCCAGGTGCGGCGCTGGGTGGCGGCGGCCGCGCGGGGGCGGATCGACGGGCCGGACGTGTGGGACGGATACGCGGCGGCGGCCGTCTCGGAGGCCGGACTCGCCGCCGCGCGCAGCGGTGCCAGGACCCCCGTGGAGCTGGTGGAACGGCCCGCGCTCTACCGCTGAGCCCGGCGCCCGACCCCGCCGGCCCGCGTGCCACGGGCGTCACGGAGGTCCCCGGAGCGTCACGCATGTCCGCGTTACGCGGGTTTTCCGTCACAGGCCCTCGACAGGCCCTCCCCTGCCCCCACCGGGCGTCGTTCGCCGGGCACAACCCGAGTGATCGTCCGTCCACGCGCCGGCTCCCCCGACGGCCTCCCGGCCGGCCCCTGCGCCGTGGACAAGGAGGTGTCGTGCATGAGCGACCGACAGCTGTGGTCGTACAAGGAGATCGCCGCCCACATCCGGGTCCAGCCGGACACCGTGCGCTCCTACCGCAAGCACGGACTGCTGCCCGCTCCCGACCATGTGGAGCACGGCAAGCCCTACTGGTACGACGATACGATCCGCGCCTGGGTGGCCCGCAGGCCGGGCAACCGGGGGCGCCACGACGGTTGAACGGTGTGGTCCGAACCGCACCGCGCCACGCTTCCCTAAATACCCCCTGGGGGTACACTGGCGAAGGACGGGGAGGAAGGTGGAAGGTACCTCCCCGCCCGCGACCGACACGCCCTCGAAGAGGAGAACGACATGAGCGCCGAGACGGACACCCAGACCACCACCGTGTACCGGGTGACCGGCATGACCTGCGGCCACTGCGAGGGCGCGGTGACCGCCGAGATCTCGGAGCTGCCGGGCGTGAGCTCGGTCAAGGCCGTCGCCACGACCGGCGAGGTCACCGTGGTCTCCGCCGCCCCGCTCGACGAGGAGGCCGTGCGCGCCGCCGTGGACGAGGCCGGGTACGAGTTGGCCGGCCGGGCCTGAGGCCGGGTAGAACTGCGGAAGGACCCCGCCGGGTCGTACGGGACCGCCCATACTGGTCCCGAACGGCCCGGCCTTTCCCTTGGAGCCGGAGATGAGCGGCAGCGCAGTGCACGAAGGACCGGCGGCGGTGGCCGCCGCCGCCGAGGTCGAGCTGACCATCGGCGGGATGACGTGCGCCTCCTGCGCCGCCCGGATCGAGAAGAAGCTGAACCGGATGGACGGGGTCAGCGCCACGGTGAACTACGCCACCGAGAAGGCGAAGGTCTCCTACACCGGTGACGTGGGGGTGGCCGACCTGATCGCCACCGTCGTCAAGACCGGCTACACCGCCGAGGAACCCCCGCCGCCCCCCGCGCCCCCGGCCCCGGACACCGCCGGCCTCGACACCGCCGCCCCCGACACGGCGACGGACACCCTCCCGGCCGACGCGGCGCTCGCCGCGCTCCGTCAACGCCTGTTCGTCAGCGCCGCCCTGGCGCTGCCGGTCGTGGTCCTGGCCATGGTCCCGGCCCTCCAGTTCGACAACTGGCAGTGGCTCTCGCTGACCCTGGCCGCGCCCGTCGCCGTGTGGGGCGCCCTGCCCTTCCACCGGGCCGCCTGGACGAACGCGACGCACGGCGCGGCCACCATGGACACCCTGGTCTCCCTCGGCACGCTCGCGGCGTTCGGCTGGTCCCTGTGGGCGCTGTTCTTCGGCCACGCCGGCATGACCGGGATGCGGCACGGTTTCGACCTCACCGCGTCCCGGACGGGCGACTCCCTCTACTTGGAGGTCGCTTCCGGCGTCGTCACCTTCATCCTGCTGGGCCGCTATCTGGAGGGCCGCTCCAAGCGGAAGGCGGGCGCGGCCCTCAAGGCGCTGCTGGAGCTGGGGGCCAAGGACGTCGCCGTCCTGCGCGGCGGCCGTGAGGTGCGGATCCCGGTGGGCGCGCTCGCCGTCGGCGACCGCTTCGTGGTCCGGCCCGGCGAGAAGATCGCCACCGACGGCACGGTGGTCGAGGGCGGCTCGGCCGTGGACGTGTCCTTGCTGACCGGCGAATCCGTTCCCGTCGACGTGGGCGTCGGCGACCCCGTCACCGGCGCCACCGTCAACACGTCCGGGCGGCTGCTCGTCGAGGCGACGCGGGTCGGCGCGGACACACAACTGGCCCGGATCGCCCGGCTGGTCGAGGAGGCGCAGAACGGCAAGGCCGAGGTGCAACGCCTCGCCGACCGGATCTCCGCCGTCTTCGTACCCGTCGTCCTGCTGCTCTCCCTCGGGACGTGGATGACCTGGCTGCTGATCACCGACGACACGACGGCCGCGTTCACGGCCGCCGTGGCCGTCCTGATCATCGCCTGCCCGTGCGCCCTCGGGCTGGCCACGCCGACCGCGCTGATGGTCGGAACCGGCCGGGGCGCCCAGCTCGGCATCCTGATCAAGGGGCCGGAGGTGCTGGAGTCGACCCGCCGGGTGGACACCGTCGTCCTGGACAAGACCGGCACCGTGACCACCGGCCGGATGACCCTGACCGGGGTGTACCCCGCCCCCGGTGTGGACGAGACGGAGCTGCTGCGCCTGGCCGGTTCCCTGGAGCACGCCTCCGAGCACCCCATCGCCCGGGCGATCGCGGTGGGCGCCGCCGAGCGGGCTGGGACCCTGCCGGTCCCCGAGGGGTTCGAGAGCCTCGCCGGGCTCGGCGTACGGGGCTTGGTGGACGGGCGCTCCGTGCTGGTGGGCCGCGAGCGGCTGCTCGCGGAGCGGGGCATCGCCGCCCTCCCCGCCGCTCTGGCCGCGGCCGTGGCGAGCGCCGAGGCGGCGGGCGCCACCGCGGTGCTGGTGGCCTGGGACGGGGAGGTGCGCGGGGTGCTGAGCGTGGCCGACGCGGTGAAGGAGACCAGCGCGGAGGCGGTGGCGCGGCTGCGGGCGCTCGGCCTCACGCCGGTGTTGCTGACCGGCGACAACCGGGCGGTGGCCGAGGCGGTGGCCCGCGAGGTGGGGATCGAGGAGGTGATCGCCGAGGTGCTCCCCCGGGACAAGGTGGAGGTCGTACGCCGCATGCAGGCCGAGGGCCGTACGGTCGCCATGGTCGGGGACGGCGTCAACGACGCGGCCGCCCTCGCCCGGGCCGATCTGGGCCTGGCCATGGGGACCGGTACGGACGCGGCCATCGAGGCGGGCGACCTGACCCTCGTACGGGGCGACCTGCGGGTGGCGGCGGACGCGATCCGTCTGTCCCGGCGGACCCTGGCCACCATCAAGGGCAACCTCTTCTGGGCCTTCGGCTACAACCTGGCCGCGCTGCCGTTGGCGGCCTCCGGGCTGCTCAACCCGATGATCGCGGGTGCGGCCATGGCCTTTTCTTCGGTGTTCGTGGTGACCAACAGCCTGCGGTTGCGGTCGTTCCGTTAGAGGATTCCCTTCGCACCGCACACACAGGTTCTTCACGCGAGACGCAGATCACAGTGATTCGAACGTAACCATCCGGCGGATGCCCGGGTCTAATGGGGTGATGCCAGGAACGTCTTGGGGGACGTTCGCGGGAGGTCTTGGGGGACGTCCCGGGCATCAGCCGGCCGGGACACGTGCGCCCCGGGGAGCTTTGAGCGGCCCTCCCGACCCGTACGGGTCCCGGCAAAACCCCGTTGGAGTGCACGCCCGCACTCCTCGCCGACACCCCGGCTCGGGTCCCGTGGGGGGAATCCGTTCCGGGGGAAGGAAAGGGCCCCGACCGTCGACCCGTGGGGGGATCGACGGCGGGGCGCTTTTCGTGTGCGCGGGCCCTTCCGGGCCTGAGGTGCCTCGGGTCAGCGGGCCTCGACCGGGACGAAGTCGCGCAGGACCTCGCCGGTGTAGATCTGGCGCGGACGACCGATGCGGGAGCCGGGCTCCTTGATCATCTCGTGCCACTGGGCGATCCAGCCGGGGAGCCGGCCGAGCGCGAAGAGCACGGTGAACATCTCGGTCGGGAAGCCCATGGCCCGGTAGATGAGACCGGTGTAGAAGTCCACGTTCGGGTAGAGGTTGCGCTCGACGAAGTACTCGTCGGCCAGCGCGTGCTCTTCCAGCTTGAGCGCGATGTCGAGCAGCTCGTCGCTCTTGCCGAGCGCGGAGAGGACGTCGTGCGCCGCCGCCTTGATGATCTTCGCCCGGGGGTCGAAGCTCTTGTAGACGCGGTGCCCGAAGCCCATGAGCCGGACGCCGTCTTCCTTGTTCTTCACCTTGCGGATGAAGGCGTCGACGTCGCCGCCGTCGTTCTTGATGCCTTCCAGCATCTCCAGCACCGACTGGTTGGCGCCGCCGTGCAGGGGACCCCACAGCGCCGAGATGCCGGCGGAGATCGAGGCGAACATGTTCGCCTGCGAGGAGCCGACCAGACGCACGGTGGAGGTCGAGCAGTTCTGCTCGTGATCCGCGTGCAGGATCAGCAGCTTGTCGAGCGCCGAGACCACGACCGGGTCCAGGTCGTACTCCTGGGCCGGCACCGAGAAGGTCATGCGCAGGAAGTTCTCGACGTAGCCGAGGTCGTTGCGCGGGTAGACCACCGGGTGGCCGACGGACTTCTTGTACGCGTACGCCGCGATCGTCGGCAGCTTGGCCAGCAGCCGGATCGTCGAGAGGTGGCGCTGCTTCTCGTCGAACGGGTTGTGGCTGTCCTGGTAGAACGTCGACAGCGCGCTGACCACGGAGGACAGCATCGCCATCGGGTGCGCGTCGCGCGGGAAGCCGTCGTAGAACCGCTTGACGTCCTCGTGCAGCAGCGTGTGCTGGGTGATCTCGTTGCGGAACGACGCGAGCTGGTCGACGGTCGGCAGCTCCCCGTTGATCAGCAGGTAGGCGACCTCGATGAAGGTCGAACGCTCGGCCAGCTGCTCGATCGGGTAGCCGCGGTAGCGCAGGATTCCCTGCTCGCCGTCGAGGTAGGTAATCGCGGACTTGTAGGCGGCGGTGTTGCCGTAGCCACTGTCCAAGGTGACGAGCCCGGTCTGGGCCCGCAGCTTCGAGATGTCGAAGCCCTGGTCACCGACGGTGCTCTCGACCACCGGGTAGGTGTATTCACCGTCCGCGTACCGGAGTACTACAGAGTTGTCGCTCACGTCATCCCTCACCGACGTAGTGCCTCTTCTTCGAGGTGCCCTGACTGCCTCTACCTTCCCCCATTTGGCGCAGGAGAGTGCACTCGGGGTCGGCCTTTGGTGCATATGACGGCACTGAGTGCCTTCAATCTGAACATCCTGCCCCCTGTGCGCACGAGGGGGAACCCAAAATGATCGATCATTTAGGTGATGTTTCCCACCGGTATCCGGCCGGACAGTCTGGGGGCGACCGCCGTGTACCTCCTGCCTGCGGAAACGGTACGCACCGCCTGGCCGAGCGCCTTGCGTGACCCGACCAGAACGACCAATTTCTTCGCCCTGGTCACCGCCGTGTAGAGCAGATTTCGCTGGAGCATCATCCAAGCGCCGGTGGTGACGGGGATCACGACCGCCGGGTACTCGCTGCCCTGCGAGCGGTGGATGGTGACGGCGTACGCGTGCGCCAGCTCGTCGAGCTCGGAGAACTCGTAGGCGACCTCCTCGTCCTCCTCCGTCCGCACCGTCAGACGCTGTTCGTCCAGGTCAAGGCCGGTGACAACGCCGACCGTGCCGTTGAAGACGCCGTTGGCGCCCTTCTCGTAGTTGTTCCGGATCTGGGTCACCTTGTCACCCACCCGGAAGACCCGGCCGCCGAACCGCTTCTCGGGCAGGCCGGGGCGGGCGGGGGTGACCGCCTGCTGGAGCAGACCGTTGAGGTTGCCGGCCCCGGCGGGGCCCCGGTGCATCGGCGCCAGCACCTGGATGTCACGGCGCGGGTCAAGGCCGAATCTGGCCGGAATCCGCCGTGCGGCCACGTCCACGGTGAGCCGGCCGGCCTCCTCGGTGTCCTCCTCCGGGAAGAGGAAGAAGTCCGGCAGCCCGTCGGTGATGGGCGGCAGACCCGTGTTGATCCGGTGGGCGTTGGTGACCACGCCCGACTGCTGGGCCTGGCGGAAGATCCTCGTCAGTCGGACGGCGGGCACCGGTCCGCCCTCGGCGAGCAGGTCCCGGAGCACCTCGCCCGCGCCCACGGACGGCAACTGGTCCACGTCCCCCACGAGCAACAGGTGAGCGCCGGGGGCCACCGCCTTCACCAGTTTGTTCGCCAGCAGCAGATCCAACATCGAGGCTTCGTCCACCACGACGAGATCGGCTTCCAAGGGCCGGTCCCGGTCGTAGGCCGCGTCCCCGCCCGGCTTGAGTTCGAGCAGCCGGTGCACGGTGGAGGCGTCGGCCCCGGTCAACTCCGAGAGCCGCTTCGCCGCCCGGCCGGTGGGCGCGGCCAACACCACCTTGGCCTTCTTCGCCCGGGCCAGTTCCACGATCGAGCGCACGGTGAAGGACTTGCCACAGCCGGGACCGCCCGTGAGGACGGCGACCCGGCGGGTGAGGGCCAATCGGACCGCCTCCCGCTGCTCCGGGGCAAGCGTGGCCCCCGTACGGGTGGCCAGCCAGGCCAGCGCCTTGTCCCAGTCCACGTCCTGGAAGCCGGGCATCCGGTCCTCCTCCGCGTGCAACAGCCGCCGGACCTGGCCGACCAGCGACAGCTCGGCCCGGTGGAAGGGGACCAGGTACACGGCGGTGAGCGGCGGGCCGCCCTGCGGGTCGGGCACGGACTCCCGGACGACGCCCTCCGGGTCCGCAGCCAGCTCGGCCAGACATTCGATGACCAGCCCGGTGTCCACCTGGAGGAGCTTGACCCCGTCGGCGATCAGCCGTTCCTCCGGGAGGAAGCAGTGGCCCTGGTCGGTGGACTGGGACAGGGCGTACTGGAGCCCGGCCTTGACCCGCTCCGGGCTGTCGTGCGGGATGCCGACGGCCTGCGCGATGCGGTCGGCGGTGAGGAAGCCGATGCCCCAGACGTCGGCGGCGAGCCGGTAGGGCTGGTTGCGGACCACGGAGATGGAGGCGTCGCCGTACTTCTTGTAGATGCGGACGGCGATGGAGGTGGAGACGCCGACGCCCTGGAGGAAGACCATGACCTCCTTGATGGCCTTCTGCTCCTCCCAGGCGGCGCCGATCAGCTTGGTCCGCTTGGGTCCGAGGCCGGGCACCTCGATCAGCCGCTTCGGTTCGCCCTCGATCACATCGAGGGTGTCGGTGCCGAAGTGGTCGACGATGCGCTCGGCGATCTTCGGGCCGATGCCCTTGATGAGGCCGGAGCCCAGGTAGCGCCGGATGCCCTGGATGGTGGCGGGCAGGATGGTGGAGTAGTTCTCGACGCTGAACTGCTTGCCGTACTGGGGGTGGGAACCCCAGCGGCCCTCCATGCGCAGCGACTCGCCGGGCTGCGCGCCGAGCAGGGAGCCGACGACGGTCAGCAGGTCTCCGGCGCCCCGGCCGGTGTCGACCCGGGCGACCGTGTAGCCGCTCTCCTCGTTGGCGTAGGTGATGCGTTCCAGCACCCCCTCGACCACCGCGAGTTGCACTGCCCCGTTGCTCGTCATGCCTAGAAACTACCGGCCGCCGCCGACAGGGCGCCGCGCCTGTGGACAAACCGAACCCGTGGACCGCGAGCCCGGGGACGAACCGAAAAGGGGCCCGGCCTTCCGGCCGGACCCCCTCACGGTTACCCCTCCCGTGTCGGACTTCCCGATCCCCCCAGATCCCCTCCCGGAAGCGCCGACGTTCCATACGACCCGCCACCGGCGCCGGTGGTTGCACCCGACCCCAGGTCTTTACTTTTCCATTACCCAAGGCGGGCGACGTGCGGGGCCGGCAGGCGGGAGCGCCGGAGGCGGCGGGGCTATCCTCGGGCCCCATGAGGCCCCCCGGAGACCCGTCGGCCGGACCGGTACGGCTGCGCGGCCCGGAGCCCGGCGAGCTGGGCTGGATCGTGCAGCGGCACGGCTCGCTCTACGCCGCCGAGTACGGCTGGAACCAGCAGTTCGAGGGCCTGGTGGCCCGGATCGTCGCCGATTTCGCCGAGGACCACGACCCGCACCTGGAGCGGGTCTGGATCGCCGAGCTCGACGGTCGGCCGGTCGGCTCGGTGATGTGCGTACGGGAGAGCGGGCCGGCGGGCACGGCACGGCTGCGGCTGCTCCTGGTCGAGCCGGAGGCGCGGGGCCACGGTGTCGGCGCCCTGCTCGTCGACGCCGTGGTGGCCTTCGCCCGCTCGGTGGGCTACCGCGAGCTGGTCCTGTGGACCAACGACGTACTGGAATCGGCCCGTTCGCTCTACGAACGGGCCGGTTTCACCCTGGTCGCCGAGCATCCGCACCGCTCCTACGGCGTCACCCTCACGGGGCAGGACTGGCGGCTGCCGCTGCGGGAGGACCCGTCGGGCTGACCCGCGCCGTACGGCCCTTCGCGCGCCCGGGCGCCAACGACGTCAGCCCCACCCCGCCGACGAGCAGGGCGGCGGCCAGCCAGCGCGCGCCCGAGACGCCCTCCCCGAGCACCAGCGCGGCCGAGGACATGCCGAACACGGGGACCAGCAGCGAGAACGGGGCCACGGCGGAGGCCGGGTAGCGGCGCAGCAGGTAGCCCCACGCACCGAAGCCGAACACCGTCGACACCCAGGCGACGTACCCGATGACGGCGACCCCGGACCAGTCCAGGGCGCGCAGCGCGGCCAGGTCCCGCTCGGGGCCTTCCAACAGCAGGGACAGACCGAACAGCGGCAGCACCGGGACGGTGCACACCCACACCATGAAGTTGAGCGCGTCGGGCGGGGCGGCCTTGCGGGTCAGCACGTTGGAAACGCCCCAGCAGGCGGCGGCCGCCACCACGAGCGTGAACCCGACGACCGGGCCCGAAGTGCCCTCGTCCACGGCGGCGACGGCGATCCCCGCGAGCGCCACGCCCATGCCGGACAGCCGCAGCGGCCCGGGTCGCTCGCGCAGCACGAGGGCGGCGAGGACAGCGGTGAAGACGGCCTGGATCTGCAGGACGAGGGAGGACAGACCGGCGGGCATCCCGGCGGCCATGCCGGTGAACAGCAGGCCGAACTTGGCGATTCCGAGGGCCACTCCGACGCCGACGATCCACTTCCAGGCCACCTTGGGCCGGCCGACGAAGAACACGGCGGGCAGCGCGGCGACGAGGAACCTCAGGGCGGACAGCAGCAGCGGCGGGAAGTGGCCGAGGCCGATCTCGATGACGACGAAGTTGAACCCCCAGACGGCGGTGACGAGTACGGCGAGAGCGGTGTGTACGGGACGCATGCTCCGAGCATCGACGGCCGGACCATGTAGCACCAGCGCGGATCTCTTCCGAGATGGATGAAGCAACGCTTACGCGTCCGAGTCGGGTGGCGCTACCATCACGGCATGCTCGACCTGTCGCGGCTGCGCGCCCTGCACGCCGTCTCCGTCCACGGTTCGGTCGCGGGCGCGGCGGCCGCCCTCGGCTACACCCCCTCGGCCGTCTCGCAGCAGATCGCCAAACTGGAGCGGGAGACCCGCACCACGCTGCTGGAGCGGCGCGGCCGTGGGGTCGCCCTCACCGAGGAGGCGCGCCACCTCGCCGACACCGCGCGGCAGTTGCTGGCCATCGTGGAGCGGGCCGAGACGACGCTGGAGGAGCGGCGCGGGCAGCCGAGCGGGCTGCTGACGGTGGCCGCGTTCGCCTCGGCGGCGCGCGGGCTGCTGCCGGGCGTGCTGGCGGAGCTGGCGGCCCGGCACCCCGCGCTGGACGTCCGCCTGACGGAGGTGGACCCGCACCTGTCGGTGGACCTCGTGGCGCGCGGCGTAACCGATCTGGCGGTCGCGCACGACTGGGACATCGCCCCGCTCCCGGCCCCCGAGGGCATCGAGCAGGCGGTGATCGGCGACGACCACTGCGACCTCGTCGTACCGGCCGGGCACCCGTTCACCGGGCGCACCGTGATCCGCCGGGCGGACCTGGGCGGCGAACGGTGGGTGTGCCAGCCGCCCGGGCGGGTCTGTCACGACTGGCTGGTGCGGACCCTGCGCACGGCCGGCTTCGAGCCCGACATCGCGCACGTGGCCGAGGAGAACCACACCATCGTCGCCCTGGTGGCGGCGGGGCTCGGGGTGGCGGTCGTACCGCGTCTGGGGACGGGCGCGCTGCCCGAGGGGGCGGTGGCCGTACCGCTGGAACCGGGGCCGGTGCGCCGGCTGTACGCGCTCTGGCGCACGGGAGCGGCCCGCCGTCCCGCGATCACCGCGGCCGTACGCACCCTCCGGGCGCACTGGGCAGCCCCGACCGGCGGCGCCGCGCGGCCCGATGGCGCGGCCACTGCTCCCCAAGGGCCACTTCCGGGGGACTGCGCGAGTGTCCGTGGCACCGGGGACCCGGCCCGGCAGTAGGGTCCGGCGCGTGCCGAACCACGCCTCCCGCCGGACCCTGCTCACCGCGGCCGCCTTGGCCGCCGTCACGGCCACCGGGGCGGCCTCCTCCGCCTCGGGCGTCCGTCGCGCTCCGGACGGCGCTCCGGACGGCGTCCCCGGCGGCGCCCCCGACGACCCGCGTCCGCCGGGCTCCGGGCCCGGGGGCCGGCGGGGGCGTCACCCCGACCGGGCGGAGCTGCGCCGGCTGATCGACGGGATGAGCCTGGCCGAGAGGGTCGGGCAACTGTTCGTGTCACGGGCCTACGGGCATTCGGCGACCACACCCGACCCGGCGGACGCGCGGGTGAACCAGGCCCAGTTCGGGGTGCGCACCGCCGCCGAACTCGTCGCCCGCTACCACCTGGGCGGGGTCATCTACTTCGCGTGGGCCCACAACACCCGTACCCCGCAGCAGATCGCCGCCCTGTCGCAGGGGCTCCAGCAGGCGGCCGGCGGCTCGGGCGCGGGCGTCCCGCTGCTGCTGTCCACGGACCAGGAGCACGGCGCCGTCGCCCGCGTCGGCAAACCCGCGACCCTACTGCCGGGGGCGATGGCGCTGGGCGCCGGCCACCGCGCGACGGGCTCGACCGCCGAGGCCCGCCGGGCCGCGCGGATCGCCGGGGCCGAACTGGCCGCGATGGGCATCCGGCAGGACTACGCGCCCGTCGCGGACGTGAACGTGAACCCGGCGAACCCGGTGATCGGCGTACGGTCCTTCGGCGCCGACCCGCAGGCCGTGGCGGCCTTGGTCGCCGCCCAGGTGCGCGGCTACCAGGGGGCGGGGGTGGCCGCCACCGCCAAGCACTTCCCCGGACACGGCGACACCGAGACCGACAGCCATGTGGGTCTCCCGGTGATGCGGCACAGCCGCGCCCAGTGGGAGGAGTTGGACGAACCGCCGTTCCGGGCGGCCGTCGCGGCGGGCGTGGACGCCGTCATGACGGCGCACATCGTCTTCCCCGCGCTGGATCCCTCGGGGGACCCGGCGACCCTCTCGCGGCCGATCGTGACCGGCATCCTGCGCGAACGCCTCGGCTTCGGCGGGGTGGTGGTCACCGACGCGCTGGACATGGCCGGGGTCCGCCAGAAGTACGGCGACGACCGGGTTCCGGTCCTCGCGCTCAAGGCCGGCTGCGACCAGTTGCTGAACCCGCCGGACCTGGCGTTGGCCTACCGGAGCGTGCTGGCGGCCGTCGAGTCGGGTGAGTTGAGCACGACCCGGATCGAGGAGTCGGTGCTGCGCATCCTCGAACTCAAGGCGCGTCGGGGCCTGTTCGCAGCGCCGTACACCGCGGCGCCGGACCTGACGGACGTGGTGGGCGCGCCCGACCACCTCGCGGCCGCCGACGAGATCGCCGCCGGTACGACGACCCTGCTGGCCAACCCCGCCGGGCTGCTGCCACTGGACGCCCCTGCCGCGCCCCGGGTGCTGGTGACGGGGGCCGCCCCGCCCTCCCCCAGCGGTACGACCGGTCCCCCTACGGAGGTATTGGCGCGGGAGCTGACGGCCCTGGGCTGCCGGGCCTCGGCGGTGGCCCCCGAAGGGGCGGTGGCGGCGGCGGCGGGTCACGCGGCGGTGCTGGTGTGCACGTACAACGTCCCGGAGGGCGACGACCCCCAGCGGACGCTGGTGGCGGACCTTCTGGCCACCGGGGTACCGGTGGTGATGGTCGCGATCCGCAACCCGTACGACGGCGCCCGGCTGCCGGAGTGCGCCGCGGAGCTGGCCACGTACTCCTGGACGGACGTGGAGATGCGGGCGGCGGCCCGGGTGATCACCGGGGCGCGGCGGCCCTCGGGCCGCCTCCCGGTCCCGGTTCCGGGCCGCTACCCGCTGGGCCACGGGCTGACGTACGACTGAGCCGTACGCCGGCCCGCGGCCCCTGCTACCGGAGAGCCACGGACGCGAGAGCGCCGGACCCGGGAGCCACGGACCCGGGAGCTACGGGCGCAGTTGCGCCTGCCGCGGGAGGTCCTGCTGGTCGAGCTGCGGGTCCGGCTTGGCCAGCGGCGTCGCGCGGCCCGCGTCGGCGAGGGCGGCGGCCGGGGCCACGCCGGCCCACTGGAGGATCCGCGCGGTCGCCAGGGTCCGCTCGCCGTCCTGGAGCTTGGCGACGTTGGCCCCGTGGTTGGCGCCCGGCGCGATCATCACGTAGCTGTCCTTCACCCCGTAGCCGAGGTGGAACGGTTCGGCGCCCCACGGGTCGTTCTGCCCGTACACGAACAGCATCCGGTCCGCGTGGGTGCGCACCCACGCGTCGACGTCCGCCATGACCCCCGGCTGGAAGGTCATCGGGATGTCACCCGGCACGAAGTCGCGCGGCGGCTGGTAACCGTAGCGGCTCAGCCCCTTGAGGTGCGGCTGCTTGATGTCGGGCGAACCGAGCTGTGTGCCCGCCTGGTAGTAGTACGGCGTGTACGTCTCCAGTCCCTGGTCGGTGTAGGCCGAGAAGCCGGAGATGGTGTCGACGGTGTCCCAGATCTCCTGGTCGGAGGCGGTCGCCGCGGTCGGGATGCCGGCGCAGTCGGCGAGCAGGCTGTACTGCCAGAAGGCCCAGGTGTAGTCGAGCACCACGGCCTCGTACGCCTTGTCGAGGGTGCCGACGGTGGTGAAGGTCCAGCCGTTGTCGGCGGCGGCCGCCGCGTACTTGGCCTCCAGCGGCTCGCGACGGACGAGCGCCTCGCGCTGGACGGCGTTCAGTTTGTCACGGCACTCCTTGGTGCCGACCTTGGCGAGGAACCGGTCGTACGCCGAGTCCTCCTTGTTGTTGACGTCGTTCGGCGCGACGTAGGCGACGACGCCGTCCATGTCCCGCGGGTAGTAGCGCTCGTAGTACGTCGCCGTCATGCCGCCCTTGCTGCCGCCCGTGGCGATCCAGTTCTTGCTGTAGATCTTCTTCAGGGCGGTAAAGATACGGTGCTGGTCGCTGGCGGCCTGCCAGATGTCCAGGTTCGCCCAGTTGGCCGGATCGGGCCGGGAGGGCGTGAAGAATCGATACTCCAGGGACACCTGGTTGCCGTCGACGATCGTCGTCGGCTCGCTGCGGCGCGGGCTGGTGTTGACGTTGTAGCCCGAGGTGTAGAAGACCGTGGGCCGGGAGGTGTCCTTGTGCAGCAGGGTCAGGCGCTGCTTGAAGGTTCCCTTCGAGGGCTGACGGTGGTCGACCGGCTGCTCGTAGTCGAGCACGAAGAAGCGGTACCCCGGGTACGGCTTCTCCTCGATCAGGCTCATCCCCGGGATGCCGAGGATCTGGTCCTTGATGTCCGCGGCGGCGGCCGGCCCCGCGGCGGTGGCCGCTTGTGCCGTGGCGCCGGCCGCGCCCATGGTGCCGATGAGCACCACGAGCGACAGCAGCCATCCGAGCGTCTTGCGCATTCACCCTCCCCTTGCGTTCACTTCGGTCGCCGTGAACCTAGCGGGGCCAACGCGCCTCTGAACAGACCAAGTTGGGCCGCGGGGAAGTCGTCAGCACAGGAACCAGCCGGAATCGACCGATCCGGCCGCTACGTTCCCCCTTACATACACGCACCGGCTGATCGCGCCCACGGTGACGGGGCCCGCGTAACGGGTGAACCGCCCCGCATCGGCGACCGGGACACCGCCACGCGGCTGAACGCTCACCGCCATCCGGCGGCGCTCGCCCGGGCGCCACGCGAGGGTCAGGGCGCACACCCGGGCTCGGCTCTTGTAGACGCGCACCTCGCCCTCCCCGGCTGGGAGCGGCAGTACCTTGACCAGCCGGCCCGTGCAGAGGTCGTCCTCGGCGGCGGCCCGCGCCGGGGGCGCGGTGAACGGCGCGGCCCCGCCGAGCCACAGCGCCGCCGCGAACACGCCCAGGGCCCTCGCACTCCCCCGGCCCCGCCCCTCCCACCGGCGCTTGCGCCGCTTCCACCCCTGTGTCGACACCCCGGCCCCCCGATCCGTCGTACGTAACACGTACGCCCGTACGACGTCCCGGATGCGCGGAAGGTTGCACCGGGACGACGACAGCGCCCGGGGCGGCGGCCTCGGGCAGTGGCCTCAGGCGGCGGCCCGCTCGTCCTCTCCGGCGAAGGTCCGCCACAGTTCCGCGTACCTGCCGCCGCGCGCCAGGAGTTCGGCGTGCGTGCCGTCCTCCACCACCGCGCCGCGGTCGAGGACCACCACGCGGTCGGCGCGGGCGGCGGTGGTCAGGCGGTGGGCCACGACGAGGGTGGTGCGCTTGCCGGCGAGCCGGTCGGTGGCGAGGTTGACCTGCGCCTCGGTGGCCAGGTCGAGCGCGGCCGTGGCCTCGTCCAGCAGCAGGACGTCCGGGTCGACGAGTTCGGCGCGGGCCAGCGCGATCAACTGGCGCTGACCCGCCGAGAGGTTGCGTCCGCGTTCGGCGACGGTGTGCAGGTAGCCGCCGTCGAGGGTGGCGACCATGTCGTGGGCGCCGACCGCGCGCGCGGCGGCCTCCACTTCGGCGTCGCTCGCCTCGGGCCGACCGTAGGCGATGGCGTCACGGACCGTACCCGGGAAGAGGTACGCCTCCTGGGGGACGACCCCCAACCGGTGGCGGTACGCCGTCAGGTCCAACTCCCGCAGGTCCGCGCCGTCGGCGGTGACCCGGCCGGAGGTCGGGTCGTAGAACCGGGCCACCAGCTTGACCAGCGTGGACTTCCCCGCGCCGGTCTCGCCGACGAACGCGACGGTCTGCCCGGCCGGTATCCGCAGGCTGATCCCGGCCAGCGCCTCCCCCTTCCCGCCGCGCTCCTCGGCGGTCCCGTAGGCGAACCGCACGTTCTCGAAGGCGATTTCGCCGCGCAGCTCGGGCACCGGGCGCGGCTCGGCGGGCCGCGGGGTGGTGGTCGGCTCGCGCAGCAGGTCCTGGATGCGGCCGAGCGAGACGGTGGCCTGCTGGTACCCGTCGAAGACCTGGGAGAGCTGCTGGACGGGCGCGAAGAACAGGTCGATGTAGAGCAGGTAGGCGACGAGGGCGCCCGTGGTGAGCGTCTGGGCTTCCACCCGGCCCGCACCGACGATCAGCACGGCCGCCGCGGCGGCAGAGGACAGTAGCTGCACGAAGGGGAAGTAGACGGATATCAGCCACTGGCCGCGGACCCGGGCCTGGCGGTAGGAGTCGCTGCGGCCGGCGAAGCGGACGGCCCCGTCGCCCTCGCGCCGGAACGCCTGGACGATGCGCAGTCCGGCCACGGACTCCTGGAGGTCGGCGTTGACGGCGCTGACCCGGTCGCGGGCGAGCTCGTACGCGGCGACCGACTTGCGGCGGAAGACGACGGTGCCGAGGACCAGCAGCGGGAGCGTGGCGAAGACGATCAGGGCCAGTTCCACGTCGAGGACGAGCAGGGCGATCAGGATGCCGAAGAAGGTGAAGACGGAGACGACGGCGGTGACCAGACCGGTCTGGAGGAAGCTGGACAGGGCGTCCACGTCGGTGGTCATCCGGGTCATGATCTTGCCGGTCAGCTCGCGCTCGTAGTAGTCGAGCCCGAGGCGCTGGAGCTGGGCGAAGATCTTGACGCGCAGGGCGTAGAGCACGCGCTCGCCGGTCCGCCCGGTCATCCGGGTCTCGGCGAACTGGGCCGCCCATTGGCCGATGACGACGGCCAGGGCCAGCCCTGCGGCCACCCAGACCGCCCCGAGCGCGGCCTGTTCGACGCCCTTGTCGATGCCGTGCCGGATCAGGATCGGCAGCAGCAGGCCGGAGCCCGCGTCGACGGCGACGAGGCCGAGGCTGATGGCGAGCGGCGCCCAGAAGCCGCGGAGCAGCCGGCGCAGGCCGTAGCTCTCCTCGGCGGAGGCGGCGCGGTCCTCGTCCACGTCGGGCAGGTCGTTCGCGGGCGGCAGGGCGTCGACCTGCGCGAGCAGTTCTGGGGTGGCCGGGCCGCCGGCGACGGCGGCGGTGGGGGGCCCGACCACGGCGATCGCGACGGTCGTACCGGCGGGAGCGGCGGGAGCGGCGGGAGCGGCGGGAGCGGCGGGGGTGTTTTGCTTGGCTCCGTCGGCCTTCGCTTCGTCCTGGCGGCGCCACAGCTCGGGGGTGACCCCGCCGGAGACCCGGCGCTTGGCGTTGACCGGCTCCGAGTCGATCTCCGCCTCGATCTCGATGTCCCGTTCGAGGTCGCGCTCGAACTCGGCCATCGCGGCGGCCTCGGGGACGTGCGGCGAGGCGGCGCCGAGGGCGTCGGGGTCGGTCAGCAGCCTGCGGTAGAGGGGGGAGCGGCGCTCCAACTCTTCGTGGGTGCCGATGTCGGAGAGACGGCCGTGGTCGAGGACGGCGATCCGGTCGGCCAGCGCGAGCGTGGAGCGGCGGTGCGCGATGAGCAGGGTGGTGCGGCCGGCCATGACGGCGCGCAGCGCCTCGTGGATCTCGTGCTCGACGCGGGCGTCGACGGCGGAGGTGGCGTCGTCCAGGAGCAGCAGTCGGGGGTCGGTGAGGAGGGCGCGGGCGAGCGCGATGCGCTGGCGCTGGCCGCCGGAGAGGGTCAGACCCTGCTCGCCGACCTTGGTGTCGTACCCGGCGGGCAGCGCCTCGATGAACCCTTCGGCCTGGGCGGCTCGGGCAGCGGCCCGTATCTGCTCCTCGTCGGCCTCGGGGCGCCCGTAGGCGATGTTCGCGCGGATGGAATCGGAGAAGAGGAACGAATCCTCGGGTACGAGGCCGATGGCGCCGCGCAGCGAGGCGTACGTCAGCTCGCGCACGTCGTGGCCGCCGACGCGGACGGTGCCCCGGTCGGCGTCGTAGAAGCGGGGCAGGAGCAGCGAGACGGTGGACTTGCCGCTGCCGGAGGAGCCGACGAGGGCGACGGTCTCGCCCTCCGCGATGCGCAGTGAGAACCCGTCGAGGACGGGCCGCCGGGGGTCGTAGCCGAAGCGGACGTCCTCGAACTCGACGGTGGCGGGCGCGTCGGCGGGCAGGTCGGTCGTGCCCTCCTCGATCACCGGCTCGGTGTCGATCAGCTCGAAGACGCGCTCGACGCCGGCGCGGGCCTGCTGCCCGACCGTCAGCACCATGGCGAGCATGCGGACGGGGCCGACGAGCTGGGCGAGGTAGGTGGAGAAGGCGACGAAGGTACCGAGGGTGACCTGGCCGCGGGTGGCCATCCAACCGCCGAGGGCCAGCATCGCGACCTGCCCGAGCGCGGGCACGGCCTGGAGGGCGGGGGTGTACTTCGAGTTCATCCGGATGGCCCGCAGCCGCCCGGCGAACAGCCGGCGGCCGGCTTCGCGGAGCTTGCCGGTCTCCTGTTCCTCCTGCCCGAAGCCCTTGACGACGCGGACGCCGGTCACGGCCCCGTCGACGACGCCGGCGACGGCGGCGGCCTGGCTCTGGGCGTACCAGGTGGCGGGGAACAGCTTCTTGCGGCTGCGCTTGGCGATGTACCAGAGGGCGGGGGCCATCAGGAGGGCGACGAGGGTGAGCAGCGGGGACAGCGCCAGCATGATGCCGAGGGATATCCCGAAGAGCAGGAAGTTCCCGATGGTCATCGGGAGCATGAAGAGCAGGCCCTGGATCAGTTGGAGGTCGCTGGTGGCCCGGCCGATGACCTGGCCGGTGGACAGCTCGTCCTGGCGGCGGCCGTCGAGGCGGGCGATGGTCCCGTACATCTCGGTGCGGAGGTCGTGCTGGACGTCGAGGGCGAGGCGCCCGCCGTAGTACCTGCGTATGTAGGTCAGTACGTACACGAGGAGGGCGGCGGCTATGAGCATGCCGGCCCAGGGGCCCATGGGCTTGCTCTTGTCGCCGATGACGTCGTCGATGATGGTCCGGGTGACCAGTGGCACGAGCGCCAGGACGGCCATACCGGCCAGCGAGGACCCGAGCGCGAGCAGCACGTTGGCCTTGTACCGCCAGGTGTACGCGGTCAGCCGCCTGCCCCAGCCCGGTTTTCCGCCTGTTTCCGTCTCCGCCGCCGCCACGTCGTGCCTCCCCGTCGATGGTGCCCTGCCGGAAGCACCAACGCCCCGACCGGCGGATTTCATCCCGCCGCAACAATCGAACGGGTTTGCGCGCCGGTGGGCGAGCCGGGGAGGGGGCAGCGTCATGGTGAGCCACGCGCGGTGGAAGCTCGCCCGGGAGCGGAAGCTCGATCCGGGGTCCGGCGAGAGCCCACGAACGTCGAGGCGCCGCGAGGAGATCCGGCTGGCGTTCGAGCTCGGGCAGGCCGTGTACGACCGGCGGACCGAGCTCGGGATGTCGCAGACCGAGCCGGCGCGGCGGGCCGGGATGACGCAGCCGCAGGTTTCGAAGCTGGAGCTGGGCGGGACCGTGCCGACCGTGCCGCTGCTCGCGCGGCTCGCTCGGGCCATGGAGTCGGAGCTGACCCTGAAGTTGGTCGGTGAGACGTCAGTCGTCGTCTTCGCCTCGCAGGAGCACGAGGCGGCCTGACGGTCAGCGGTGGGTCGGGGCGAACATCTTCAGGGTGGTGGGGAGGACCAGGACCGAGGGGCCCGGGGAGGTGAGGGCCGTGGTGAGGTCCTCGCGCAGGGTGGCCGCCGAGGTGATCGCGGCCGGGACGCCGAAGGAGGCGGCCAGGGCGACGAAGTCCGGGCCGCTGAGGTCGGTACCCGTCGCGCAGCCGTACTCGCGCAGGATGCCGTAGCCGCCGTCGTCCACGATCAGCCAGGTCACGTCCAGCTCGTGCTGCTTCGCGGTGGCCAGTTCCGCGATCGAGTACATCGCGCCGCCGTCGCCCGAGACGGCCAGCACCGGCGTGCCCGGTTCCGCGACGCACGCCCCGAGGGCCGCCGGGAAGGCGTAGCCGAGCCCGCCCGCGCCCTGCGCCGAGTGCATGGTGTTGGGGTGCTTCGCGTCGAAGGCGGACCACGCCCAGTAGGACAGGATCGTCATGTCCCAGAACGACGGCGAGCGCGGCGGCAGGGCCGACCTGATGGAGGCCAGCAGGCCCTGCTCCAGCGCCACGTCCTGGTCGGCCAGCCGGCCCGCGATCTCGTCCAGGACCATCCGCACCCGCGCGGGCGCCGCCGGGTCCTCCCGTTCCGGGACCGTTTCCAGCAGGGCTTGCAGCGCGAGCCGGGCGTCCGCGTGGATGCCGAGGCCCGGATGGTTGGACTCCAGCTTCCCGAGGTCCGCCTCGATCTGCACGACGCGGCCCGTCGGGAAGAACGTGTGGTAGTTCGAGGAGAGTTCCCCGAGTCCCGAGCCCACCACCAGCAGGACGTCCGCGTCCTCCAGGAAGTCCGTCATGTGGCGGTCCTCCAACCAGGACTGGAGGGACAGCGGGTGGGTCCAGGGGAAGGCGCCCTTCCCGCCGAAGGTGGTGACGACGGGCGCGTTGAGGCGTTCCGCGAGCTGCTTCAGTTTCCCCGCCGCGTCCGCGCGCACGACCCCGCCGCCCGCGATGATCACCGGGCGGCCGGCCTCGGACAGCCAGTGCGCTGCGAGCGCCGTCAGCTCCGGGCGCGGGACGAGCTCGTGGGCGGTCGCGTCCACGCCCGTGACCTGGGGGATCATCGTCTCCGCGCGGAGGACGTCCTCCGGGATCTCGATCCAGACGGGCCCGTGCGGGGCACTCAGCGCCGACTTCCACGCCTCCGCGATGACCGACGGGATCTGGGACGGGGTGCGGGCGGTGTGGACGGACTTCACCACGTCCCGGAAGGACGCCGACTGGTCCCGCAGCTCGTGCAGGTGCCCGCGCCGCCCGCCGCCCAGCCCCGCGCTCGGCACCTGCGAGGAGATGGCCAGCACCGGGGCGGAGGCCGCCGCCGCCTCCGCCAGCGCCGGCAGGGCCATCAGCGCGCCGGGGCCGGTGGACAGCAGCAGCGGGACGGCCTCCCCGGTGAGGCGGCCGTACGCGTCGGCCGCGAAGCCGGCGTTGTTCTCCGTACGCAGGGCGACCAGTCGCAGGTCGGAGCGGCCCACCGCGTCGAAGACGGCCAGCGCGTGCTGTCCGGGCAACCCGAACACGGTGGTGGCGCCGAGCGAGCGCAGCGTTTCCACGACCAGGTCCCCGCCCGTCCGCCCGGGAGGCGGCGCGAGCGCGGCGGCCGTCTGGGCTTCGGTGGGACGGAGTACCAGGTCGTGGTCGTGCGTCACGTGTGCTTACTCGTCCTTCTCGGGTCCTACTTCGTCTTCGACGCCGCGATCTGCCGGCTCATGATCGTGGTCAGCTCGTACGCGGTGTGCGAGGCCGCCACCGAGGTGATCTCGGCGTGATCGTACGCCGGGGCGACCTCGACCACGTCCGCGGAGACCAGGTTGCAGGAGGACAGGCCGCGGATGATCTCCAGCAGCTCGCGGGAGGTCATGCCGCCCGCCTCCGGCGTGCCGGTGCCGGGCGCGTGCGCCGGGTCCAGCACGTCGATGTCGATGGAGATGTAGAGCGGGCGGTCGCCGATGCGCTGGCGCAGCTGGTCCGCGACCTCGTCGGCGCCGCGCCGGTAGACGTCGGCCGAGGTGACGATGCCGAAGCCCATCTTGGCGTCGTCGTCGAGGTCCTGCTTGCCGTAGAGCGGGCCGCGCGTGCCGACGTGCGAGAGCGCCTCGGTGTCGAGGATGCCCTCCTCGACGGCGCGGCGGAACGGGGTGCCGTGCGTGTACTCGGCGCCGAAGTAGGTGTCCCAGGTGTCCAGGTGGGCGTCGAAGTGCAGCAGCGCGACCGGGCCGTGCTTCTTGGCGACCGAGCGCAGCAGCGGCAGCGCGATCGTGTGGTCGCCACCGAGGGTCATCAGGCGGGAGCCGGCGCCGAGCAGCTCGTCGGCGGCGGCCTCGACCGTCTCGACGGCCTCGTTGATGTTGAAGGGGTTCACGGCGATGTCACCGGCGTCGGCGACCTGGGCGAGCGCGAACGGGGAGGCGTCCTGCGCCGGGTTGTACGGGCGCAGCAGGCGCGACGCCTCCCGGATGGCGTTGCCGCCGAAGCGGGCACCCGGCCGGTAGGAGACACCGGAGTCGAACGGGACGCCGACGACGGCCACGTCGGCCGAGCCGACCTCGTCCAGGCGCGGCAGCCGGGCGAAGGTCGCCGGGCCCGCGTAGCGCGGGATGCGGGAGGAGTCGACGGGTCCGCGCGGCTGCGTGCTCATGGGGGGTGCCTTCCGGAGGGGGTGTGCGGTCCTTCGAGCGTAAGGGGACAGCCCGAGCGCGCGAAGTGTACGTTTCCTCCATCAGGCAGCACCGATATATACGGAGTATCCATGCCGGACCAGCCGCCGACCCCGGGCGTCGCCCTCTCCGCCCTGCTCGCCGACCGGGAGCTGGGCCTGCGCGGGTTGCACGCGGCCCAGGAGGTCGAGGGGGTGGAGGGGGTCGTCGTGCACGCCGTCCACGCGTCGGAGATGGCCGACCCGTCGCCGTACCTGCTGGGCGGGGAGCTGCTGCTCACCGCCGGGGCGCAGCTCGGGTCGGACGCCGACGGGTACGCGGCCCGGCTGGTCGCGGCGGGCGCGGCGGCGCTCGGGTTCGGGCTGGCGCCGGTGCACGAGGCGGTGCCACCGGAGCTGGTGGCGGCCTGCGCCCGGCACGGGCTGCCGCTGCTGGAGGTGCCGCCCGGGACCCCGTTCACCGCCGTCGCCCGTACCGTGTGGCGGCTGATGGCGGAGGCCCGGACGCGCGAGCTGCGCCGGGTCACCGAGGCGCAGCAGGCGCTGGCGGCGGCCGCCGCCCGGCCGGAGCCGGTCCCGGCGGTGCTGCGGCGGCTGGCGGCGAGCCTCGGGGGGCGGGTCGTCCTGGTGCCGGGCGGCGCCGGGTCGGGTGGGTCGCGTGAGGTCCGGGAGGCGGGTCGCGCGGTGCCCGCCGGGGCCGCCGCCGCGCAGGAGGCACTGCTCGCGCGGGTGGCCGCCCCGGGCGGGCCGGCCACCGCGACGGACTCCGCCGCCGGCTGGCACCTCTCGGCGTACGCCCTGGGCGGCGGGCCGGTCCCGCACCCCGCTCCTGCCCCCCACCAGCCCGGCGGCCCCGCGCAGGAGACCACCCCCGCCCCGGACGTAGCCCCCGCCCCCGCACCGGTGCTGGGTGTCGCCGTGCCGGAGCGGACCGCCGGGGACCACGCCATCACCGCCATCGCCGCCGTCCTGCTGGGCCTGCTCACCACGCGCCGCCCGGCCGGTACCGAGGCCGCCGCACTGACCCGGCTGCTGCTGGGCGGCGACCCCGCCGAGGCGCTGGCCGGCGCCGGG
The DNA here is from genome assembly GCF_040645975.1 of Streptomyces sp. NPDC046557. Classification (NCBI taxonomy): domain Bacteria; kingdom Bacillati; phylum Actinomycetota; class Actinomycetes; order Kitasatosporales; family Streptomycetaceae; genus Streptomyces; species Streptomyces sp. NPDC046557. The sequence continues at coordinate 431,756 of NZ_JBEYZH010000003.1, forward strand.
CCCTGGCGCGTGGTCCACGCCCGGGGCGCGGGGGACCCGCAGGCCCTCGCGGGCGCGCTGGGCACCGTACTGATGGACGCGCACGGCCCGGGGCCCCGCCTGCTCACCGACCGCGACCCCGCCCCACAGCCCGGCTGGCGCCTCGGGGTCAGCGCACCTGCCGCGCCCGGGGCGCTGGCGACCGCCGACGCCCAGGCCCGCCGCGCCCTGGAGCGCGCCGAGGCGGCCAGGACCCCCCTGGCCCGGCACTCCGAGGGGGGTTTGCCCGGCCTGTTGGACCCGGCGGAGGCCCGCGCGCACGCCGAGGCGCTGCTGGCGCCGCTCACGCGGGCCCAGACGGCGACCCTGCGCGGTTGGCTGGCCCACCACGGCAGCTGGGACCGCAGCGCCGCCGCCCTCGGCGTCCACCGCAACACGGTCCGCCAGCGCATTGCCCGCTGCGCCGTCCTCCTCGGGCGCGACCTCGACGACCCCGACACCAGGATGGAACTGTGGTTCGCGCTGCGTACCCTGGACAGCGGTGGCAACTCGCCGGTAACTTAATCTGAGCAAGCGCTTAGCCAAGGGCGGCGGACCGCCGCGACGAAGGGAGTCCGGCCGTGCGCCGTACCGTTTTCAACGAGGACCACGAGGCATTCCGCGAGACCATCCGCGCCTTCATCGAGGCCGAGGTCGTCCCCGTCTACGACGAGTGGTTCCAGGCCGGCCAGGCGCCCCGCGACTTCTACTACAAGCTCGGCGAGCTCGGCGTCTTCGGCATCAACGTGCCCGAGGAGTTCGGCGGCGCGGGCCTGGACACCCACAAGTTCGAGGCCGTCCTCTACGAGGAGACCTCGCGCGCGGGCGTCAACTTCGGCGGTTCCGGCGTGCACGTGCTGCTCGCCCTCCCCTACATCAAGATGCTGGCCGGCGACGAGCAGAAGAAGCGCTACCTGCCGAAGTTCGTCAGCGGCGAGGAGATGTGGGCCCTCGCGATGACCGAGCCCGGCACCGGCTCCGACGTCGCGGGCATGAAGACCACCGCCAAGCTCTCCGAGGACGGCAGCCACTACGTCCTCAACGGCGCCAAGACCTTCATCACCGGTGGCGTCCACGCCGACCGCGTGATCGTCTGCGCCCGCACCTCCGCCCCGCGCGAGGACGACCGCCGCTTCGGCATCTCCCTCTTCGCCGTGGACACCAAGTCCGAGGGCTACTCCATCGGCCGCAAGCTCGACAAGCTGGGCCTGCGCACCTCCGACACCGCCGAGCTCGCGTTCGTCGACGTCAAGGTGCCGGTCGAGGACCTGCTCGGCGAGGAGAACAAGGGCTTCTACTACCTCGGCGCGAACCTGCCCTCCGAGCGCTGGGGCATCGCCTTCGGCGCGTACGCCCAGGCCAAGGCCGCCATACGCTTCGCCCAGCAGTACGTGACCGAGCGCACCGTCTTCGGCAAGCCGGTCGCGCACTTCCAGAACACCAAGTTCGAACTGGCCGCCTGCCAGGCCGAGGTCGACGCGGCCGAGGCCGTCGCCGACCGCGCGCTGGAGGCCTTGGACGCCGGCGAGCTGACGGCCGCCGAGGCCGCCTCCGCGAAGCTGTTCTGCACCGAGGTCGCGCACCGCGTCATCGACAAGTGCCTCCAGCTGCACGGCGGGTACGGCTACATGAACGAGTACCCGATCGCCCGCCTGTACGCCGACAACCGCGTGAACCGCATCTACGGCGGCACCAGCGAGGTCATGAAGTCCATCATCGCCAAGTCCATGGGCCTGTAGGGAACCCAGTCCCCGTCCCATGAACGAGGCACTGACGACGCTCCTCGACCTGCTCGACCTGGAGCAGATCGAGGAGAACATCTTCCGCGGTACCAGCCGTCCGTCGCTGGTACCGCGGGTGTTCGGCGGTCAGGTCGCCGCCCAGGCGCTGGTCGCGGCCGGTCGCACCGTGCCCGAGGACCGGGGCGCGCACTCGCTGCACTCCTACTTCCTGCGCGCCGGCGATCCCGGCGCGCCGATCGTCTATTCGGTCGACCGCATCCGCGACGGGCGCTCCTTCACCACGCGCCGGGTCGTCGCCGTCCAGCACGGGCAGCCGATCTTCCACCTCTCCGCGTCCTTCCAGACGTACGAGGAGGGGCTCGACCACCAGCGCGCGATGCCGGACGCGCCCGACCCGGAGACCCTGCCCACGGCCGCCGAGTCGCTGCCGCTCTACCGGGAGGTCTTCCGCGACCGGGGCACGGTGGAGCGACTGATCGACGCCCGCGGCGCGGTGGACCTGCGGTACGCGACGACTCCCCCCTGGGGCTCGGTCGGGCAGCCGCGCGAGCCGCACTCGCAGGTGTGGTTCCGTACCGCCGACAAGCTCGACTCGGACGACGCGCTGCTGCACACCTGCCTGGCCACCTACGTCTCCGACATGACGCTCCTCGACTCGGTGCTGCTCGCGCACGGCCGGGGCGGCTGGGCCGTCGGCGACGTGGTCGGCGCCTCCCTGGACCACGCGATGTGGTTCCACCGGCCCTTCCGCGCCGACGAATGGCTGCTGTACGACCAGGAGTCCCCCTCGGCGGCGGCCGGCCGGGGCCTGGGCCAGGCCCGCATCTGGACGCAGGACGGCCGGTTGGCCGTGACGGTCATCCAGGAGGGTGTCGTACGCGTCCCGCGCGGATAGCCGCGCCTACCGTCGCCGCATGACCTCAGAAGCACCCGGGCCGCCCGGAGCGCCGGAAGCGACCGACCCGGCGCAGTCCCCGACCTCCGGCGGCCCCGAGAGCCCGGACAGCCCGGACAGCCCCGAGAGCGTCGGGACGGTCGTCGTCGCGGTCGTCACCAACCTCGGCATCGCCGCCGCCAAGGCCGTCGGCGGGATCGTCAGCGGATCGAGCGCGATGCTGTCGGAGGCCGCGCACTCGGTGGCCGACACCGTCACCGAGGTGCTGCTGTTGACGGCGCTGAAACGCAGCGCCCGCCCGGCGGACGAGGCCCATCCCCTGGGGTACGGGCCGGAGCGCTACATCTGGGCGCTGCTCGCCTCGATCGCCACCTTCGTCGGCGGCGCGGTCTTCGCCGTGTACGACGGCATCCACACGCTGCTGCACGGCGAGGACCCGGGCGATCCGACGGTCTCGTACATCATCCTCGCGGTCGCCTTCCTGCTGGAGGGCTACTCGCTGCTCGTGGCCTGGCGGCAGGTGCGGGGCGAGGCGGCGCGGCTGCGCGCCCCACTGGGGCTGTACGTGAAGCACACCCCGGACACGGCGGTGAAGGCCGTCCTGCTGGAGAACGTGGCCGCGCTGATCGGCCTGGTCCTGGCGGCCGGCGGCCTGTTGGGGGCGCAGCTGACGGGCTCGGGGGCGTACGACGGCGTCGCGTCGCTGCTGATCGGGTTGTTGCTGGTGTGGGTGGCGTGGGAACTGGGCCGCTCGAACGCTCAGTACCTGATCGGACGGCCGCTGCCGGCGGCGACGCGCGCGGAAGTGCGCGAGGAACTCCTCTCGGTGCCGCACATCGAGGGCGTGCTGGAGCTGACCACGCTGGTCCAGGGGCCGGACGAGGTGCTGATCGCGGCGAAGATCGACTTCCACGACCTGGCGTCGGCGCGACAGGTGGAGGCGGCGTGCGAGGACGCGGAGTCCCAACTGCGCGAGCGCTGGCCCGCGATCCGTCGCGTGTACCTGGACCCGACGCCTACTGCGCGCGAGGCGCCGGACGGGACTTGAGTTTGGCCCAGATGCCTTCCAGGGCGGCGATGTCCGCGTCGTCGAGGAGGTCGTCGAAGACATCGGCGAGGACTTCGCGGCGGGTGGCGTCGGCCTCTTCGAAGGCGCGGTGGCCCGCCGGGGTGAGGGCGATGCGGACCGAGCGGGCGTCAGTCGGGGACGGTATCCGTTCGACCAGGCCGCGCGCCTGGAGCGAGTCGGCGACGCGGGAGACCTGGCTGCGGCTGAGCAGGGTCATCGCCCCCAGCTCGGAGGCGGCGACCGGCTCCTCCTGCGCGCGCAGCCACAGCATGACCTCGAACCACGAGAGCGGGAGGTCGTGGCGGCGCGCCAGGGCCTGGTCCACGCGGGCGCTGAGCGTGGAGCCCGCCCAGACAAGGCCGTAGAAGGCGTGGTCGCGGGGGGTGAGGTCACCCAGGGTGAGGTTGTTCTGCGCCATGGGGCCAGCCTACCGGGAGGAATGTTGCGTGCACACGCACACGAAGATAATGTGTGTGCACACGCACTTACCGGTTACGCCGAACCCCTCGCAGACGGAGACCCCCATGACCACCAAGACCGTTCTCATCACCGGCACCTCCTCCGGCATCGGCCTGGCCGCCGCCGTCGGCGCGGCCCGGGCCGGCTGGCACACCGTCGCGACGATGCGCGAACCGGGCCGGGCGGACGCCCTGCTGGAGGCCGCCCGCGCGGCCGGTGTCGCCGACAAGGTGCAGGTCAGGCGGCTGGACGTGACCGAGGCGACATCCGTGGCGGACTGTGTGGCGGAGGTCGTCGCAGAACACGGCCGGCTGGACGCGGTCGTCAACAACGCCGGCGCCGGGTTCGCCGGGACCGTCGAGCAGCAGGGCATGGGGCCCGTCCGGGCCGCGATGGAAGTCAACTACTTCGGCGTCGTGGAACTCACGCTCGCCGCGCTGCCGCACTTGCGGGCGTCGGGCGGCCGGCTGATCACGGTGACCAGCGTCGGCGGGGTGGTCGGCCAGCCGTTCAACGAGGCCTACTGCGCCGCCAAGTTCGCCGTGGAAGGGTTCATGGAGTCGCTCGCGCCGGTCGCGGCGAGCGTCGGCGTGCGGGTGGCGGTGGTCGAACCGGGCGCCGTGACCAGCGAGTTCGTGACCAACCAGCAGATCGACGTACCGGCGATGGTGGAGGCGGCCGGCCCGTACGGCGGCGCGCTCCAGGCGTACGTCGAGCGCACGATGAAGTCGTACGGGGCCGACACCTCGCAGACCTCCGAGGAGGCGGCCGAACCCGTGGTCGCCCTGCTGGACGCGTCGGAGGTGCCGTTCCGGGTCCAGACCTCCGACTGGGCGCGGGAGTTCGTCGCCCCGAAGTTGGCCGACCTCGACGGCTCGGCCGTCCAGACCGTCACGGGTGGCTGGCTGCGCTGACCGGCCGCCGCCGGGCGGGCCGACCCCGGCCCGCCCGGCGCCTAACGCGGGGCCGCCGCCTGCCGCAGGCCCTACCGGGTCACCGCAGGCCCCGCACGGTCACCGCAGGCCCGCCGCCGAGAGCAGGTAGGCCACCATCGGGTCGTAGTACCGCGGGTCGCGCACGTGGTCGTCCAGCGGGACCGCCACCTGGAGGGTGCCCTCCGCCTCGCCGAGGAACAGCGCGGGGTCGTTGCAGTCCGCGTAGCCCACCGCGTCCAGCCCCCGCTGGGCCGCACAGCCCGCCCAGCCGTGGTCGGCGACGACCAGGTCCGGCTGCGGGCGCCCGGCCGCGGCCAGGCCGTCCAGGATCGCCGCCATCGGGGCCGGGGAGTGGGTGTGCCACAGGGTGGCCCCGCGCTCCAGTACGGCCACGTCGGCGAACTGCCACACCGAGCCCTCGTCGGCCGTCAGGCCCTGCGGGATCACCACGATCTCGCAGCCCGCGTCCCGCAGCGCCGCCGCCGTCGCCCGGTGGACGTCCAGGAGGCCGCCCGGGTGCCCGGTGGCGAGCAGGACGCGCTGGCGGTCGAGCGCCGCCTTGCGCAGCCGCGCCGCCATCCGGTCCAGGGCGGCGACGGTCAGTTCCGGGTCGATGGTGTCCTGCCCGTACCGGTGTTCCGCGTCGTCCACGACCCCGCACCGCTCGGCCATCACGGCCAGGACGTCCTGTTCGTCCGTCCAGCGGTCGCCGAGTTCCAGGCCGAGCCAGTAGTGCCGGTCGCCGTTGGCGAGCTTGCGGTAGTGGGAGAGGTTGTTCTCGCGCGCCGTCGCCACGTCGCCCGCGATCCGGGTGCGGACCAGGTGGTCGATGAGTTCGGCGCGGCTGGGCGTTCCCACGGGCGGGGCGGGCGTCTCTATCGGCTTCGGCATACGGTTCATTCTGCCGCCGCCCGGGCGGAGCCGTCTGTTCCATCCCGACCAGCGGACACCGGGCGTCACCCCGACAGCGCTCCGAAAGCGCCGTTGGCCAGCCGTCGCAGCAGCGACTCGGTCGCCTCCCGGCCCAGGGCCGCCAGGTGCGGGGTGGAGTTCAGCAGGCCGAACACCGCGTGCACGGAGACCCGTACCTCCGACTCGCCCACCTCCGGGTGGAGCTGCCGGACGACCTCCACCCACAGCTCGACGTACTGCCGCTGGAGCTGGCGCACCAGCTTGCGGTCGGCCTCGCGCAGCCGGTCCAGCTCCCGGTCGTGGAGGGTGATCAGCGCGCGGTCGTCGAGCGCGAAGTCGATGTGACCCTCGACGAGGGAGGCCAGGACCGCCGCCGGGTCTCCGGCCGCCTCCTCCACCCGGCGCCGGCCCCCGGTCAGCAGGCGTTCGCTGATCCCGACGAGCAGCTCGGCGAGCATCGCGTCCTTACCCGCGAAATGGCGGTACAGGCCGGGTCCGCTGATGCCCACCGCGGCCCCTATCTCATCCACGCCCACGCCGTGGAAGCCGCGCTCGGCGAAGAGTCGAGCGGCCTCACTGAGGATCTGCTCGCGACGGGTCGGGGCGGCCGCTCTGGTGCTCATGGGAATCCATTCTAGACAGGGCCGTTAGCGCTCGTTAACCTAAGCCCCACAAGCGTTAACGTTCATTAACAGCGTGACCGGTTTACGTGGACCGAGCAAGGGAGCTCGACCGATGCAGCAGGCACCAGTGCTGACGAGCGCCGCGGACCCGGCGTCCGAGGCCTGGCGGACCAACGAGGCCGCCCACCGGGAACTCGCCGAGGGCCTGCGCGCCCGGCTGGAAGCGGCCCGCCTCGGCGGTGGTGAGAAGGCCCGCGCCCGCCACACCGCCCGGGGCAAGCTGCTCCCGCGGGAGCGCGTGGACACCCTCCTGGACCCCGGCTCCCCCTTCCTGGAGCTGGCCCCGCTGGCCGCCGAGGGCATGTACGGGGGCGCGGCCCCGGCCGCCGGGGTCATCGCGGGCATCGGCCGGGTCAGTGGCCGCGAGTGCGTGATCGTCGCGAACGACGCGACCGTCAAGGGCGGCACGTACTACCCGATGACCGTCAAGAAGCACCTGCGGGCCCAGGAGGTGGCGCTGGAGAACCGTCTCCCCTGCCTCTACCTGGTCGACTCGGGAGGCGCCTTCCTCCCCATGCAGGACGAGGTCTTCCCCGACCGGGACCACTTCGGGCGCATCTTCTACAACCAGGCCCGTATGTCGGGCGCCGGCATCCCGCAGATCGCGGCCGTCCTCGGCTCCTGCACCGCGGGCGGCGCCTACGTACCGGCGATGAGCGACGAGGCCGTCATCGTCCGCGGCCAGGGCACGATCTTCCTGGGCGGCCCCCCGCTGGTGAAGGCCGCGACCGGCGAGGTCGTCACGGCGGAGGAGCTCGGCGGCGGCGAGGTCCACTCCCGGACCTCCGGCGTCACCGACCACCTCGCGGAGGACGACGCGCACGCGCTGCGGATCGTGCGCAACATCGTGGCGACCCTTCCCGAGCGCGGGGCCCTGCCCTGGTCGGTCGAGGCGCCCGAAGAGCCGAAGGTCGACCCGTACGGGCTGTACGGCACGGTCCCCGTCGACTCCCGGACGCCCTACGACGCCCGCGAGATCATCGCCCGGATCGTGGACGGCTCGCGCTTCCAGGAGTTCAAGGCCGAGTTCGGGCAGACGCTCGTCACCGGCTTCGCCCGCATCCACGGCCACCCCGTCGGCATCGTCGCCAACAACGGCATCCTCTTCTCCGAGTCGGCCCAGAAGGGCGCCCACTTCATCGAGCTGTGCGACCGGCGCGGCATCCCGCTCCTCTTCCTCCAGAACATCTCGGGGTTCATGGTCGGCCGCGACTACGAGGCGGGCGGCATCGCCAAGCACGGCGCGAAGATGGTCACGGCGGTGGCCTGCACCCGGGTGCCGAAGCTGACCGTGGTCGTCGGCGGATCGTACGGGGCGGGCAACTACTCGATGTGCGGCCGCGCCTACTCGCCCCGCTTCCTGTGGATGTGGCCCAACGCCAAGATCTCGGTGATGGGCGGCGAGCAGGCCGCCTCCGTCCTCGCGACCGTCAAGCGCGACCAGATCGAGGGCGCGGGCCGGGAGTGGCCCGCCGAGGACGAGGAGGCCTTCAAGGCCCCGGTCCGCGCGCAGTACGAGGAGCAGGGCAACGCCTACTACGCCACCGCGCGACTGTGGGACGACGGGGTCATCGACCCGCTGGAGACCCGGCAGGTGCTGGGACTGGCCCTGACCGCGTGCGCCAACGCCCCGTTGGGCGATTCGACTTTCGGCATCTTCCGTATGTGACGTGAGGACCTCTTCGATGTTCAGCACTGTTCTGGTCGCCAACCGCGGCGAGATCGCGGTACGCGTCATCCGGACGCTGCGACAGCTCGGGATCCGCTCCGTGGCCGTCTTCAGCGACGCGGACGCGGACGCCCGCCACGTACGGGAGGCCGACACGGCCGTCCGGATCGGCCCGGCGGCGGCCGCCGAGAGCTACCTGTCCGTGGACCGGCTCCTGGACGCCGCCCGCCGCACCGGTGCCGAGGCCGTCCATCCCGGCTACGGCTTCCTCGCCGAGAACGCGGCCTTCGCGGCGGCCTGCGAGGAGGCCGGGCTCGCGTTCATCGGACCGCCGGCTTCGGCGATCTCGCTGATGGGCGACAAGATCCGGGCGAAGGAGACCGTGAAGGCGGCCGGCGTCCCGGTCGTCCCCGGCTCCTCCGGCAGCGGCCTGACCGACGCCGAACTGGCCTCCGCCGCCGAGAAGATCGGCATGCCGGTGCTGCTCAAGCCCTCGGCGGGCGGCGGCGGCAAGGGCATGCGCCTGGTACGGGACGCGGACCTGCTCGGCGAGGAGATCGCGGCGGCCCGCCGCGAGGCCCGTTCCTCCTTCGGCGACGACACCCTGCTCGTGGAGCGGTGGGTGGACCGGCCGCGGCACATCGAGATCCAGGTGCTGGCGGACGCACACGGCAACGTGGTGCATCTGGGCGAGCGCGAGTGCTCGCTCCAGCGGCGCCACCAGAAGGTGATCGAGGAGGCCCCGTCCGTCCTGCTCACGCCGGAGCTGCGGGCGTCGATGGGGGCGGCGGCGGTGGAGGCGGCCCGCTCCTGCGGGTACGTCGGGGCGGGCACGGTGGAGTTCATCGTGCCGGGCGGCGACCCGTCCTCGTACTACTTCATGGAGATGAACACCCGGCTCCAGGTGGAGCACCCCGTGACGGAGCTGATCACCGGGCTGGACCTGGTGGAGCAGCAGCTCCGGGTGGCGGCCGGGGCCGAACTGGGCTTCACACAGGACGAGGTCGCCCTGACCGGCCACGCGATCGAGGCCCGCATCTGCGCGGAGGACCCGGCGCGCGGGTTCCTGCCGTCGGGCGGTACGGTCCTCGCGCTGTCGGAGCCGTCGGACGGGGCGGTCCGTACCGACTCGGGCCTGGTGGCGGGGGTGGACACGGGGTCGACCTACGACCCGATGCTGTCGAAGGTCATCGCCTACGGGCCCGACCGCGCGGCGGCCCTGCGGGTGCTGCGGGGTGCCTTGGCCGACACGGTCATCCTGGGCGTCCAGACCAACACCGGCTTCCTGCGGCGCCTGCTGGCCCACCCGGACGTGGTGTCGGGCGACCTGGACACCGGGCTGGTCGAGCGCGACCTGCCGTCCCTGCTGCCGGACGGCGTCCCGCCGGAGGTGTACGGGGCGGCCGCGCTGCTGCATGCCCCCCACCCCGGCCCTTCCCGAAACCCTGCCGGCGGCTCGGGGACCCCGGGCTGGGTGGACCCCTTCGACGCCCCCACCGGCTGGCGCCTGGGCGGCACCCCCGCCTGGACGGTCCACCACTTCCGCCTCCCGGGCCAGGACCCGCTCACGGTCCGCACCCGCCCCTTGGGCGCCGAAACGGAACTGCTCCTCTCAGCCGACGACGGCGCCGCGCCGAATCCAGCGGCACCGGCCCGCGGCCGGATCGTCACCCGCACCACCACCCACCTCACCATCGAACTCGACGGCGTCACCCACCGCTTCACCCACGCCACCTCCCCGGAGGGGGTCTGGCTCGGCCGCGACGGCGACACCTGGCACCTCCAGACCCACGACCCCGTCACCGCGACCCTCAGCGGAGCCGGCCGCGCGGGGGCCGACACCCTCGCCGCCCCCATGCCCGGCACCGTCACCGTCGTCAAGGTCGCCGTCGGCGACCACGTCACCGCCGGCCAGAGCCTCCTCGTCGTCGAGGCGATGAAGATGGAGCACGTCATCTCCGCCCCGCACGCCGGGACCGTCACCGAACTCGACGTCTTCCCCGGCACCACCGTCGCCATGGACCAGGTCTTGGCCGTCGTCACCCCCGAAGCGGAGGGAGAGGGCGCGTGAACGACCTCCCCATGACCGTCCCGGACCCCGGCCTCCCCGCCCGCGTGCGTATCCACGAGGTCGGCGCCCGCGACGGCCTGCAGAACGAGAAGACCGCCGTCCCGACCGAGGTGAAGGCCGAGTTCGTCCACCGCCTCGCCGAAGCCGGGCTGACCACCATCGAGGCGACCAGCTTCGTCCACCCCAAGTGGGTGCCCCAACTGGCGGACGCCGAGCAGCTCTTCCCGCTCCTCGCGGACGTCGACGCGGCCCTGCCCGTCCTCGTCCCCAATGAGCGCGGGCTCGACCGGGCGCTCGCCCTCGGGGCGACCCGCATCGCGGTATTCGGCTCCGCCACCGAAACCTTCGCCGCCCGCAACCTGAACCGCACCGTCGCCGAGTCCCTCGCCATGTTCGAGCCGGTCGTCGCCCGCGCCAAGGAGCGGCGGGCCCACGTCCGCGGCTACCTGTCCATGTGCTTCGGCGACCCCTGGGAGGGCGCGGTCCCGGTCCCCCAGGTGGTCCGTACCGCCAAGGCGCTGCTCGACCTCGGCTGTGACGAGCTCAGTCTGGGCGACACCATCGGCGTCGCCACCCCCGGCCATGTCCGGGCGCTGCTGTCCGCCCTCAACGAGGAAGGCGTCGCGACCGAGCGGATCGGCGTGCACTTCCACGACACCTACGGGCAGGCCCTGTCCAATACGTACGCCGCGCTCCAACACGGCGTGACCACGGTCGACGCCTCCGCCGGCGGTCTCGGCGGCTGCCCGTACGCGAAGAGCGCCACCGGCAACCTCGCCACCGAGGACCTGGTGTGGATGCTCGATGGTCTCGGCATCGAGACCGGTGTCGATCTGGCCGCCCTCACCGCCACGAGCGTGTGGATGGCCGAGCGGTTGGGCCGACCGAGCCCCTCCCGTACCGTCCGCGCGCTCGTGAATGAGACACAGCCCCACAAGGAGTAACGAGAACCATGTCCCTCGACCACCGGCTCACCCCCGAGCACGAGGAACTCCGCCGTACCGTGGAGGAGTTCGCCCACGACGTCATCGCGCCCAAGATCGGCGACCTGTACGAGCGGCACGAGTTCCCGTACGAGATCGTCCGCGAGATGGGTCGGATGGGCCTGTTCGGCCTGCCCTTCCCCGAGGAGTACGGCGGCATGGGCGGTGACTACCTCGCCCTCGGCATCGCCTTGGAGGAGCTGGCCCGCGTCGACTCCTCGGTCGCCATCACCCTGGAGGCCGGCGTCTCGCTCGGCGCCATGCCGATCTTCCGGTTCGGCACCGAGGAGCAGAAGCGGGAGTGGCTGCCGCGGATGTGCTCCGGCGAGATCCTCGGTGCCTTCGGGCTGACGGAGCCGGGCGCGGGCTCGGACGCGGGCGGCAGCCGCACCACCGCCGTCAAGGACGGCGACGAGTGGGTGATCAACGGCTCGAAGTGCTTCATCACCAACTCCGGTACGGACATCACCGGTCTGGTCACCGTCACCGCCGTCACCGGGCGCACCGAGGACGGCCGGCCGCGGATCTCCTCGATCATCGTCCCGTCCGGCACCCCCGGTTTCACGGTCGCGGCCCCGTACTCCAAGGTCGGCTGGAACTCCTCGGACACCCGGGAGCTGGCCTTCGACAACGTGCGCGTCCCGCTCGCCAACCTCGTGGGCGAGGAGGGCCGCGGGTACGCCCAGTTCCTGCGCATCCTCGACGAGGGGCGCGTCGCGATCTCGGCACTGGCCACCGGCTTGGCGCAGGGCTGCGTGGACGAGTCGGTGAAGTACGCGAAGGAGCGGCAGGCGTTCGGCCGGCCGATCGGGGACAACCAGGCCATCCAGTTCAAGTTGGCCGACATGGAGATGCGCGCGCACATGGCCCGCGTGGGCTGGCGCGACGCGGCGTCACGGCTGGTGGCGGGCGAGCCGTTCAAGAAGGAGGCGGCGATCGCGAAGCTGTACTCCTCCACCGTGGCCGTCGACAACGCCCGTGAGGCGACGCAGATCCACGGCGGGTACGGGTTCATGAACGAGTACCCGGTGGCCCGGATGTGGCGGGACTCCAAGATCCTGGAGATCGGCGAGGGCACGAGCGAGGTGCAGCGCATGCTCATCGCCCGCGAACTGGGCTTCGCCGGCTGACGGTCGGTCCGCTCGGGGACGCGTGACGGGCGAGGGGGCCCGGTGGAAGTTAGGGCCCCCTTACCCGTATCGAGCAAGGTTAGGCTAACCTTCCCTCGAACGGCCTTCGTGGCCGCCGGCACGCACCACGCACGAAAGCGGACATCGACATGCCCAAGTCCCGGACCTCCCCCTTCACACGGCGCGGCCTCATCGCCGCCGGCGGCGCCCTCGGTCTCGTCGCGGCGCTCTCCGCCTGCGGGGGCACCGGCCAGGCCAAGGGCGGAGCAGGCGAATCGGACAAGGGCGCCGCCGCCTCCGGCTCCTGGAGCTTCAAGGACGACCTCGGCAAGGAGGTCACGGCCAAGTCGACGCCGAAGAACATCGTCGCCTTCACCGGCACGGCGGCCGCGCTCTCCGACTACGGCGTCAAGGTGAAGGGCGTGTTCGGCCCGACCAAGACCGCCGACGGCAAGCCCGACGTGCAGGCCGGAACCATGGACATCTCCAAGGTCGAGATCCTGGGCAACGTCTACGACGAGTTCAACGTCGAGAAGTACGCGGCCCTGCGGCCCGACCTGCTCGTCACCAATACCTGGGACGGCAGCTACTGGTACCTCCCCGAGGCGTCGAAGGACAAGATCCTCAAGCTGGCCCCGGCCGCCGCGATCTCGGTGGGCGGCGACGCCACCCTCGACAAGTCCCTGGAGCGGACGGCCGCCCTCGCCAAGTCCCTCGGCGCCGACCTGAACTCCAAGGCCACCGTCGACGCCAAGGCCCGTTTCGAGGCCGCCTCCGCCAAGGTCCGCGAGGCCACCAAGGCCAACCCGGGCATCAAGGTGCTCGTCGGCTCCGGCGCCGCCGACCTGTTCTACGTCTCGACCCCCAAGACCTCCGCCGACCTCAAGTACTTCGAGTCGCTCGGCGTCGAATTCGTCATTCCCGAAAAGCTGGACCAGGGCGGCTTCTTCGAGAGCCTGAGCTGGGAGAACGCCGGCAAGTACAAGGCCGACGTCATCCTCCTGGACAACCGGACCGGCACCCTCCAGCCGGAGGAGCTGAAGGCCAAGCCGACCTGGGCCGAACTGCCGGCGGTCAAGGCCGGTCAGGTCACCCCGCGCGTCACCGAGCCGATCTACTCGTACGACAAGTGCGCCAAGATCCTCGAAGACCTCGCCAAGTCGATCCAGAACGCCAAGAAGGTCAGCTGAACCAGCCCTCTTCCGGCGCCGCCGATCGACTCCCAGGGGGACCCGCCGCATGACCGCCATCCACACCCACGCCGACGCCGACGCCGACACCGACACCGACACCGACACCGACACCGACACCGACACCGACACCGCCGTCGCCCACTTCCGCTTCTTCGCGCTGGAAGTGCTCCGCACCCGCCGCCTCGGCCACTCGTTCCTCCGAGTCACCTTCGGCGGCGAGTCCCTCGCCGGGTTCCGCTCGGGCGGCTACGACCAGAGTCTCTCCCTCTTCCTCCCGCCCCCGCACCGGGAACACACCGCACTCCCGTCCACCGACGAGGACACCTGGTTCGGCGCGTGGCGCGCCATGCCCGAGGCGGAGCGCCCGGCGATGCGCTCGTACACCGTGCGCGAGCAGCGGCGTACGACCGAGGGCGTGGACGAGGTCGACATCGACTTCGTGCTCCACGGGGACGCGAGCCCGGCCTCCGCGTGGGCCGGACGGGCGGTCACCGGTCGCCGGATCCTCGCGATCGGACCGGCGGTCGCGGAGAACAAGTCCGTGCGGTTCCTGCCGCCGGCGGACGCCGACCTGATCCTGATGTACGCGGACGAGACCGCCCTGCCCGCTGCCGCCGCGATCCTGGACCGGCTCCCCTCCGGCACCCGCCTCAAGGCCTGGTTCGAGGTCCCGCACGAGGACGACCGCCTCCCCCTGGACACCCGCGCGGACGCGGACATCACCTGGGTGGTGCGCGGCGCGGGCGCCGGCCGGGAGCGGGCCGATCGGCTGTTGGCGGCCGTCCGGTCGGCCGAACCGCCCGCCGCCGCGGCCCCGTACGCCTGGATCGCCGGCGAGTCCGGGACGATCCGAGCCGTACGCCGCCACCTGGTGGGAGACCGCGGGGTCGACCGGCGTCGGGTGCGTTTCACGGGCTACTGGCGGCTCGGCGCGAGCGAGGAGGAACTCCTCGCGGAGGCGTACGGGGGCCGGGCTCCCAGCGAGGACCCGAGCGCGGCGCTGTAAGGATCAACTCCCGCGGCACAGAAGCCATTTCATTGAGGGCCCCGGCCGATCGGCCGGGGCCCTCAATGTTTTGCGGGGAAGTTAGGTTAGGCTAACCTAAGAAGCACAGCCCACCCCCCCTTCCCCTGTCCGGAGGAAAGTTGATGCGTTCGCATCTGCTCAACGAGACGACCGCGGACCTCTACCGGCGTTCCGTGACCGAGGGCATCGACCGCGTCGCCGCAAAACTGGCCACCACGGAACGACCTCACACCGGTATCGCCGTCGACGAACTCGCCCCGGTCATCAACGGGATCGACCTCGACCAACCCCTCGAAGACCCGGCCGCCGCCCTCGACGAACTCGAAGAGGTCTATCTCCGGGACGCGGTCTACTTCCACCACCCCCGCTACCTCGGGCACCTCAACTGCCCCGTCGTCATCCCCGCCGTGCTCGGCGAGGCGATCCTCTCCGCGGTCAACTCCTCGCTGGACACCTGGGACCAGTCGATCGGCGGCACGCTCATCGAGCGCCGACTGATCGACTGGACGGCCGGCCGCATCGGCCTCGGCCCCCGCGCCGACGGCGTCTTCACCTCCGGCGGCAGCCAGTCCAACTTCCACGCCCTGCTGCTGGCCCGGGACGAGGCGTGCCGCATCGCCGCCCGGCGGGCCCGCGCCGACGGCCGCGACCTCGCCAAGGCCGCGCTCCTGCCCCGGCTGCGCATCCTGACCTCCGAGGCGAGCCACTTCAGCGTCCACAAGTCCGCCGCCATGCTGGGGCTCGGCTACGAGGCCGTCATCTCCGTCCCCGTCGACCGGGACCGCCGGATGGACACCTCCGTCCTGGCCCTGGAACTGGAGAGCTGCGCCCGCGACGGCCTGATCCCGATGGCCGTCGTCGCCACCGCCGGCACCACCGACTTCGGGTCCATCGACCCGCTCCCCGAGATCGCCCGCCTGACCGCCGAGCACTCCACGTGGATGCACGTGGACGCCGCCTACGGCTGCGGACTGCTGGTCTCCCCCACCCGCCGACACCTCCTCGACGGCATCGAGCACGCCGACTCCGTCACCGTCGACTATCACAAGTCCTTCTTCCAGCCCGTCAGTTCGAGCGCCGTGCTGGTCCGCGAACGCGACACCATGCAGCACGCCACCTACCACGCGGACTACCTCAACCCGCTCCCTACCGCGCAGGTGGGGGCACCTCCCGCGCCCGGAGGGCTGCGGGGAAGGATCCCGAACCAGGTCGACAAGTCCCTCCAGACGACGCGCCGCTTCGACGCCCTCAAGCTCTGGATGACGCTCCGCGTGATGGGCGCCGACGGCATCGGCTCGCTCTTCGACGAGGTCGTCGACCTGACCGCGACCGGCTGGGAGCTGCTCGACGCCGACCCCCGCTTCGAGGTCGTCGTACGCCCGCGGATCTCCACCCTCGTCTTCCGCTACTCCCCGCAGGGCGACCTACGACCCGACCTGGTCGACGAGGCCAACCTGCACGCCCGCAAGGCCCTGTTCGCCTCCGGCGAGGCCGTCGTCGCCGGCACCAAGGTCGACGGCAGGCAGTACCTCAAGTTCACCCTCCTCAACCCGCAGACCACGGCGGCCGACATCGCGGCCGTCCTCGACCTCCTCGCCGCACACGCCGAGCAGTACCTGGGAGCCTCCCTTGCCGTCCACTCGTGAACCCCGCGACTTCATCGGGATCGGCCTCGGCCCCTTCAACCTGGGACTCGCCTGCCTGACCGCGCCCATCGACGAACTCGACGGCCTCTTCATCGAGTCGAAGCCGCACTTCGAGTGGCACGCCGGGATGTTCCTGGACGGCGCCCACCTCCAGACGCCGTTCATGTCGGACCTCGTCACCCTCGCCGACCCGACGTCGCCCTTCTCCTTCCTGAACTACCTCAAGGACAAGGACCGGCTGTACTCCTTCTACATCCGGGAGAACTTCTACCCGCTGCGCGCGGAGTACGACGACTACTGCCGCTGGGCCGCCGACCGCCTCGACAACGTCCTGTACTCGACCTCCGTCACCGAGGTCACCTACGACGAACGGGCCGGACTGTACGAGGTCCACACCGACCGCGGCGAGACCCACCGCGCCCGCCGGCTGGTCCTCGGCACCGGCACCCCGCCGTTCGTCCCGCCCGCCTGCGCCGGCCTCGGCGGCGACTTCACCCACAACAGCGCCTACATGGACCACAAGGCGCAGCTCCAGCAGAAGGAGTCGATCACCCTCGTCGGCTCGGGGCAGAGCGCCGCCGAGATCTACTACGACCTGCTCGGCGCGATCGACGTACACGGCTACCGGCTCAACTGGGTCACCCGCTCCCCGCGGTTCTTCCCGCTGGAGTACACGAAGCTGACGCTGGAGATGACCTCCCCCGAGTACGTGGACTACTTCCACGCGCTGCCCGAGGAGACCCGCTACCGGCTGGAGACGCAGCAGAAGAACCTGTTCAAGGGCATAGACGGCGAGCTGATCAACGCCATCTTCGACCTGCTCTACCAGAAGAGGATCAGCAGCCCCGGCCCGGTCCCGACCACCCTGCTGACCAACACCTCCCTGAACTCCGCCGCGTACGACACCACCTCGGGCACGTACACGCTCGGCCTGCGTCAGGAGGAACAGGAGCGGGACTTCTCCCTCACCACCGAGGGCCTGGTCCTCGCCACCGGCTACCGCTACACGCTGCCCGGCTTCCTGGCGCCCGTGCGCGAGCGGCTGCGCTTCGACGGGCACGGCCGGCCCGACGCGGCCCGCAACTACAGCATCGACGTCACCGGGCGCGGGATCTTCCTGCAGAACGGCACCGTCCACAACCACTCCGTCACCTCCCCCGACTTGGGCATGGCCGCGTACCGCAACGCGTACATCATCGGAGAACTCCTCGGCCGCGAGCACTACAAGGTCGAGAAGTCCATCGCGTTCCAGCAGTTCGCCGCCCCGGAAGGCACCCTCGTATGAGCACCACCGAACTCCTGTTCACCCGTACCGATCCGGCCCTCGGCGACTTCGCGCTGCGCCCCTTGGACCCGTTCTCGGACGCGGAACTGCTGCACGGCTGGGTCACCCACCCCAAGGCGGCGTTCTGGCTGATGGGGGACGCGTCCCTGCCGGACGTGGAGCGCGAGTACATGCGGATCGCCGCGGCCGAGCACCACGAGGCGTTCATCGGCCTCCACGACGGCCGGCCCGCCTTCCTGATGGAGACGTACGATCCGAGCCGGCTGGAGCTGGTCGGACTGTACGACGCCCAACCAGGGGACGTCGGCATGCACTTCCTGGTCGCCCCCGGCGACACGCCCGTCCACGGCTTCACCCGCGCGGTGATCACCACCGTCATGGCGGCCCTGTTCGCGGACCCGGCCACCCGTCGGGTGGTGGTCGAGCCGGACGTGCGCAACACCGCCGTCCACGCGCTCAACGCGGCCGTGGGCTTCGTACCGGCCGGTCCGGTGCAGAAGCCCGAGAAGGAAGCCCTGCTGAGTTTCTGCACCCGCGAGCAGTTCGAAGCGGCGACCCGGGAGGGATCCATATGAGTCTCGCCGACGCCGTCTCCCACCTCACCCCCGACCTCTGGGCGCGGGCCAACCGCGCCCTGGTCCGCAAGGCCCTCGCGGAGTTCTCCCACGAGCGGCTGCTGACCCCGAAGCCGGTGGGCGACGGGTGGTACGCGGTCACGAGCGACGACGGCGGCGTGGAGTACCGCTTCCGCGCCGCCCTGTACGCGCTCGACCACTGGGCGGTGGACGAGTCCTCGATCACCCGCCGGCGCGACGGCGCCGAACTACCGCCCGACGCACTGGACTTCCACATCGAACTGCGCGAGACCCTCGGCCTGGGGGCGGAGGTCCTGCCGGTGTACCTGGAGGAGATCTCCTCCACCCTGGCGGGCGCCGGGTTCAAGTACACCAAGCCGCAGGTCTCCTCGTCCGTCCTCGCCGCGTCCTCGTTCCAGGACATCGAGACCGGCATGACCGAAGGCCACCCCTGCTTCGTCGCGAACAACGGCCGGCTGGGCTTCGGCGTGCACGACTACCTCACGTACGCCCCGGAGGCGGCGAGCCCGGTCCACCTGGTGTGGGTGGCGGCCCACAAGGACGTCTCCGCCTTCACGGCGGGCGCGGGCCTGGACCACGACTCCTTCATGCGCGAGGAGCTGGGCGAGGAGACCGTCGCGGCCTTCGCCGCCCGCCTCGCCTCGCTGGACCTCGACCCGGCGGACTACCACCTCTTCCCCGTCCACCCCTGGCAGTGGTGGAACAAGACGACGGTCACCTTCGCGGCGGAGATCGCCGACCGCCGGCTCGTCCTGCTCGGCGAGGGCGCGGACGCCTACCTGGCCCAGCAGTCGATCCGTACGTTCTTCAACGCGAGCGCCCCCGAGAAGCACTACGTCAAGACCGCCCTCTCGGTGCTCAACATGGGCTTCATGCGCGGGCTGTCGGCGGCGTACATGGAGGCCACCCCGGCGATCAACGACTGGCTCCACCGGTTGATCGGGTCCGATGACGTCCTACGGTCGGTGGACTTCTCGATCATCCGCGAGCGGGCGGCGATCGGCTACCGCCACCGGCAGTACGAGCGCGCGACGGACCGCCACTCGCCGTACCGCAAGATGCTGGCGGCGCTCTGGCGCGAATCCCCGGTCGCCTCGCTGCGGGACGGGGAGCGCCTCGCCACGATGGCGTCCCTGCTGCACGTGGACGAGGAGGGCAAGTCCTTCGTCGGCGCCCTGATCGAGGAATCGAAGCTGCCGGTCGAGGAGTGGCTGGCCGCGTACCTGCGCGCCTACCTCGTCCCCCTCCTGCACTGCTTCTACGCGTACGACCTCGCGTACATGCCGCACGGCGAGAACACGATCCTCGTCATCGAGGGCGGTGTGGTGAAGCGGGCGATCTTCAAGGACATCGCCGAGGAAATCGTGGTCATGGACCCGGACGCGGTCCTGCCGCCGGCGGTCGAGCGGATCCGGGTGGACGTCCCGGAGGACATGAAGCTGCTGTCGGTCTTCACGGACGTCTTCGACTGCTTCTTCCGCTTCCTGGGCCCGATCCTGGCGGCGGAGGACATCTGTGAGGAGGAGACCTTCTGGCGGGCGGTGGCCGATTGCGCCCACGCCTACCAGGACTCGGTGCCGGAGCTGGCGGACCGTTTCGCCCGCTACGACCTCTTCGCCCCGGTGTTCCAGTTGTCCTGCCTGAACCGCCTCCAGCTCCGGAACAACCGACAGATGGTCGACCTCGCCGACCCCTCCGCGGCGCTCCAACTGATCGGCACCCTCAAGAACCCCGTCGCGCCCTACGCGCGTCGGTGACCGGCCCCCGGGCGGGCGTCGATACGGTCCCTCGACGCCGGCCCGGCTGCCGAACGCGCACGGGTGTGAGCTTTGTTAGCTTCGTTCCCGTGATGGAGCACCAGGACGAGACCAGGGCGGCCTACGACGGGGTCGTCGAGTTGTACGCGTCGATGTTCGCCGACCGGCTGGAGACGCGGCCGTTCACGCGGGCCATGGTCGCCACCTTCGCCGAGCTGGTGCGCGGGACGGGGAACCGGCGGACGGCCGACGTCGGGTGCGGGCCGGGACATCTGACGGCGATGCTGCACGACCTGGGGCTGGACGCCTTCGGGCTCGACCTCTCCCCGGCGATGGTCGGCCACGCCCGGCGGGCCCATCCGGCGCTGCGGTTCGAGGAAGCGCGGATGGAGGCCCTGCCGGTCGAGGACGGCGCGCTGGGCGGCGTGCTGGCCCACTACTCGGTGATCCACACCCCGCCCGGCGAACTGCCCGCGCTGCTCGCCGAGCAGGTGCGGGTCCTGGCACCGGGGGGCCTGCTCCTGGTCTCGTTCTTCGCGACGGACGGAGCGGAGCCGGTCCGCTTCGACCACAAGGTGACGCCCGCCTACAGCTATCCGGTGGACCGGTTCGCGGAACTGCTGACGGGGGCCGGGCTCACCCCGTTCGCCCGGCTGCTCCACGACCCGGCCTCCGAGCGGGGCTTCCTCGACGCGCACCTGCTGGCGCGCCGCCCTTAAGGGGGCGGCTGCCGTCACGCCTTGCCGGTGAGGGACGCCACCAGCTGCTTCGTCAGCTTGGTGGCGCCCGTCATGCCGTTGTCGGTGCCGCTGCTGACGAGCACGGACACCACCGAGGTGCCGACCCGCGCGGCCATCAGCGTGGTGCCGCCCTGCCACGCCTTGCTGGTCAGGGTGATGGTCCAGGCGCCGTCACCGACCCCCGCCAGGGGCTTCTCGGTGACCGTCACCTTCGCCTGGGTGTTGCTGTCGGTGTAGCTGGGGCACGCCTTGGAGATCTTGCCCAGCGCGTCGAGCACGGTCGTGGCAGTCGTGTCCCGGTAGACGTCGATCTCCTGGGCGAACTCCTCGGAGGAGTTCTTGTTCACGTAATCGTTCTGCGCGAACGAGACGCCGTCGATCCCGGTGATTCCCGTCCATGAGGTTCCGTCGAGCCTGGTGCAGTCGGGGGTGGGCACGTCGGCGGTGACCGGCAGCCGGTAGCCGTTGCCGGTGTCGCGCGCGCCCTCCGGTTCGACGATGAAGCCGGCCGGGAAGAACGAGGCGGGCGCGAGCGCCGCCTTGAGCTGCTTGCCCGTCAGCAGGCCCTTGTTGGGATCGGCGGCCGGCGCCGCGGCGGGCTTCGACGCGTCCGCAGCGGCGCCGGCGGGCTTCGGGGCGGCCTTCGGGGTGATGAAGGAGCAGGCGGTCAGCGCCAGCGGAAGGGCCGCGACAGCAAGAAGCCTGGCGGCGGAGGATATCTGACGCACGATGTGACTCGACCTCGGTGTTCGCATTAGGCAAAGGGACTCGCGCATCCCATCGGGTCACCCCTGACAAGGCAAGGGCCAGGCAAATCTTTTGCCAGAGGATGTGAAATGTTTACCGGAATGCGCCCGTCCAAGCCTGGACCCTGTTAACGTCCGCCGCCGACGTGATCTTGGGTCGCGACCCGCCGCCGGATGATTCGACGCCTTGAACCACGGGACGGCCTACGGAAGTTCGTAGGATCGAGCTCTCCCGACCGGGGCCGATGGTCTCGCGCGTATAACGGGGTGGCGGGGCGACGACGTCCCGCTGCGGGAGAGGTGGCGGCAGCCATGAGACTTCCCCGCACGGCCCACACCGAACGGCCCTGGCGAGTGCACGAGTTCGCCCACGACTTCGACATCGAAGACGTGTGGTCGTACCGCACGCCCGGCGCCGGGCCGGACGACTTCCCCGTGATGCTCGCCGCGATCTCGGCGGCCGGCCGGCTCGACCAGCAGGGCCCGCCGGCCCGCGCCCTGTTCGCGGTGCGTCGGAAGCTCGGCGCCCTCTTCGGCTGGGACCGGCCCGGTACGGGGGCGGGCGCGCGGGTCGAGTCCCTGCGCAAGCGCGTTCCGGCCGAACTGCGCGAAACGGCGGACGGCTCGGGTGCGGACGGCCCGTTCACCACTGTGTACGAGACCCACGACGAGGCGGTCCGCGAACTGGCGAACAAGACCGTCCACGCCCTCATGCACCTGGGCTGGGTGCCGGCCGGGGACGGCGGGTACGAGCTGCGGATGGCGGTGCTGGTGAAGCCCAACGGCCGGTTCGGCCGGCTCTACATGGCCCTCGTCGCGCCGTTCCGCCACCTGGTCATCTACCCGGGACTGACCCGCCAGTGGGAGCGTGCGTGGCGGGAACGCCCGGCTGCGCCGGAAGCGCCCGGCGGAAGTCCGTGACGATGCGGCGGTAGCCGGTGTGCCGAGTCGCGGACGCGTGGCGCAGGGCCCAGACGTCGGTACCGTAGGGGTCCTCGGCGGGGCCGGAGCCGTCGAGGCAGGTGGTGCACTCGACCTCGTGGACGGGGGTGCTGCCGGTCCGGTCGGCGGTCAGCAGCCAGTCGGACGGACTCACCACCCCCCTCACCGGGGGACCTTCTTCACTTCCAGCTCGGCCCACACCCGTTTCCCGGGCCCGACCCGCTCCCCGACGGCCCACCGGTCGGCGAGGGCGGCGACGAGGTAGAGCCCGCGCCCGCCGTCGCCGTGCGGGTCGGGGAGCGCCGGCACGGCCGGGGCGTCGCTGGCGTCGTGCACCTCGACCCGCACCCCGGCGGGGAGCCGCACGAACCGGGTCTCGATCTCCCGGTCCCGTGGCGCGAGGGCATGCCGGACGGCGTTCGTGACGAGCTCGGAGGCGACGACGAGCGCGTCCCCCTCCAACTCGGACAACCCCCAGTCAGCCAACGCCTTGCGCTACTTGCCGCGCGCGAGCCCCACACACCGCGCGTCCCGCCGCCACCGCCGCACCACTTCCTCCGTCCCGGCGGTCACCTCACCACCGCCCGCCCGTGGATGACGCGCGGCCCGAGATCGATCCCGTAGGTGGCGAGCACGAGCACTTGCCGCCGCCACCATTGCCGGGTCGGTGCCGCCAGCCCGATAAAATGCAACACGTTGACGCTCCTCTGCTAAGCGTTGACCACGCCCCCGGACTGTTCGCGCAGTCGCGGGGGTCTTCCCTTGCCGACACGCTGCGCTCTGAGGCACACACAGAACGTGACAGGCATCACCGTAGGTCCGCACGGACAGCCTCCGCAAGCAGAACGAAGTGCAAACTTGCAAATCACGCGTTCGGATGGTCTTTCTGGCACCCGCTACTTCCAAACGGGCAGACTGTTACGGAAGTTGAGAGGAGCTGCCATGCCCGCAGGGGGAAGGCCGACCGTCCGGAGCCGGAGGCTCGGGGCGGCTTTGAAGCGGCACCGCGAGGCAGCCGGCGCCGACCAGGCCACGGCCGCCGAGGCCATCTTGAAGTCGGTGTCCAAGGTCAGCCGTCTGGAAGGCGGTCTCACGTCCGCCTCGCCGCTGGAAGTACGCACACTCCTGGACTGCTATGGCGTTGACGACCCCAAGGAACGTGCACGGCTGGAGGCTTGGGCGAAGACAAGCAATCAGCGTGGTTGGTGGCTCGACTTCCAAGAGGCTGTCACGCCTGACTATGCGGATCACATCACGCTGGAAAACGATGCGACGCATATCCGCACCTGGCAACCCGCCCTGATTCCTGGCCTCTTGCAAACGCCGGACTACGCCAAGTCCGTCATCTCCGCTGGGCCGTTCCACCTCTCGCAGGACCAGATCGCACAACTCGTGCAGGTCCGACAGGAACGTCAGCGGCGTGTGGAGGAAGGCGAGGTCAAGGTCGCTGCCGTCATCTGGGAGCCCGCGATCACGTCCCTCGCACATCACCCCACGCTCGCAGTACGGCAGTGGCGACGCCTCTTGGACGCGGCGCAACGCCCGCACGTCACCGTGCAGATGCTGCCGGCCTCTGCGAGCCGTGAGGCGGGCACGACCGGCCCCTTCGTCAGCTTCTCCTTCGGAGGTGAGCCGAACGTTGAGGCCGTGGCGGTCGAGAACCTGCCCAACACCTCCGTCATCGAAGCACCGGACGATCTGGCGCTCTACGTCAACGCGTTCGACGGGCTACGCTCGTCGGCACTATCCCCAGAGGAGACCGCTGACCGCATTCTCCAGCTCGTAAACAGCATCCCCTACGGCACGGAAGAGAGACCATGACTGCAGAGATAGTCAGCGGATACCGGAAGTCGTCTTACTCCTCCCAGACGGGCGACTGCGTCGAGGTCGCGGAGACCACCAACGGTGGCCGCGCCGTGCGGGACAGCAAGGACACCGCTCGGCCCGGCCTCCGGTGCGGCGCGGCCACTTGGGCGGCCTTCATCCACGGCGTGAAGGCCGCCACCCGACCCTGAGCCAGGCCGGCGGCCCTGGCTCCTTCGACGTCAGCGGTACCGGATGACCCGGACGCCGGACTCCCGCAGCCCATCCAGGTTCTTGAACTCCGCCGCTGCTCCGTCCACCAGTCCCACGAACCCGGCCTCGGAGCGCAGACCGGTGAGCAGCAGGCCCGTGGACTCCCGGCCCCGGCCATCCAGGCGGCGTACCCATACCAGGGCGCGCCCTCCTGGCGGCAGCGCCGCGATCGCCTGGATCGAGTCCACGACGGTCGGGAACTCGGACACCTCCATGATCGGTCCCAACTGGCTCATCGTGGAGGCGAACCAGTCGGCCTTGCCCGGTGCGGGGGTGGGGCCCGCCTCCTCACCCCGGTCCCAGCGGGCGAAGAATCCCCACGGGTCGGAGTTGGGCAGCAGGAACGGCTCCCCCGGCCCCTTCGGCACGACCACCGCGGCGTCGAGCATCGAGTGTCGCCAGTCCCCGCCCCTCAGCGCTGCCGTGGTCTGGCAGGCGAACAGCCAGCCCCGGGCGGTCTCGTCCGCCGGGTCCGGCGCCACCAGCTCCACCGGCTCCTCGTACGTCCGCCGCAACCACTCCTCGGCCTTGAGCCGGGCCGCCCCGAAATCCTCGGCGGACTGTGGCGCCCCGGGGCGGAAGCGCGCGAACACCAGTCCCGCCACACCGACGGTGTCCAGCCGGGCCAGGCCGCCGGTCATGCCGTCCAGGAACACGACGCTGCCGTTGTGGTTGTGCACGTACACCAGGTGTCCGCTGACCTCGGTGCCGCCGATCGCCCGGCGCACCCACACCACACCCTGGGTGTCCGGCCCGGTCTCCTCGGCGCGCTGAATCACCTCATCCCAGCTCGCGCACCGCAGCTGCTCGGCGGTGGGGAAGTACCGCTTGAGCAGCAGCTCCCACCACCCCGGCGCCTCGTGCGTCGGCTGCCAGGGCAACGGCGACGACGGCGCCCCGGCGATCATGGCGGCCACCGTGACAACGCACCCGCGCGAGTTCAACCGCCGCGCCTGCGCCTCCGGGTCCCTCCCTTCCCGAGTCCGGGTGTAGTCCGCCGCGTCCCCCCACGGGTCATTCGAGGCCGGATGGAAGGGCCGTCCGGGGCTCTTGGGTACCACCACGGAGGCTGCCAGCATGGGCGTCCGCGGGTAACCGGGCTGCGCAGTGGTCCGGCACGCGAACAACCACGTACCCGCGTCCTCGGCGACCGGCTCGATCCCCACCAGCTCGACCAGCCCGTGGTAGGTGGTGAGGAGCCACTCCAGGGCCCGCTGCCACGGCTCGGCGATATTGGTCTTCGCCTTGCCGGCCGTGTCCCAGCCGCCGTGGCGCACGTATGCGAGGTACTCGTCGAGCGGCAGGTGCGTCGGCGGAAAGTGGACCGCCTGCCCGTCCTTGGGCACGATTACCATCTTTTCCATGGGTCCTACCCATGGATCACCTGCGTCGATGCTCTCCTGTGTGTCGATCCTGATGAGCCATGCCAGCTCGTGCTCCTCGCTGAGCTCCGGCTGAACGACGAGCGTCCACCGCCCGCGTGCGAACGCCTGCTCGAGATAGGGTCCGGCCGCCTCGATGGCCTCGTTCAATGTGAGCATTTCTGATTCCTGACGGCACTAGCGATAAGGGACATGGGCGATCTCGCGGATGTTCGACGTCTCGAGTTTGGCCAGTGTGCCGGTCTGGCCATCCAAGAAGACCACGCCGTGTGGGGTGTTCACGGCGTTGAAGACATGGCCCGGCATCCCATTGCGGGAGATGGCCACCACACTGCGGGAGCCCTCGCCCCGCTTCTCAAGGTCCTTGATGATGTCGTCGTAGCTGTTGACAACTTTCTTCGCGCTGGGTTCCACCCCGAGTTCCTTGTACGGGATGTCACCCGCTTCCACCTTGGGCGCCGCGGAAACCTCGACCCCGTCCAGTCTCCTGTCAACGGTGACCACGTTGTGCGTGCAGTTGTACTGGTAGCCGGGCTTGCCTTTGTTGTTCAAGTCCCTCACCCACGGGAACTCTGCGTCAAGGAACTCCTGGGCCTGTTCCTCTCCAACCGAGTCGGCGTGGATCGCCTTCCGCTTCGTCACCCCCTTCGCAGGCTTGGCGAGGTTCGACCATGCGGACGGCTTCGCCGCCGCCGTCTCCGCCACGCGTACACCGGCGCGGGCTTCGCCCATGCCCTTGGTGCCGATGAGCTCCGGGACAAGGCGGCCGAGGCCCTCGCTGAAGTCGTCCTTGAAGGAGTCCAGCAACGCGCCCGGGATGCGTTCGGGGTGGGACGCGGTGGAGACGAGGCCCGCCAAGGTCATGTTGACGTGCTCTGAGTACTCGGCCGGGTGCGTGAGGTTGTAGGGGTCATAGGGGTTCAGGCCGCGGGCGAAGTTGAGGGTGCCCGCCGTGCCCTTGACCACGCCGCCTACGAAATGGTTCAGCTCCACCGCCTGGCCGGCCTCGTAGTCGAGGAAGCTGTCCCACGCCCGGTCGGATGCCGACGGCATGGCAGGGGCCTTCGCGGTGGCTGCGTCGATGGCCCGCTGGGCCGTGCCGGCGGCGTCGTTGCGCTGGCGGCGCGCCTCGTCAAGGATCTCCTGGGCGCGGTGGCGGGCCGCCTCGCCCGGGTCGGCACCAGGTGCCGGGCACGGGCCCGGGTCGCGGCCGGCCCGGGCGGCGGCTTCGTAGGCGTCGGCCTTGGCTTTGTATGCCCGCGCCGCCTCCTTCGTCTCCTTCACGCCCTGCTGGTAGAGGTCGATGGCCTGCTGGGCCTGCTGCTGTGCCCATGTCACGGTGTCCGCGTAGTGCTTGAGGGCGTCAGCTGCGGCCTGGCACGCATCGGAGGCGTGAAGCCAGTCGGCGGGGTGCATCGCGAACTTCTCGCGGAACGTGTCGGCCGCGGCCCCCTTCCAGTGGCCGGAGTCCAGCGCCTTCATACCTTGGCCGACCCGGTCGAACGCGGCTTGGAAGTCGGTGAGATGTCCCGCCGACTCCCGGATCGCCGACGGCTTGCCATGGATCAGTTCGTTCGCCTGCTGCGACTGGCCGAGCTGCTGCTCGCCTACGGAGGCGCCGAGGTCCGAGGCGATGTCGTCGCCCCAGTCCTCGACCTTGTCCGCCCAGTCGTGCGCACCCACCTGGTCCAGGACGTCGCCGACCCCGTGAGCGGCCATGTCCACGCCCTCGCCGACGACCTTCTTGGTGGCGTCCCAGCCGTCCGCCAGCCCTCCCAGCCCACTGTCGACCAGCTTGCCCCAGTTGGTCATCCGCGCTCACCGCCCGCCCGGGGCTCGGGCGCCGGGCCGACCATGTCATTGACCTTTTTGTCTACTTCGTCCCGTAGGCCGGTGGCATCGATGATCTGGTTGGGCAGGAGGGTTTTGGAGCTGTTGAGGTCCCGGACGGCGCCCTTCCAGGCTTCCTTGCTGTTCTCGTTGG
Organism: Streptomyces sp. NPDC046557; assembly: GCF_040645975.1. Taxonomy (NCBI): domain Bacteria; kingdom Bacillati; phylum Actinomycetota; class Actinomycetes; order Kitasatosporales; family Streptomycetaceae; genus Streptomyces; species Streptomyces sp. NPDC046557. Next base: position 459,696 of record NZ_JBEYZH010000003.1, read on the forward strand.
CCTGCTCGAAGGACTCCGGGCTGTAGTCCGCTTCCCTGATCTGCGTGTACGGGTTGTCGGCGAGGACATCACCCCAACCCTTCTTGGTGATGTCGTCCTCGGAGGCGTAGGGGTTTCCCATCGCGGAGTTGGCGAGCACCTTGAAGCTGCCCTGGATGTACTGCTCCTGCTCGTGCACCAAGCCGGCGGACAGGCCGACCTTCGCCGCGAAGTCATTGCCCTGCTGCACCAGGGAGCGCACACCCCACTCCCAACGCTCGCAGAACGACCCGAACGAAGACGTCAGGCCGTCGTGACCCGTCTCCATCCCCGACAGCGACAGATCCGAGAAACCGCGACCCATACTGGCCGTGCCCACCATCCCGAGTTCCTTCAACTCGGCCAGCGCCTTCGTGATCCCCTCGGCTATCTGCCCCAGCGCCTGCTTCGACACATCCAGGTCAACGCCGTCCCCGCTCACGCCGCCACCTCCCCGTCCAGCGCCGCCGCGTCCGGCACGATGCCGCGCAGCGGCGGGAACACCGCCCCGTCAGGTCCGGCCGCGTTCAACGCGACCCCGCAAGGGAAGTCCAGCGCCGGCACCACCTCGTCCAACAGCCGTGCCCCGATCACCCGCCGGTACGGCCACTCCCGACCGGCCTCACCTCGCGCCTGGGCGAACCGGGCCAACACCTCCTCGTCCGAGAACGCGCAGATCCAGTCCAGACCGCCGAGTTCGGCGGCCCACAACCCGCCCTGGGCGTCCAGCGGCACCAGCACCACGCCGCTACGGAACTCCGCCAGCCGCGCTTGTGCCGCCTCATGGGCCGCGTCGAGCGGATCCGTCCCGACTGTGGCAGTCGCCGTCGCAGCCCCCGGCATGACGGCGGCTGTCGAAGCCGCTCGTTCGGCTGCCGCCGCCCGCAGTTGCGCCCATTCCTCGTCGAACCCCACCCGGAATTCCCCCTCTTGCTGTGCACCGACCAGCCCCCCGGCAGCATAAATCGTCGCACGGAACCCGCAACGGACCCCAGGATGTGGGAGGCATTCGGCCGCGCGCTCAAGCGACAGGGGCTACGACCACGGCACGTCCGGCGCGCGGTAGTACGTGACGCCCTGGGCGTCCAGGCGGGGGGCCTGGGCGGCGAGGCGGCGGCTGTAGGCCGGCCAGTCGCGGGACGCCGCCGGGGACCAGCCGAGCTCCGCGAGGCCCAACATCCGCGGGAAGGCCATCAGCTCCCAGTCCGCCCGGGTCCCGATGGTCTCCGTCCACAGCGCGGCCTCGACGCCCAGCACCGCCGACTGCGGGACCCCCGGGAGGAACGTCCCCGGGTCCCAGTCGTAGGACCGCCGTACCGGGACGTAGCCCGCCCACTTCAGACCCGGCTTCGTCGTGGCGTCGTACTTCATGTCGAGGTACAGCCGGTCCGCCGGGGACAGGATCAGCGGGTGGCCCGCCTTCGCCACCTCCGCGAGCCGCTCCTTCTCCTTCTCCGGGGTCCCGCCGTGGCCCCAGTACTGGAGCACCGCCCCCGGCGCCGGGCGGGCCGCCGCCAGTTGGTGCCAGGCCACCACCGTCTTGCCGTACTTGCCGACCACCGCCTGGGCCCGGTCCATGAAGGCCGCGTAGTCCGCCGCCGGCGTCGCGTGCGCCTCGTCGCCCCCGATGTGCAGGTACCTGCCCGGGGTCAGCTCCGCGACCTCCCCGAGCACGTCGTCGATGAACTCGTACGTCCGCGCCTTGCCGACGCAGAGCGAGCTGAACCCCACCTTCGTCCCGGTGTACCTCTCCGGCGCCTTGCCGTCGCAGTTCAGTTCCGCGTACGAGGCCAGCGCCGCGTTCACATGGCCGGGCATGTCGATCTCCGGGACCACGTCCACGTACCGCTCGCCCGCGTACGCCACCAGGTCCCGGTACTCGTCCTTCGTCCAGTGGCCGCCGGGGCCGCCGCCCACCTCGCTGCCGCCGCCGTAGCGCGCGAGCCTCGGCCAGGACGCGGATTCCAGCCGCCAACCCTGGTCGTCGGTGAGGTGGACGTGCAGCGTGTTCACCTTGTACTGGGCGAGCTGGTCCACGTACCGCTTGACCTGCTCGACGGTGAAGTGGTGGCGCGCGATGTCGACCATCGCCCCGCGGTACGCGAACCGCGGCGCGTCCGTGACCGTCCCGCCCGGCACCGTCCCCGCGCCGCTCACCGGCAGCAGTTGCCGCAGCGTCTGGCCGGCGTGGAAGAGCCCGGCCGGGGTGCGGGCGGTGAGGGTGATCCCGTCCGACCGGGTCTCCAGCCGGTAACCCTCCGCGCCGAGCCCCCGCGCCGACCCGTCCAACCGCAGCCGGACCCCGTCCCCGCCCTCCCCGTCGACCACCGGCAGCGGTAGTCCGCTCGGCCCGCGCAACTGCTCCGCCAGGAGTTCCCCGACCCGTCGGACCTCCTCGGTCGAGCCGGAGGTACGGATCACCGTGCCTGCCCCGAAGCGGTACCCGGCGCCCGCGACCCGCACCGAGGCCGGCGCGGGCAGCAGCCGTTCGTAGGGGGCCGGGGCCGCGGCGGCCCGGGCGGCGAGACGGGCCTCCCCGGGTTTCGCGTCGACGCCCTGGCCGGCGGCGCAGGACAGCGCGGCGCCGCCGAGGACGAGGAGGGTGCCGAGCGTGCGTCGCAGGACTCTCATGCGCCCAGGTATAGGCCCATCGGGGGCCTCAACACCGGTGACAGAATGACAAGATGGCGGAAATCATCCAGAAGGACGGCACATGGACCTTCGACGGCGACACGGTACGGATCGTGCCGGGCCGGGACAAGGACGTCGGCCCGCTGCGCCAGGCCCTCGGGGAACTGTCGGTGCCGCTCCCGGCCATCGCCGGGATCTCCTACGAACCGGGCCGCAAGTCGGGCCGACTGCGGCTGCGGCTCCGTGACGCCGCCGACCCGCTGACCCAGGGCACGGCCGGCCGGCTCCCCGACGCCGCCGACCCGTACAAGCTGACCGTGGAGTCGGCCCGGGCCGCGGTCGCCGAATACTTCGTGGACGAGGTGCGCAACGCGCTGCTGCTCGACCAGGTCGACCCCGGCCCGGCGGACGCGTACCTGCTGCCCGGGCCGCCGGTGCCGGTGACGGCCGAGGCGGGCGACGCGGCGGTGTCCTTCGACGGCGACACGATCACGCTGGACTGGAACTGGACCGCGGAGGAGGCCAAGCACTCGGCCGGCCCGAGCCGGTTCCGGATGGCGGACGTACGGGCGGTGGACTGGGTCCCGGCGAAGGGCCTCTCGAATGGCTGGCTCCGGTTCACTCTGACGGGTGCGCAGGCGGCGCCCGCGCCCAAGTACGACCCGTACGCGGCGGAACTCTTCGGCTTCGGCAAGAGGGAGCTGCTGACCGCGCTGGTCGCGGCGGCCGTGACCGTACGCCTCCCCCACCCGGCCGTCCCGGCCACCCCGAGCGCCGCCCCGACCCCCGCGGTCACCTCGACCGCTCCCCTCTCGACCCCCCGCCCCACCGCCTCCGACCACGACGTGCTCCTGCGCCGACTGCGCGAGCTCGGCGAGCTGCACAAGGACGGCATCCTCACCGCCGATGAGTTCATCACCGCAAAAGCTGCCATTTTGGGGCAATTCTGACCGACCCTGACCGGAACAACACATTCCCCTGGTCCAGACCAGCCCGATCCTGCCCGGTTTCGGGCAGGATCTTTGCGTTCCGCCGCCCGGGCCGTCAGTATCTACGAGTGCTCGACCGCCGCCCGTCGCATGACGACCTCGTCGACCACCTGATGCGCAGCACCTCGCTCCAGCGAGGCGAAGCCGCCCGGGTGGTGCTCGACGTACTCGCCTACTTCGACGAGACGACCGAGACGTTCGTCCGCCGCCGCCACCGCGAACTGCAGTCCGGCGGCTCCGTCAACGCGGAGATCTTCGAACGCATCGCGGCCGAACTGCCGCACCGCGCCGTGGCGCCCCCGGAGCTCTCGCTCCGGCAGCTGCGCCGCATCGTCTACGGCTGAGCGGGCCCGACAAGGGCGACCAGGGCCGGCCCCCCGGGGCCGGGCAACGAGCACGATCCACCGGACTTCAGGAGGGGCAAGACCGTATGTGCGGAATTGTGGGTTACATCGGCAAGCGTGACGTCGCACCGCTGTTGCTGGAGGGTCTCCAGCGCCTGGAGTACCGGGGTTACGACTCCGCGGGCATCGTCGTCAACAGCCCGAAGGCCGCGGCCCTGAAGGTCGTCAAGGCCAAGGGCCGGGTCCGCGAGCTCGAATCCCGCGTGCCCAAGCGCTTCGCCGGCACCACCGGCATCGCCCACACCCGCTGGGCCACCCACGGCGCCCCGAGCGACATCAACTCCCACCCGCACCTCGACGCCGAGAACAAGGTCGCGGTCGTCCACAACGGCATCGTGGACAACGCCTCCGAGCTGCGCGCCAAGCTGGAGGCGGACGGCGTGGTCTTCGTCTCCGAGACGGACACCGAGGTGCTCGTCCACCTGATCGCCCGCTCCCAGGCCGACTCCCTGGAGGAGAAGGTCCGCGAAGCGCTCAAGGTCGTCGAGGGCACCTACGGCATCGCCGTCATGCACGCCGACTTCCCCGAGCGCATCGTGGTCGCCCGCAACGGCTCCCCCGTCGTCCTCGGCATCGGCGAGAAGGAGATGTTCGTCGCCTCGGACGTCGCCGCGCTGGTCGCCCACACCCGCCAGATCGTCACCCTGAACGACGGCGAGATGGCCACGCTGAAGGCCGACGACTTCCGTACGTACACCACTTCCGGTACGACGACCACCGCCACGCCGGAGACCGTGGAGTGGGAGGCCGCCTCCTACGACATGGGCGGCCACGACACGTACATGCACAAGGAGATCTCCGAGCAGGCGGAGGCCGTCGACCGCGTGCTGCGCGGCCGGATCGACGACCGCTTCTCCACCGTCCACCTGGGCGGCCTGAACCTGGACCCGCGCGAGGCTCGCGGCATCCGCCGGGTCAAGATCCTGGGCTGCGGCACCTCGTACCACGCGGGTCTGATCGGCGCCGGCCTCATCGAGGGCATGGCGCGCATCCCCGCCGACGCCGAGCCGGCCTCGGAGTTCCGCTACCGCAACCCGGTCGTGGACCCGGACACCCTCTACATCGCGGTCTCCCAGTCGGGTGAGACCTACGACGTCCTCGCGGCCGTCCAGGAGCTCAAGCGCAAGGGCGCCCGCGTCCTCGGCGTCGTCAACGTGGTCGGCTCCGCCATCGCCCGCGAGGCGGACGGCGGCGTGTACGTGCACGCCGGCCCCGAGGTCTGCGTCGTGTCCACCAAGTGCTTCACCAACACGGTCGTGGCCTTCGCGCTGCTCGCCGTGCACCTGGGCCGCATCCGGGACCTGTCGGTGACCGACGGCAAGCGGATCATCGAGGGCCTGCGCAAGCTGCCCGCCCAGATCCAGGAGATCCTGGAGGGCGAGGAGGACATCAAGAAGCTGGCGGCGGAGTACGCCGAGGCCAAGTCGATGATGTTCATCGGCCGGGTGCGCGGCTACCCGGTGGCGCTGGAAGCCTCCCTCAAGTTGAAGGAGATCTCCTACATCCACGCGGAGGCGTACCCGGCGTCCGAGCTCAAGCACGGCCCGCTCGCGCTCATCGAGCCGGCGATGCCGACGGTCGCGATCGTCCCTGACGACGACCTGCTGGACAAGAACCGCGCGGCGCTGGAGGAGATCAAGGCCCGCAGCGGCCGGATCCTGGCGGTCGCCCACCGCGAGCAGGAGAAGGCCGACCACACGATCGTCGTCCCGAAGAACGAGGACGAGCTGGACCCGATCCTGATGGGCATCCCGCTCCAGCTGCTGGCGTACCACACCGCCCTGGCCCTGGGCCGGGACATCGACAAGCCGCGCAACCTGGCGAAGTCGGTCACGGTCGAGTAGGCACACCGGCGCATGGGCACGGAACGGGCCCCGGGGGAATTCTCCCCCGGGGCCCGTTCTCACGCGCGCGTCCGCGTCCGGTCGCGTACGCCCTCGTCAGGCGGCGACGGCTCCCCGCCGGGAGCCCCGGCCGACCGCCATCGGCCAGTGGGCCAGGGCGGCCGTCGCCCCGTACCAGGCCAGCAGGCCGGCGACGGCCGCCACCCAGCCGGCGACCTTGCCCAGTCCGCCGCTGCCGGCGAAGGTGCCCACCGCGAGGAGCACCAGGGAAAGGGTGAGCAGGCCGTAGACGCCCTGCCCGAAGAGTCCGCCGGCCGCGCCCGCCGTCAGGGTGAGGGCGAGGAGGGCGAAGAGCACCAGGAACAGGCCCGCCGCGTGGGCCGAGACCTTGGCGTCGGCTCCGCCGGCCCAGGTGAACCAGAAGGCTCCGAGGCCCGCGAACGCGGTGCCGTTGAAGCCGTTGCCGCCGCGGAATTCGAGAAGTCCCAGGACGAAGAGGGCGAGACCGCCCACGTACATCGCGAGGGATACGGAGTCGGCCGCGCTCACGCCGCTGATGATGCCGGTGTGGCCGATACCGAATGCGAGAAGGGTGAGACCCAGGGCTATGTGCCCGAGGGTCGAAGTCGAGGCCGTGCTTCCCGCAGAGACACCATTGTCCACGGCGGGCTCCCTTCGATCTGCAGTTGTTTGCTGCGTCCCAGCAGCATTTATCTACCCCTTACAAGGGGGTTCACAACCGCACAACCGGCGAACGGAGTGTTACGGAATCACAACAACCGGTCGCTGCGCCCGTTTGGCCAGGCGCCCCGCCACCGAGCCGAAGATCCGGCCGACGATGCCGTGCGTGGAGCCGACCACGATGGCGTCCGCCGAGTACTCGCGGCCGACCTCCTCCAGCTCGTGGCAGATGTCGCCGCCCCGCTCGACCAGGATCCACGGCACCTCGGCCAGGTAGTCCGCGCAGGCGAGCTCCAGCCCCAGCACTTCCGTGCGGTGGTCGGGGACGTCCACGAAGACGGGCGGCTCGCAGCCCGCCCACACGGTGGTGGGCAGCCGGTTCGCCACATGGACGATGATCAGACCGGAGCCGGAGCGCCGGGCCATCCCGATGGCGTACGCGAGGGCGCGCTCGCTGGAGGTGGAGCCGTCGAAGCCGACCACGACGCCGTGCCGGAAGGCCGGGTCGCAGGGCAGGCGCGTCTGTTCCACCGCGCGAAGGTCGGCCGACACGGGGTCGGCGAGGCGCTTGCGCTTGCGGTCCGCGGGTTCGGAGTATTCGTGACCGGCCATGGGTGTCTCGGCGAAGGGTGCTCGGAGGAAGCGACGGGGGATTTCGGCGACGCACTGTGACGGGGGCCCTGTCCGGGAAGCATCTTCCCGTGCCCTTACCTCTCAGAGTACGGCGACACCCTTGTCCTGCACAGGGCTTGCCGCCCTTGAGGAGCGTCCCAGGGAGCATGCCCGAGGGGCGGCGCGTTGGCAATGGCGGCTGTCCCCTACAGCCAGTGACGGAAGCGCGGCGCGCCACCCGTGCGCGCAGTGACCGAGCCCCGCCGCCCGCCGTTGGACAAGGGTCCGACCGTCCAGGAAGAGCCCGCAGGGAGTACGACGTGCCCGGCCATCCGGATCACCCCGTCCAGCCCGCTCCGCCGACGCAGCCCACCCGGTCCGCCGGACGGGGAGCCCGTTTCGCCCCTTCTCCCGTTCACCGTTCCGTGCGGTCCGCGCGGCACTCCCATGACGACCCGGCGGGTGAGGTCGTGCGCTGGGCCGCGTTCAGTTGTCTGCTCGTCCCCGTGGTCCTGGTCGTCTACGGGACCTCCTTCGGCGGGGCCGCCGTCGCGACGCTCGGCCTGGCGGCCGTCACCGCCGCCTGCCGGGCCCTGTTGCGGCAATCGGAGAGGGCGGAGCGGGCCGCGGCGCGGGTCCGCACCGAGGAGGCCTCCGGGTCCGGCCACCGCGGCCGGCACTCGCGCGGCGGGGCCGGTTCGCACCGCGGCTGTCACGCTCCCGGCGCGATGTCCCCGCACGACTGACCGGTTCGCACGTACACACCCACCTGTTTTCGGCCAACTTCCCGGCAGGGTCCGTTCCTTGCCGGAATGTCCCCCCAACCCCCCTACCACCAGCGACGACGGAGCGTCGACGGGCTCTCGACCCCATGAGTACTGGCCATGGCCGGACCGAGCGCTTCCTGAACGGGTAGCGGAGTGGAACGCTTACTGATCGAATGCTTTTCGCCAAGTTGCCAAGTCGACATAGCGCTGCGTGCTGAACTTGTCACGCCGACACCACGGGACGCAGTAGATTCGATCATGTATTTACGGCGGGGGATCCACGTGCAAGGCCGAGGGGAAACGTGCAGGTGCGACCAGACCAAGGAGTCGCGACACCCAAGGGGGGCTTAGCGCCATGAGCCAGGATTCCACCGCAGTCGTCGCGGACGCGGGCCGGAAGCTCGCGGGGCGTCGCCGCAGGGAGATCGTCGCGGTGCTGCTGTTCAGCGGCGGACCGATCTTCGAGAGTTCCATTCCACTTTCCGTGTTCGGCATCGACCGGCAGGACGCGGGAGTTCCACGCTACCGACTACTCGTGTGCGCAGGTGAGGACGGTCCGCTGCGGACCACCGGCGGACTCGAACTGACCGCGCCGTACGGGTTGGAGGCGATCGCCCGGGCAGGCACGGTCGTCGTTCCGGCCTGGCGCTCCATCACCTCACCGCCGCCTCCCGAGGCGCTCGACGCACTGCGTCTGGCGCACGAGGAGGGGGCCCGGATCGTCGGACTGTGCACGGGGGCCTTCGTGCTCGCCGCCGCCGGTCTGCTCGACGGCCGGCCCGCGACGACGCACTGGATGTACGCGCCGACGCTGGCCAAGCGGTACCCGTCCGTCCACGTCGACCCGCGCGAGCTGTTCGTCGACGACGGCGACGTACTGACCTCCGCGGGCACCGCGGCCGGAATCGACCTGTGCCTGCACATCGTGCGCACGGACCACGGCAGCGAGGCGGCCGGGGCACTGGCCCGCCGGCTCGTCGTCCCACCGCGCCGCACCGGCGGCCAGGAGCGCTACCTCGACCGGTCACTGCCGGAGGAGATCGGCGCCGACCCGCTGGCCGAGGTCGTCGCCTGGGCGCTGGAACACCTCCACGAGCAGTTCGACGTGGAGACGCTGGCCGCCCGCGCCTACATGAGCCGGCGCACCTTCGACCGCCGGTTCCGTTCGCTCACCGGCAGCGCGCCGCTCCAGTGGCTGATCACCCAGCGGGTGCTCCAGGCGCAGCGGCTGCTGGAGACCTCCGACTACTCGGTCGACGAGGTCGCCGGGCGCTGCGGGTTCCGTTCGCCCGTCGCGCTGCGCGGTCACTTCCGGCGTCAGCTGGGGTCGTCCCCGGCCGCCTACCGCTCCGCCTACCGGGCGCGCCGGCCGCAGGCCGACGTACCGCACGTGGCCGAGCTGTCGGGTGGTCCGGTGCCGCACCAGCGCACCCCGCAGCGGGCGGCGGCGGCCCTGGCCGCGGCCGGTCCGACGGTAACCGAGCTGTACTCCCCGGGGCGGGTCCTGCGCGAGCACGCGTAGCCCGTACCGCGAACGCGCGACGAAGGTCCCCCACATCGGCCGTCCCCGATGTGGGGGACCTTCGCGTCGCGCGGCTTACCGAGTGCCGGGTGGGCCGGACCCGGCCATGATCCGGCGGACACCCCCTAAGCTGGGGCCCATGAACGATCGCATGGTGTGGATCGACTGCGAGATGACCGGGCTCTCGTTGACGGACGACGCACTTATCGAGGTGGCCGCACTGGTCACCGACTCGGAGCTCAACGTGCTCGGCGAAGGCGTGGACATCGTGATCCGCCCGCCGGACGCGGCCCTGGAGACCATGCCCGACGTGGTGCGCCAGATGCACACGGCCTCCGGCCTGCTCGACGAGCTGGCCGGCGGAACCACCCTGGCGGACGCCGAGGCGCAGGTCCTGGCGTACGTGCGGGAGCACGTCAAGGAGCCCGGCAAGGCGCCGCTGTGCGGGAACTCGGTCGGCACCGACCGCGGTTTCCTGCTGCGGGACATGGCCGCGCTGGAGTCGTACCTGCACTACCGGATCGTGGACGTGTCCTCGGTCAAGGAGCTGGCGCGCCGCTGGTACCCGCGGGCCTACTTCAACAGTCCGCCGAAGAACGGCAACCACCGGGCGCTCGCGGACATCAAGGAGTCCATCGCCGAGCTGCGCTACTACCGCGAGGCGGTCTTCGTCCCGCAGCCCGGGCCCGACTCGGACACGGCGCGCAGCATCGCCGCGAAGTACGTCGTAGCCGGCGAGTAGCACCACCCGGGGACGGTGGCGGGGAAAGGGGGGAGCGAGCACCCTCCCGGACCCTGTACCCTTTTCTTCGGCCGGTCGCTCAGGCGACCGGGCATGGTGGGTGTAGCTCAGTTGGTAGAGCACCTGGTTGTGGTCCAGGTGGCCGCGGGTTCAAGTCCCGTCACTCACCCTGTGGGAAGGCCCCGGTACGCGGAAGCGGCCGGGGCCTTCCGCATGTCGGCCCCCCTGCGCGCCGTGCGCCCGGTGCGCCTTCCGTCCGGCGCCTCAGGACGACTCCCGGACCACCAGTTCGGTCGGCAGGACCACGGCGGTGTCGCCCGGGCCGCCCGCGATCCGTTCCAGCAGCAGCCGTGCCATCGTCCGGCCCATCTCCTCGATCGGCTGGCGGACGCTGGTCAGCGGGGGGTCCATGTGCCGGGCAACCACCGAGTCGTCGAAGCCCACCAGCGCCACGTCCCGCGGTGTCCGGCGGCCCGCCGCCCGCAGCTCCAGGCGGGCGCCCGCCGCCATGACGTCCGAGGCGGCGAAGACGGCGTCCAGGGCCGGCCGGCGCTCCAGCAGCTCCCGCATGGCCCGGCGGCCGCCCTCCTCGGTGAAGTCCCCCGTCGCGATCAGCGACTCGTCCGCGGGGTGCCCGGCTGCGGCGAGGGCCTGCCGGTAGCCGTCGAGGCGGCACTGGGCCCCGTACACGTCCAGCGGCCCGGTGATGGTGGCAATCGCCCGCCGGCCCCGCCCCAGGAGGTGGCGGACCGCTCCGGCGGCGCCCGCCAGGTTGTCGGAGTCCACGCAGGGCAACGTCTCGTCGGCCGAGCGGCGCCCGCTGATCACCGCCGGGATGCCCAGTTCGGTCAGCAGCTCCGGCAGCGGGTCCCCGGCGTGTACGGAGACCAACAGCACCCCGTCGACGCGGTGCCCGGAGAGGTACTGGGCCAGCCGCCTGCGCTGCCGCTCGCCGCCCGCGAGGGTGAGCACCAGTTGGACGTCGGTCTCGGCGAGGGTGGCGCCGACGCCGCGCACGACGTCGGAGAAGTAGGGCTCGGCGAAGAAACGGGCCTCCGGCTCGGGTATGACGAGGGCGATGGCGTCCGTACGGTTGGCGGCGAGGGCGCGGGCCGCGCGGTTGGGCACGTATCCGAGTTCGGCGACGGCGGCCTCCACGACAGCCCTGGTGTGCTCGCTGACCTTGGAGGATCCGTTGATCACCCGGGAGACCGTGCCGCGCCCCACGCCGGCCCGCACCGCGACTTCCTCCAGGGTCGGCCGTCCCCCGCTGCGCCCTTGCCCGCTCATGGCTTCCTCCCGGCTGTGAATCTACCTCTTGACCGCCTCTTGACGGCGGTGGGAGCGCTCCCACACTGTGGCACACGACACCCGGCACGTCCTGTCCTTCCCAGGAGGATCCCGATGCGAGCCCGATCCCGGCCCCACACCCCCACGTCCCTCAGAGCCCTGGCCGTCGCCGCCGTCGCGGCCCTGCTCCTCGCGGGCTGCTCCCAGGACCCCGCCGAGCCCTCGGAGCAGGGCTCGGCGGCCGGCGGCAAGGCGACGACGACCCTCACCGTCGGGGTGTTCGGCGCCTTCGGGCTCAAGGAGGCCGGCCTGTACGACGAGTACATGGCGCAGCACCCGGGCGTGCGGATCGAGCAGACCTCCATCGAGCGCAACGAGAACTACTACCCGCAGCTCCTCACCCACCTGGGCACGGGCAGCGGCCTCGCCGACATCCAGGCCGTCGAGGTCAACAACATCGCGGAGATCACCTCGACGCAGGCGGACAAGCTGGTCGACCTCGGCAAGGCACCGGGGGCGGACAAGGCGGCGTACCTGCCGTGGAAGTGGGCGCAGGGCACCGCCAAGAGCGGTGCGACCGTCGCCCTCGGCACCGACATCGGCCCGCAGGGCATCTGCTACCGCAAGGACCTCTTCGCGGCGGCCGGGCTGCCCACCGACCGGGCGGCGGTGGGCGCGCTCTGGGCGGGCGACTGGAACAAGTACCTGGAGACGGGCAAGGCGTACAAGGCGAAGGCGGGCGACGGCCAGGCGTTCGTGGACTCGGCGTCCGGTGTGATGGCGGCGGTCACCGGCGGCAACGCCCAGCGGTTCTACGACGAGCAGGGCAAGGTCGTCTACAAGACGAACCCCGCGGTGCGCGGGGCCTTCGACCTGGCGGCCCGGTTCGCCTCCGAGGGGCTGAGCGCGAAACTCCAGCAGTTCACCCCGGCCTGGGACCAGGGCTTCTCCAACGGCAGCTTCGCGACGGTCTCCTGCCCGGCCTGGATGCTCGGCTACATCCAGGACAAGACGGGCCCGGCGGGCAAGGACAAGTGGGACGTGGCGGCGGCCCCGAAGCCGAGCAACTGGGGCGGCTCGTTCCTGGTGGTGCCCAAGGCGGGCAAGCACGCCCAGGAGGCGGCGAAGCTGGCCGCCTGGCTGACGGCGCCGGCGCAGCAGGCGAAGCTGTTCGAGAAGCGCGGGAGCTTCCCCAGCGCGAGCGCCGCGTACAAGCTGCCGACGGTGGCGGGGGCGCACCACGCGTACTTCGGCGACGCGCCGATCGGAGAGATCTTCGCCCGTGCGGCCGAGGGCGTGCCGGTGACGGTGCTCGGCCCCAAGGACCTGGTCATCGCGCAGAACCTGGCGGACATCGGAATGCTCCAGGTCGACCAGAAGGGCCGGTCGGCGCAGGAGGGCTGGGACGCCGCGGTGGCGGCGATCGACAACGCCCTGGACCAGTGAGGCGGCGGTGACCGACGAGACCGTCCTCCTGTCGCCCGCGTCCTCCCCCTCGGCGGGGGCGGACGCGGGCGGCCGGGGCCAGGTGTGGCGCTCGCGCCGCTACCGGTGGGACCTGCGGCTGAGCCCGTACGCCTTCGTGGCGCCCTTCTTCCTCTTCTTCACCGCCTTCGGGCTCTTCCCGCTGCTCTACACGGGGTGGGCGGCGCTGCACCAGGTGGAGCTGACCGCCCCGGACTCGATGAGGTGGGTGGGGCTGCGGAACTTCACCCGGCTGTGGGACGACGCGTTCTTCTGGAACGCGCTGCGCAACACGGTCACCATCGGGCTGCTGTCGACGGTGCCGCAGTTGTCGATCGCGCTGGGCCTGGCGCATCTGCTCAACTACCGCCTGCGGGGCTCGGCGTTCTTCCGGGTCGCGGTGCTGACCCCGTACGCGACGTCCGTCGCCGCCGCCACGCTCGTCTTCGTGCTGCTCTTCGGCCGGGACTACGGCATGGTCAACTGGGCGCTGTCGGCGGTCGGGATCGGGCCCGTCGACTGGCAGAACGGCACCCTGGCCTCCCAGGTGGCGGTGTCCACGATCGTGGTGTGGCGGTGGACCGGCTACAACGCGCTGATCTACCTGGCGGCCATGCAGGCCATCCCCGGTGACCTGTACGAGTCCGCCGCGCTGGACGGCGCCTCGCGGTGGCAGCAGTTCCGGCACGTGACGGTGCCCTCCCTGCGGCCGACGATCTTCTTCACCTGTGTGGTGTCCACGATCGGGGCCACCCAGTTGTTCGGCGAGCCGCTGCTGTTCAACGGCGGTTCGGGCGCCACGGGCGGCTCGGACCACCAGTTCCAGACGCTGGGCCTGTACCTGTACGAGCAGGGCTGGGTGAACCTGCACCTGGGGCGGGCGTCGGCGATCGCGTGGGCGATGTTCCTGATGCTGTTGCTGGTCGCGGGCGCGGCCCGGCTGGTGCGGGGAGGGTCCCGGTGAAGGTCATGCGGGCGGGCAAGCCCACGTACGTCGTCCTGGGACTGTTCACCGCCGGCTCCCTCTTCCCGCTGGTGTGGACGGCGATCGCGGCCTCCCGCACCAACACCCGGCTGGCGCAGACCCCGCCGCCGTTCTGGTTCGGCGGGAACCTGGGCCGCAACCTGTCGATCGCCTGGACCGACGCCCGCATGGGCACCGCACTGCTGAACACGCTGGTGGTCGCGGGCACGGTCGCGGCGGGGACGGTGCTGCTGTCCACCCTGGCGGGCTTCGCGTTCGCGCGGCTGCGGTTCCGGGGCAGCCGCGGGCTGTTGGCGCTGGTGGTGGCGACGATGCTGATCCCGCCGCAGTTGAGCGTCGTACCGCTGTACATGCTGATCGCCGAGTTGTCCTGGACGGACCGGCTCCAGGCGGTGATGCTGCCGGCGCTGGTGTCCGCCTTCGGGGTGTTCTTCATGCGGCAGTACCTGACGCAGGCGCTGCCGGTGGAGCTGGTGGAGGCGGCTCGGACGGACGGGGCGAGTTCGCTGCGGATCGTGTGGCACGTGGTCTTCCCCGCCGCCCGCCCGGCGATGGCGGTGCTGGGGATGCTCACCTTCGTGATGACCTGGAACGACTTCTTCTGGCCGATCATCGCGCTGACGCAGAACGGCAGCCCGACGGTCCAGGTGGCCCTGACGGGCCTGGGCCGCGGCTACATCCCGGACCAGTCCGTGATCATGGCGGGTGCGCTGCTGGGCACGCTCCCGCTGCTGCTGGTGTTCCTCATCTTCGGCCGCCAGATCGTCGGCGGCATCATGCAGGGGGCGGTGAAGGGTTGAACGCGATGGAGTTCCCCGAGGGGTTCCTGTGGGGCGCGGCCACGGCGGCGTACCAGATCGAGGGCGGCGCCGAGTCGCGCGGCCCCTCCATCTGGGACACCTTCTGCCGCACCCCGGGCAAGGTGCACGGCGGTGACACCGGGGACGTGGCGGCTGACCACCTGAGGTTGTGGCGCGAGGACGTGGCACTGATGGCCGAACTGGGGCTCACCGCCTATCGGTTCTCGGTGTCCTGGCCACGGGTGCGCGCGGGCGGCATCGGCTTCTACGACGCGCTCGTGGACGAGCTGCTGTCGTACGGGATCCGGCCCTGCCCGACGCTCTACCACTGGGACCTGCCGCAGGAACTGGAGGACGCGGGCGGCTGGCCGCAGCGCGAGAGCGCCTACGCCTTCGCCGCCTACGCGGAGCAGGTCGGGCGGGCGCTGGGGGACCGGGTCGGGATGTGGACGACGCTCAACGAGCCCTGGTGCAGCGCCTTCCTGGGCTATGCCTCCGGGGTCCACGCGCCCGGCCGCACCTCCCCCGCCGACTCGCTGCGCGCGGCGCACCACCTGAACCTCGCGCACGGCCTGGCGGCGAGCGTCCTGCCCTCGACGGCGCGGGTCGGCATCACGCTCAACCCGAGCGCGGTACGGCCGATGACGGACTCCGAGGCCGACGCGGACGCCGCGCGCCGGGTCGACGCGCTGGCGACCCGGATCTTCACCGGGCCGCTGTTGCACGGCGCCTATCCGCAGGACCTGCTGGAGGACACCGCGAAGGTGACGGACTGGGCGTTCCTGCGGCCCGGCGACGAGGCGCTGATCCGACAGCCCCTGGGCTTCCTCGGGGTGAACTACTACACGCCGGCGGTGGTGTCGGGGTGCGCCGCCCCGGGCGGCCCCCGCGCGGACGGCCACGGCTGCGCCGACCACTCGCCCTGGCCGGGCGCGGACACGGTGGCCTTCCACCAGCCGCCGGGCGAGGTGACCGACATGGGCTGGGCCGTCGACCCGACGGGCCTCCACGACCTGCTGGTGCGCTTCGCCCGCGAGGCGCCGGGCCTGCCGCTGCTGGTCACCGAGAACGGCGCCGCGTACGCCCCCGACCTGCACGACCCCCGGCGCATCGGGTACCTGCGCGAGCACCTCGTGGCGGTGCACCGCGCGATCGGGGACGGGGCCCCGGTGGAGGGCTACTTCCTGTGGTCGCTGATGGACAACTTCGAGTGGGCCTACGGGTACGCCAAGCGGTTCGGCATCGTCCACGTCGACTACGAAACCCAGGTCCGCACCCCGCGCTCCAGCGCCCGCTGGTACGCCGGTGTGGCCCGCAGCGGCCGGCTCGACTGAACGGATGTGCGAGACGGGTGTTCCGCCGCCTGCCCGCGGCGGCGGGACCGCGGTTCAGCGCCCGATGGCCTGGAGGCCCTTGGTCAGGTCCTCGGCGGTCATGACGGGACAGATCTCCATCTCGGCGCCCAGCTGGCTGAACAACTCGTCGCCGATCGCCGGAAGCTGCGAGCTGTCCTGCATGTCGAACACGATCCAGCACGAGCGGACGCCCTCGGAGAGGCCGAAGTAGGCGGACTCGGGCTTGAGCATCTCCAGCAGTTTGCGCATGGCCTGGGGAAGAGCGCCGCTCTTGATCGATTCATTGGTGGCGGCGGTGTCCATGTGGGCGCGGAGCATGACGCGCATCGGGGCCCCTTCGGTGGTGGTGACGGGTCGGTCCTTCACGGCCACCCTCGGGGCCGGTCCCGGGGGCGGCAAGCGGTGGGCCGCCGTCCGGGCGCGCCGGCCGTCTACTTGGCCCCGCGTCCTTTGCGGCGGCTGCGCCGGTCCTCCGCCCGCGCCCGCCCGTCCAGCGCGATCCACATGCGGACCTCGGTGCCGCCGAGCACCGAACGGCCCAGTCGGACGTCCCCGCCCGTCGACTCCGCGACCCGGCGCACGATGTCCAGGCCGAGCCCCGTGGAGCCGTCCCGGCCGCCGTCGTTGCCGCGCCGCAGGGCCGCGTCCGGGTCGTCGATGCCGAAACCGGCGTCCGACACGAGGACGATGACGGCGTCACCCGCGTCGTGCACGTCGACCGCGAAGGGCGTCCCCTCGGGGGTGTGCCGGAAGACGTTGCCCAACAACGCGTCCAAGGCGGCCGCCAGCTCTGGCCGGGCCACCGGAATCCGTACGGGACGGTCCACCCCGGCGAGGCGGACCTCGCGCCCCTCGTCCTCCGCGAGCGCCGACCAGAACGCCATCCGGTCGCGGATCACCTCCGAGGCGTCGCAGCCCGCCCCCGCCCCCGCCCCGGGACCGCCCGCGCCGGCCGGGGAACGCTGCTCCCGGGCGGTACGGATGATCGTGTCGACCTCCCGCTCCAGTTGCTCCACGGCCTCCCGCGTCTGCTCGGCGGCCGGGCCGTCCCCGAGGGAGGCCGCGTTGAGCCGCAACACCGTCAGCGGCGTCCGCAGCCGGTGCGAGAGGTCGGCGGCCAACTCCCGCTCGTTGGCGAGGAGCTCCACCACCCGGTCGGCCATCGCGTTGAACGCGACGGCCGCCGAGCGCAGCTCCTTGGGCCCCTGCTCCGGCACGCGCACCCCGAGCCGCCCCTGCCCCAGCCGGTGCGCGGCGTCCGCGAGCCGTTCCGCCGGGCGCACCAGGCGGGCGCCGAGCCGGTCCGCGACCGCCACCGAGCCGACGATCAGCGCGAGCCCCACCCCGGCCAGCACCAGCCAGGCGGTGGTGACTCCGTTGCTGACCTCGCGCTCCGGTACGTAGATCTCGATGACCGCGATGTCACCGGAGCCGAGCGCGGTCGGTTGGAGGAGCGCCGATCCGCCGCCCGCCACCGAGGCGGTCGTGGCCCGGCCCATCCGCCGGGTCTCCTCCACGGCGTGCGGGCCCGCCCAACCGGCGCCGATGTCCACCGCCACCCGGTCGCCGATCGGCGGGACGTGGACCGCCATCCGCTGGGCGGCTCCCATCTGCGTGGACTCGACCGCCTTGCGCAGTTGGACGGGGTCGGTGGTGATGGACAGGGTCGGCGCCATGCTCGCGGCCTGCCGCTCCGCGTTGGAGAACGCCCGGTCGCTGGCCATCTCCCGCACCACCAGCCCGAGCGGGACGGCGAACGCGATGACCACCATGGCGGTGACGGCGAGGCACACCTTGACCAGCGCCCACCTCACGGCCGCCGCCTCACCGCGGTGCCTCCAGCTTGACGCCGACCCCGCGCAGGGTATGCAGGTAGCGGGGGTTGGCGGCCGTCTCGCCGAGCTTGCGGCGCAGCCAGGACAGGTGGACGTCGATGGTCTGGTCGTCCCCGTACGCCTGCTGCCACACCTCGGCGAGCAGCTCGCGCCGGGCCACGACGACGCCGGGCCGCCCGGCGAGGAAGGCCAGCAGGTCGAACTCCCGGCGGGTCAGGTCCAGTACCGCCCCGTCGAGCTCGGCCTGGCGGCGCAGCGGGTCGATGGCGAGCCCGCCGACCCGCAGGACGCGCGGGGGCGGTTCGGCGCCGGCGGCGCGGGAGCGGCGCAGCACGGCGGCCATCCGGGCGGACAGGTGTTCCACCGAGAAGGGTTTGGTGAGGTAGTCGTCGGCGCCGTCGTTGAGCAGGCGGACGATCTCGGCCTCGTCGTCCCGGGCGGTCGCGATGATGACCGGTACGTCGGTGATGCCGCGCAGCATCTTCAGCGCCTCGGACCCGTCGAGGTCAGGCAGGCCCAGGTCCAGGATGACCACGTCGAAGCGGTGGTGGGCGACTTCCCGCAGGGCCTCCAGGGCCGTACCGACGCTGCGCACGGCGTGGGAGGCGTCGGTCAGGTGCCGGATGAGGGCGGAACGTACGAACTGGTCGTCCTCGACCACGAGCACACTTGCCATGGCGGCACCGTAGTCCATTCGGGCTACCGGGCGGGGTGTCGGTCGACCCTTGGGACGCGTGGTGCAGTATGTGCCCTCATGCACCGGGGTCTTCTGCACACGTTCGCCTGGACGCTCGCCACGGGGGCGGCGGTGACGCTGTCGTGGTGGGGCGTCCACACCGTCATGTCCGGAACGGCCTACGATCCCCCGCGCGCCGTTCCGCTGGCCGCGCTGCCGCTGTCGTCCTCCACGTGGGGCTCGCAGACGCCCGCGGCACCGCCGTCGCCCTCCGGTACGCCGTCGCCGTCGCCCGGGTCCCCTTCGCCGTCCGCCTCCGCTCCCGCCTCCGTGACGCTCCCGCCCTCCGCCGCCGAGCCGAAGTCCTCGCCGCCGCCCCGCCGGGCGGCGGCGGGGGAGTCAGAGGACGTGAAGGGGTACACCGTCTCGGGCGGCCGGGTCGTCTTCGACCTCGGCGCGACCTCCGCCGAGCTGGTCTCCGCCACGCCGGCGGGAGGTTGGCGGATGCAGGTGTGGAAGCAGGACTACTGGATCCGCGTCACCTTCACCCGGGACGGCCGCGAGGCATCGGTGTTCTGCACCTGGTACAACGAGGCGCCGCGCGTGCAGGTCGACGAACGGTAGGGATACGGTCGCCCCGGGCGCGGCGAACGACGGGAGCGGTGGGCATGGGCGGTGGGGCGCGGTACGTCACGGAGTTGGTCGGCGCGTGCGAGCGGTACGCCGGGCGGCCCGCGATCGGCGCCGGTGCGGTCCTGCTCTCGTACGCCGACGTGCTGACCCTGACCTACCGGCTGGCCGGCGCCCTGGAGGAGCTCGGCGTGCGGCGCGGGACCGGGCTGGCCTGTGTGACGGCCGGGAACCCGTACGAGGCGCTGCCGGTGCGGCTGGCCGCGCACGTGCTGGGGGCGCGGCTGACCCAGGTGAGCGTGGGGCCGGCCACCCACGGCCTGGACTTTCTCCTGCGGGACTGCGAACCGGTCCTGGTGGTCCACGACACCCCCGTTCCGGACACCGGCGCCGCGCGGATCACCCTGGCGGGGCTGCTGGAGCGGGCCGCCGCCCGGGAGGCCCGGCCGGTGCCGGTGCGGGCGCGTGAGGAGGACGTGGCCCGGGTGACCTACACGGGCGGCACGACCGGGCGGCCCAAGGGGGTCGCGTCCACCTTCGCCGCGCTGGCGGCCCGTGACGGCGCCCGCGGCGCGGAGACCGTGTACCTGTCGGTGACCTCCCTGGCCCAGCGCTCGGGGGGCCGCTGCCTCGAACAGCTGCGTGCGGGGGGCCGTTCGCAGATCCTCGGCGGCCCGTTCGACCCGGGCGGGTTCGCCGCCGCCTGCCGGCGGCTGGGGCCGGTCTCCACCTACCTGACGACCTCGATGGTGTACCGGCTTCTGGACCACCCGCCGACCGCCCGGGGCGTGCCCGGTCTGGAGCGCGTCTCGTACGGTGACTCCCCCATCGCCCCCGAACGGCTGCGGCAGGCGCTGACCCGCTGGGGCCCCGGGGTGCGCTGGCGCCAGGGGTACGGGATGAACGAGGCCGGGGTGATCTGCCGCCTCTCGGAGGCGGACCACGACGCCGCCCGGACCACCCGCCCCGAGTTGCTCGCGTCGGTCGGGCGGCCCGCGCCCGGCGTCGAGGTGGAGGTGCGGGGTGCGGACGGGACGACGGTCCTCGGGCCCGGGGCCACCGGTGAGGTGTGGGTGCGCTCCGGGACGGTGATGGCCGGCTACTGGAGGCGGCCCGACCTGACGGCCGAGGTGCTGCGCGACGGCCGGCTGCGCACGGGCGACCTCGGGCACCTCGACGCGGACGGCTACCTGTACCTGGACGACCGGGTCAAGGACGTGGTGATGGTGGACGGCGAGAACATCTACTGCGGCCCGGTCGAGGCGGCGCTGAGCCGGCACCCCGCCGTGGCCGAGGCCGCGGTGGTCGGCCGGCCGGACGCCGTCACCGGCGAGCAGGTGTGCGCCTTCCTGGTCCCGGCCGCCGGGCACGCCCCCACCGACGGGGCCGCCGCCGGGGCGTGCGCGCGGGTGGCCGCCGAACTGGCCCCCGACCACCGGCCGACGGCGGTGTTCTGGCTGCCGGCCCTGCCGCTGACGGACCGCGGCAAGCCGGACAAACGCCGCCTGCGCGCCAGGGCTGCCGCCGCCGGGAGCGGGGCCGGGGGCGCCGCCGGGAGCGGGGCCGGGGGCGCCGCCGGGAGCGGGGCCGGGGGCGCCGCCGGGAGCGGGGCCGGGGGCGGCTAGCGGAACACCGAGGGAGGGGGCTCGGGCGAGGCCACCGCCGAGGCGTCCGCGACGGGGGCCGCGCCGCCCGCGAAGTCCGCCAGCGCCCGGCCGTGCTCGACCCGCCCGGGATGCGGGTCGCTCGCCACCCTTCGGGTGAACTCGGCGACGGGCAGCTCCCGGTCGGCGGCGACGAGCACCGCGTTGCCGAAACGTTTCCCCCGCCACACCACCGGGTCGGCCGCCAGCGCCAGTTCGCCGAAGCGGGAGGCGGCGGTGGCGATCTGGCCCCGCAGATGGGTGAGCGGCGGCCCGTCCGTCAGGTTCGCCACGTACCACCCGGTGGGCGCCAAGGCCCGGCGCACGTCGTCCAGGAACTCGGTGCTGGTCAGGTGGGCGGGGGTGCGGGAACCGCTGAACACGTCCGCGATGACCAGGTCCGCCCAGCCGTCCGGCACCTTGGCGAGCCCGGCCCGCGCGTCCACCGCCCGGATGCGGACGCGCGCCTGCGGGTCCAGCGGCAGGTGTTCCCGTACGAAGGCCACCAGGGCGGCGTCGATCTCCACCACCTGCTGCGTGGAGCGGGGACGGCTCGCGGCGGTGTAGCGGGCCAGGGTCAGGGCCCCGCCGCCCAGGTGCACCACGTTCAGGGGGCGGCGGTCGGGCGCGACGAGGTCGATGAGGTGGCCGATGCGCCGCTGGTAGGCGAAGTCCAGGTGGAGCGGATCGGCCAGGTCGACGTGTGACTGCGGGGCCCCGTCGAGGAGCAGCGTCCACGCCCGGGCGCGTTCGCGGTCGGGTGCCAGCTCCGCCCGGCCGCCGTCCACCTGCGCGACGACCGCCTCGCCGGTCCCGCGCCGCTTGTCCCTGCTCTTACCGGCCATGGCCCCAGTATGACCGGCGCGTATGACGCCGGGCCCGGGCCTCCCGATGTCTTGGCCGGTCGGCGCCTCAGCGGCAGTTGTCCGCCGCCTCGATCAGCCGGGCGGCCTCGCCGAGCGCGGCGCGCAGCACGTCGGGGTCGGTGACCGGTCCCACGGCCTCCGGCGGGAGCAGCCAGGCGGGGTCCCCGGCCGCCGGCGGGGCGTCCGCGGCGCCGCCGGCCAGGTCGCCGAAGCGCATGCCCCGCCCGTTGGTCTGCGTACAGGCGCTGCCCGGCAGGTCCCAGGCGTCGGCGGTACCGGGCGGGACGAGGAAGCCCAGGGTGTCGCCGGAACCGTCGTGCAGGACGGGGCCGACGCCCGGAGCGGTGTGGCCGGTCGCCCGGCGGATGATGTCGACCGCCTCCAGACCCTGGCGGGTGGGTACGGTCACCAGATCGGGCGCGTCGGCCGGTCCTCCCGCCGTCAGGGCTGCGCCCGGCCGTGGCGCGGTGTTCGTTCCAGTGCTCTCCATGCCGCCCTCCATCAAGGGAACCCCTCCTCGATCCGCGTACGAGCCACTCCGCATGGGTTCAACGCGGCGGAACGTCAACGGGTGCGGCGCAACGATGCCGCAAAGGATGGCAGTTCATGGCGGATCACGGGTGAGATATCCGTTTTGTAGGCAAACATCGCATGAACGGTCCTCCAGCGGCGGTACGTTCATGCCCGCCGGGCACCAGCGTCTACACAGCCCGAAGTCCAGAGAGGTCACGTCCATGGCGGCGTCCCCCCACTCACCCAACACCGCCTTCCGGCGGCTGCGCGGCGCCCACTCCCCCGCCGAGTTCGCGGCCATGGTGCGCCGCGCGGCACGCGAGATCGGCGAAACGGTTTCCTGCGACGCCCGTTACATCGGCCGGGTCGAGTCCGGGGAGATCCGCTGCCCCAACTACGCCTACGAGCGGGTGTTCCTGCACATGTTCCCCGGTCGCACACCGGCCGATCTCGGGTTCTTCCCGCGCGAGTCGGTGCGCGGGCGCTCCGGACGGCGCACCGCACCGGCGCCGACCGCCCCCACCCCCTTCGTCCCCCGTTCCAAGGAGAGTGACGTGCTGCGTCGCGCGTTCATGGCCGGCGGCTCCGCGACCGTGGCGGCCGCGACGCTCGGCCTCACCGTGCCCGGCGACCCGCGCCGGCCGTCGTCCCGGGCCGGCGCGGCGGAGGCCGCAGCCGTCGAGGACGCCGTACGCCAGATCCGGCTGCTCGACGACCGGCACGGGGCCGACGCCCTGTACCGGCGAGCGGCCGAACCGCTGCGCGCCGCCTACGCGTTGCTGGACGCGGGGGCAACCCGCCAGTCGACCGAGGACCGGTTGCACGCGGGCGCCGGGGAACTGGCCGTCTCGGTGGGCTGGCTGGCCCACGACTCAGGTCGTTTCGAGGACGCCCGCTCGCATTACGCGGAGGCGTTGGCGACGGCCCGGGTGGCGGGGAACGCGGCCCTGGAGGCGCACGCCTTCAGCAACATGGCGTTCCTGGCCCGCGACTGCGGGCGGGCGCGCGAGTCGGTGCGCGCCGCCCAGGCGGGCCGCCGCGCCGCGCGCTCGCTGGGTTCCCCGCGGCTGCTGTCGCTGCTCGCGCTGCGGGAGGCGGGCGGCTGGGCGGGGCTGGGCGAGCGGAAGTCCTGCGAGGAGGCCCTGACGCGGGCGCACGCGGAGTTCGCGCGGGGGGAGGCGAGCGCCGACCCGGAGTGGATGAGCTTCTTCGGCGAGGCCGAACTGGAGTCCCTGGAGTCCCGCTGCTGGGCGGCGCTGGGGGAGCACGCGCGGGCGGCCCGGCACGCCCGGCGCGCGGCGGACCTCCAGGACCCGCACTTCGCGCGGAACGTGGCCTTCTACACAGCCGAACTCGCCGGTGACCTGGCCCACGCGGGGGCGCCCGACGAGGCGGCCTGGGCGGGCGGCCGGGTGCTGGACCTGCTCGCCGAGGTCCAATCGACGCGTATCCGCTCCATGCTGGCGACGACGGCCCGCACCCTGCTCCCCCACCAACGCTCCCCGCGCGTGGCCGCGTTCCTCTCCCGCCAGGCGGCGCCGTTCTGACGCTGCGGCGCGCGGATCAGGCGCCGACGTACTCGTACACCGCGCCGTCGGGATGGCGCAGGACGGCCCGCCGCCCATTGGGCGTGTCCGTCGGCGCCCCGACCAACTCCGCCCCGGCCTCCACCCCGGTCGCCACCACCGCGTCGAGGTCGGCGACGCCCAGGGTGGCCGAGACCCCGGCGAACCGTGCCGCGACCTCCGGCGGTCCCGTGAACAGCGGGAACGGTCCCACGCTCGCCAGCTCCAGCCCCGCGAAGGCGAACCGGGCCGGCGTCTCGCCCGTCAGCTTCTCGTAGAAGGGCAGGGCCCGTTCGAGGTCGTCCACTCGGCGCCGCAGCACCACGGAAGTGATCGTCATGCGTTGATCCTCGCAGCCGAATCCCGATGACGATATGGCGCACACGGCACTTGGGGCGCTCTAGCCGTCCAGGTGTCCCGTGTCGTTCCAACGTTCCAGCGCGGGGGCGCCGTACGCCCAGCCCAAGACCGACAGGGACGTGGGGTCCAGGCGGATGCGGGCGCCGAAGGAAGCCTCGAAGCCGAGCCAGCGGGCGGCGAGCGTGCGCAGGATGTGGCCGTGGGCGAAGACGAGGACGTCCCGCTCGGCCGAGCGGGCCCAGGCGACGACCTCGTCCGCGCGGGCCGCGACATCGGCGACGGATTCGCCGCCGGCCGCCCCGTCGCGCCAGATGAGCCAGCCCGGCCGGACCGCCTGGATCTCGGCCGGGGTCATGCCCTCGTAATCGCCGTAGTCCCACTCCATCAGCGTGTCCCACGGCTCGGCCTGGGCCCCGAAGCCCGCCAGGTCACAGCTCTCGGCGGCCCGGACCAGCGGGCTGGTGCGTACCTCCAGGCCGCGCAGGCCCGCCCACGGGTCCCGGGCCAGTCGCTCGCCGAGCAGCTTCGCGCCCCGCCGACCCTCCTCCAGCAGCGGCACGTCCGTGCGTCCGGTGTGCTTGCCGAGCTGGGACCACGCCGTCTGGCCGTGGCGGGCCAGCAGGATGCGGGGGGCCATGTGCTTTTCTCCCGGTCCGGGTGGATGGATTGACCGATGTACGGAAAGCTCCCGTATCCGTACGGATGCGTCCGTCCATCATCCACGACGCGGCGACGGGGCACCGCGCCGCGTCCACCCCACCGGCCACCCTTCCCGAGCGACGCAGCCGGATTTCGGACGGAGGGCCACGATTGTCAGTGGCGGATGGGACACTTCCGCCCGTGAGCTCCTACCCGCCCCGCGTCCCTTCGCAGACGACACCGCAGCAGACCCCCCTGCGGCAGCGGCTCGCCGACCTGCGCGGGCCGGCCGTGCCGCCCCGCCCGCTCGACGCCCGGGCGCTCGCCGCGCTGGCCGCCAACCCCGGCTGCGGCAGACGGGCCCTGCTCGACGGCGCCGGCGTGGACAAGACGGCCCTGGCCTCGGCCCTCGGCTCGCCCTCCGCCTTCGGGCAGTCACAGTTCGCGATCATCCGGGGCAACTCGTTCGAGGCCAAGGTCAAGGGCGACGGCGGAGCGGAGCTGCTGCGCCTGGTGCACGAACGCCTCGGCGCCGGAACCGAGCCGCCCGGCCCGCCCGGCCCGGCCGCCCTCGTCCCCGACCTCACCGCCGCCGGACCCCAGGGCCGGGCCGCCCGCACCGCGCTCGCGCTGCGCGAGGCGACCGCCACCGGCGCCTGGACGCTACTGGACCACCCGATGCTGGCCCTGGAGGTGGCGGGCTCCCCCGCGTACCTGGAGCCGGACGCCGTCGTGGTGCACCCCGACGGCCGCTGGACGGTCGTGGAGATCAAGTCGTTCCCGATGATCGACGGGAGCGCCGACCCGGCGAAGGTCGGCGCCGCCGCCCGGCAGGCCGCCGTGTACGTCCTGGCCCTGGAGGGCACCGCCGAGAAGCTGCCCGGGGCCACCGTGGGCCACGAGGTGGTGCTGGTCTGCCCCAAGGACTTCTCCAACCTGCCGACCGCCGCGCTGGTCGACGTCCGCCGGGAGCGTGCCGTCACCCGGCGCCAGTTGGAGCGGCTGACCCGGGTCGAGGAGCTGGCCGCCCTGCTGCCCGAGCACCTGTGCTTCGATCCCGCGCGGTCGGCCGAGGATCTCACCGAGGCCGTCTCGGCGGTCCCCGCCTCCTACGCGCCCGAATGCCTGGCCGCCTGCGAGCTGGCCTTCCACTGCCGGCAGCGGGCCCGCGCCGCCGACGAGGTGGGCGCGCTCGGCCGGTCCCTGCGCGCCGAGCTGGGCGGGCTGACCACCGTCGAGGGGGCCCTGGCGGCCGCCGGCGGTGCCGGGCCCGCCGAGGACCCGACCGCCGCCGCGCTGCGCCGGGCCGCCCGGCTGCGGGCCGAGGCGTTGGCACTCGCGTCCGCACGCACCCCGTCACCGGACCCGGAGGACTCCGCATGCCCCTGCTGAACACCCTCGCGCGGCTCGAGGCGGTCCGCTCGGGCCGGGCCGAAGCCCTGGCGACCGTACGGCACCGGCATCTGAGCGAACGCCCGCTGGTCCTCGTACCGCTGACGACCTCCGGCGAGGCCGGTGCGCCGCTCGGCGCGCTGGTCGGCACCGACCGGGACGACCCTTGCCTGCTGGTCATACCGCAGCCGCGAGACCGGGACCTGCGCTGGGAGTTCCTGGCGGAACTGGCCCGGCAGGTGATGCCGTACATCGACGGGTACGCGGACGTCGTCGAGCCGGCCGAGCGCACCGAGACCGACCCGGAGACCGGCAAGCGGGTCAAGGTGGAGACCGAGCTGTGCGTGGACGCGCCGCAGCTGATCGTGCCGAGCCGGGCGGGCGTGGAGTACGTCCGGCTGCTCGGGCGGTCGATGCGGTTCCGGCGCACCGCGGAGGAGGACCCCGAGAACCCCTACCCGGTACCGACCCACGTCCCGCTGCTGGGCCGCTGGTTCACCCACCTCGCGGAACGCTCGCGGGTGCCCGGTTCCGCCCTGCTGCTGTCGGCGACCGAGCTGCTGTCCCGGCACTGGGCGACCGGGCAGAGCAGCGTCGAGGACCAGCACCTGGGGGCGCTGCTGGCCTGGATCGCGCCGCCCGAGGGGGAAACCGGGGCACGGGCCGCGCTGCGCGCGGAACTGGCCCGCGACCGGGACGGGCAGTTGCTGGTCCCGCCCGCCGGCCCCGCCACCGACCCCGCCTTCGACAACAAGCTGCTGGCGCCTGCGATGGCCCGCTATGACGCGGCGCGCGCCGCGGGCACCGAGGGCGCCGAGGGCGCCGAGGGCGCCGAGGGCGCCGAGGGGAAGGCGACCGACCGGGGCGCCGTCGAACGGGCCGAGCGGGTGGTGCGCGAGCTGGTCGACGCGCAGTTGCGCCCCACCTGGGACGCCGTGTGGCGCTCCCTGGACCTGCTGCGCGCCCTGCCCGCCGGGGAGCGGACCGAGGAGCGGTGGACCCGCGACCGCTGGTCGTACACCGGCCACCGCGACCGCGTACGGGCGGGCGAGCCGCCGCAGCCGCGCCGCGACGACGCGGTGACGGCGGCGCAGAAGCTGGCCACGCGGGAGACGGAGCAGGTCCGGCTCGACGCCCAGGAGGCGCTGGACGACCCCCTGGTGATGGCCGGCCGCCGCCTCGCGGGCGAGGCGTTCGCCGGCGAGGTGACCGAAGTGACGATGGAGTGGACACAGTCGGCGCGCCCCCGCCCGAGACCGCTGGTCACCGTGGTCACCGAGGACCGGCCACAACTGACCGACGGGAGCGGCGTGAAGGTGTTCCGTTCGCTGGACGGGCGCCCGCAGGCCGCCGAGTTCGTACGCTTCGACGAGGCCGGGGGGATCGTGCTGCGCCTGCTCGACAAGATGGGCCCGGGCCGGGAACCGGCGCCGGGCACGGTGCCGGAGAAGGGCGACCGGCTCTGCTGGACGCTGTTCGAGCACGATGCGCGCGGCGGCCCGAAGCTGCCGGATCCGGAGCGGACCCCGTGGACCCACGGCGGCCCGCCCGGTTCGGCGACCGTCGCGCACCCCCTCCCCGACCCCGTCACCGAGGGAGACATCCTTTGACCGCCTTCGACCCGGGGGCGGCGGCCGCCCGGGCGACCGCCGCCATCCTGCACGACACCCTGCACGGCACCGACCGGGGTGTCGTCGTCGACTCCCCGCCCGGGGCCGGAAAGTCCACGCTGGTGGTGCGGGCCGCGCGCGAACTGGCCGCCGCGGGACGCCGGCTGATGGTGGTCGCGCAGACCAACGCCCAGGTGGACGACCTGGTGCTGCGGCTGCACGACAAGGACCCCGAGCTGAAGGTCGGCCGGTTGCACAGCAGCGAGGGCGACGCCTACGACCCGGCGCTGCGCGAACTGCCGTCGGTCACCCTCTCGGCGAAGCCCGGCGACCTCACGGAGCTGCCGATCACCGTGTCGACGGCGGCGAAGTGGGCGTACGTGAAGGACGCCGAACCGTGGGAGCACGCCATCGTGGACGAGGCGTACCAGATGCGCTCGGACGCGCTGTTGGCCGTGGCGGGGCTGTTCGAGCGGGCGTTGTTCGTGGGCGACCCGGGGCAGTTGGACCCGTTCAGCGTGGTCGGCGCCGAGCAGTGGGCGGGGCTATCCTACGATCCCTCGGCCTCGGCGGTGTCCACCCTGCTGGCGCACAACCCGCACCTGCCGCAGCACCGGCTGCCGGTGTCGTGGCGGCTCCCGGCGTCGGCGGCGCCGCTGGTCTCGCGGGCCTTCTACCCGTACAGCCAGTTCCGCAGCGGTACGGGTCCGGGCGAACGGCGGCTGTCGTACGGGGTCGCCTCCGACGGGTCGGGCCCGGATCGGGTGCTCGACGAGGCCGCCGCGTCGGGGTGGGGCCTGCTGGAGCTGCCCGCGCGGCACACGCCGCGTACCGATCCGGAGGCGGTCGCGGCGGTGGCACTGGTGGTCCGTCGGGCGTTGGACCGGGGGGCGGTGACGCAGGACGAGCACCCCGGCGGTCCGACCCCGCTCACCCCGGACCGGATCGCCGTGGGCACCGCGCACCGTGACCAGGCGGCCGCGGTCCGCGCGGCGCTGGCCGGCCTGGGCGTCGCGGGCGTCACCGTGGACACCGCGAACCGTCTCCAGGGCCGCGAGTACGACCTCACGGTGGTCCTGCACCCCCTCTCGGGCCGCCCCGACGCCACGGCCTTCCACCTGGAGACGGGCCGCCTGTGCGTGCTGGCCTCCCGCCACCGGCACGCCTGCGTGATCGTGGCCCGCGCGGGCGTCGCGTCCCTCCTGGACGACCACCCGTCGACGGAACCGGTCCAACTGGGCGTGACGGTGAAGTTCCCGGACGGGTGGGAGGCGATGATGGCCACCTGGGACTTCTGGTCCGACCACCGCATCCCCTGGCGCCCGTAACGCCGGACGGAGTCCGGCACGCCGCCGCA
>NZ_JBEYZH010000003.1:488984-498065 GCF_040645975.1 Streptomyces sp. NPDC046557
AGGCGGCCGATGAACACAGCCCGGACGGGTGGGAGGCGATGACGGCCACCCGGGACTTCCGGTCCGACCACCGCATCCCCTGGCGCCCGTAACGCCGGACGGAGTCCGGCACGCCGCCGCAGGCGGCCGATGAACACAGCCCGGACGGGTGGGAGGCGATGACGGCCACCCGGGACTTCCGGTCCGACCACCGCATCCCCTGGCGCCCGTAACGCCCCGCCCCCGACCTCGCGCATCACTCCCCGCGCCGCGGCGACCCTGGCCGACGAGCCGGCCGCCCAGTTGGACGAGGTCGCGGCGCTGGCGTCCGAGCGCGCGTCCGTGTAGCCCCCCGGCGCGCGCGAGCGGGCGTGCGCCCTTGCGGGGCGTTGGACAATGGAGGGTGGCCCGGAGGATTCGCGCGCAGCACCCAGGAGGACAGGCATGGCAGAGCCCGAGCGGACCGAGCGGAGGCTGCGGCCCGCGCCGCTGCTCTTCGAGCCCTCGGAGGCGGCCTCGGACCCCGAGCACTTCTTCGACCTGGAGTCGATAGAAGACCCGCGGGAGCTGCTGGCCCGCGCCACCGAGCTGACGCTGGCCTTCCGGGCGGCGCAGGACCGGGCCGTCGAGTTCCAGGCGCTGGCGGCGGCCCAGCTCGCGGACCGCCGCCGGTTCGACCGGCTGCCCGCCTCCGCCATCGCCGAACAGGCGGAGTGGACCGAGGACTACGCCGTCAAGATGATCGAGTTCGGCGAGAGCCTGCTGCGCGGCGGCGGCGCGGAGGACGCGTAGTCCGGGGCAGGGCAGGCACGTCCGGGCCGCGCACGCGGGGCACGTGGCATATGCGGGGCGGACCATACTCCGGTCCTCCCGCGTTGTCCCGGGATTCGGTAACTCCGGGGAGTTGTCTCACTACCGGCGGTAGACCTGGGGCATGACGACCTTGACCGGCTGCCCCGCCCTCGACGTCCGCCCCGCCCCCGCCACCCAGGTCACCCACGAGGGCGCCGCCTGGCTCGCCTCCGCGTGCACCCACCCGCGCAGCGCCCTCGCGGTCTGGGAGGAGCGGCCCGCCGCTCCGGCGGTGCTGCCCTGCGGGACCGCGTTCGACGTCGTCAACGTTCCGCTCGTGCTCGGCCGGCGGATGCTCGACCTGCTCTGGGCCGAGGGCCCCGGCTGCGGGCCCGCCGCAGTACACCGCGGCCGGATCCTGCTCTTCACCGCGCCGGGCACGGCGCAGCGGCTGCCCGCCCTGCTCGCGTGGGAGGAATGGAGCCCGAACGCGGCGGCCCCGATCTGCCACGGCCTCGGCGATGCCGTCACCGTGCCGCCCCTCGTCGCGACGCCCGGACCGTCGCGCTGGTTGGTGGCCCCGGACTCCCGGCGGCCTTGGCTGCCCGGGCCGGACGCCCTGCTCTGGGCGTTCCTGCACGCCGCCCGCCTGCAGGTATCGATTTTTCGTTCCGCCGATCGGGATGCTAATGTCTACGACGTCAGCAGGCGCCGCTAGCTCAGTTGGTTAGAGCAGCTGACTCTTAATCAGCGGGTCCGGGGTTCGAGTCCCTGGCGGCGCACAGACGGAGAGAGGCCCCCACGCGAGTGGGGGCCTCTTTCGTGTTCCCGGATTCCGGCACCCGGACCGCTACGTCGTGATCTTGACCGTGTACGCGCCCGAGGGGGTGCGGTCCGCCACCTCGATCCGGATGCGTTCCCCGGGCACCGTGAACGCCTCCCCGACCTCCAGCGGGGCGTCCGCCAGCGGCGGGTAGACCGAGCGGTCCCAGCACGCCTCCGTGCGCGGGTGGCCGTCCAGCACCTCGATCGGGCCGCCGCCCGATGCCGCCTCGTTGCGGACGCGGTAGACGAGGACGCCCTCGGTGCAGGTGTCCCGGTCGTTGCCGGCGGAGCCGCGGGCCTCGATGGCGATGGCGCTGCCCGGTCCGGTGCGGACCACCGCGAGCCGGGTGCCGCCGGAGCCGCCCCTCGGGACGCCCTCGGCGATCGGCTGGAGGGTGTGCAGGGAGGTGCCGGACGGTACGCAGTCCACCTGGGAGGCGTCGAGCCAGCCCAGCTTCCACTTGTGCCAGGCGAACAGGTCCGGGGCCATCCCGAACTGGCTGCCCATGACGTCCCAGTCCCCGACGTAGGTGTCCCAGTCGCCCTTGCCGTCCGTGGGCCGGTGGTAGAGGTCGGGCAGGTCGAAGACGTGGCCCGTCTCGTGCGCCAGGACGTTGCGGTCCGGCGGATGCCGCTCGAAGACGGTCACGATCCGCCTCAGCTCGGTACCGTCGGCGACGAGGGGCCGATCGAAGTTGACGACCTTGGTGGCGTCCGAGTCCACTCCGGGCGCGTTGGGGTCGGCGACGAAGTAGACGATGTCGTACCGGCTGAAGTCCACCGCGGGGTCGGCCGCCGCGACCGCGTCCCGCAGGTAGGCGGCCCGGGCCTCCGGTGCCCAGTCGCGCTGCATCCCGTACGCCGTGGACGGCTTGGGCATCGCGATCCACCGCTTCTGCGGGTGCGGGACCAGGCGGAACCGTCCGTACGAGGCACGCTCGAAGAAGTTGCCGGTGGCGGGGAAGTAGTCGTCGGTCAGCTCGGCGGGGGTGACGGTGGCGCGGTGGTCGGGGAAGGAGAGGAAGACCATGACCGCGTTCAGGGTGCGGACCGGTTTGGGGTAGGCACGGTTCCAGGTGTCCAGGCCCAGGGAGTGGTGCGCGGCCGTGCGGGTCAGGGCGCAGGGGCCGGCGCCGGACGCGGCGGCGGTGGGGGTCGCGACGAGCGACATGGCGGCGACCGCCGCCATGGAGGTGAGGACCGCCGCGGCACTTCGGATGCCGGGATGGTCCACTCCCCCGGGTGTCTGATGGGGCGGCACATCGACCTCCGGTGGTGGATTCGTACCCTTCCATCCACCTTGAGGCGATTGTCTTACTTATGCCCTGTTCCGGTGCCCCACATGAGTGAGCGGTAGGGCAAGTCGGTGACCCCCGGAGTTCACGACCCTGTCTACAGAACGTCACGACCGATCACCGGAGATCAGCGGCGGGCTCCGCATGCTCACCGTCGCGCAGAAACGATCGCCCGCGATCGGGTCGACGGACCGTCATCAGGCCGTCATCCCACCGAAGTACGCCCCTCCGACCGGTGGCGCCGCTGGATAGGGCCGTCCGGCAGCCTCTATGATCGGCACACTTTCCTGCACGGACACTCACGAACACTGCGGGAGCCAACGGTGAGCGGAACCTCAGAGGGACCCGGTTCGGCGGCCGACCGCATCCGATCGGCCGTCACGGAGCGTCACCCAGCAGTGCCGGCCTTGCCGGGCATGTCGAGCGAGCCGGAGGATCCGTCGATGCTGACCTCGCCCTCCCGGCCCGCGCCGGGGTCGCGCGACTTCCGGGCCGCCTTCGACGCGGCCCACCTCGCGATGGCCGTCGTCGACCGCGAGGGCTACGTCGTCGCGGCCAACCGGGCCCTGGCCGCACTGCTGGGGTCCGCCCCGCACGAGCTCGTCGAGCGGGCCGCGGCGGACCTGGTCGACCTGGCCGCGGAGGCCCGTACCTGGCAGGCCTACCAGGAGGTGCTGCGCGGCCGTCAGGCGCGGCTGCGCTGCACGCGCCGGCTCAAACACCCCGACGGCCACTCGTTGTGGACGGAAGTGACGCTGGGGCCGGTACCCGGAACCCGGGACGTCCTGCTGTCCGTCGCCGACATCAGCGACCGGCGCGACCTCCAGGCCCGGCTGCGCCACCTCCAGATGCACGACCCCGTGACCCGCCTGCCCAACCGGGCGCTGTTCTTCGAGCGGCTCTCCGCCGCCCTGGAGGCCGCCTCGTACGAGGACGGCGGAACGGGCCGGATCGGCCTGTGCTACCTGGACCTCGACGGCTTCAAGGCGGTCAACGACACCCTCGGCCACCGGGTCGGCGACCGGCTGCTGACCGCCGTGGCGGCCCGGCTGACCCAGTGTGCCGACCAGGCCGGCTACGGGCGCACCAGCGGCCACCTCGTGGCGCGGCTCGGCGGGGACGAGTTCGCCCTGCTGGTGGAGGACTCCACCGGCACCGAGCAGCTCGCGGAGCTGGCGCGCGGCGTCCTGGCCGCCGTCCAGGAGCCGTTCGACCTGGCCGGGCAGCGGCTCTCGGTGTCGGCGTCCATCGGCGTGGTGGAACGCGCCGCCGCCGGGACCTCGGCAACCGGTCTTATGCAGGCCGCGGACACGACCCTGTACTGGGCGAAGGCGGACGGCAAGGCCCGCTGGACCCTGTTCGACCCCGAGCGCAACGCGCACCGGATGACCCGGCAGGCGCTCTCGTCCACGCTGCGGCCGGCCGTGGAGCGGGGCGAGTTCGAGCTGGAGTACCAGCCGCTGGTGGACCTGGAGAGCGGCGCGGTGCGCGGGGTGGAGGCGCTGGTGCGCTGGAACCACCCGCAGTTCGGGACGTTGACGCCGAATCGGTTCATCGGAATTGCGGAAGAGGACGGTTCGATCGTCCAGTTGGGTCAGTGGGTGCTGCGGACCGCCTGCCGGCAGGCCCGGCGCTGGCAGATCGAGCAGCCCAGCGACTCGCCGGTGTTCGTGTCGGTGAACGTGGCCGTGCGGCAGGTCTGGGACTCGGACCTGGTGGGGGACGTCGCGGAGATCCTCGCCGAGACGGGGCTCGCGCCGCAGTTGCTCCAACTGGAGCTGACGGAGTCGGCGGTCATGGGTTCGGCGGGCCGGCCGCTGCAGGCGCTCCAGGCGCTGAGCGACATGGGCGTGCGGATCGCCATCGACGACTTCGGCACCGGGTACTCGAACCTCGCCTACCTCAGCCGGCTGCCGGTGTCGGTGCTCAAGTTGGACGGCTCGTTCGTGCGCGGCTTCCGCTACGAGGAGGGCGCCCACCCCAACCCCGCCGACGAGACCATCGTGGAGGCCCTGGTCCAGTTGGCGCACCGGCTGGGCCTGACGGTGACGGCGGAGTGCGTGGAGACGGCCGGCCAGGCGGCCCGGCTGCGCCGCGTCGGCTGCGACACGGGCCAGGGCTGGCTCTACTCCCGCGCGGTGGCCCCCGAGCGCATCGCGGAGATGATCGGCACCCGCGCGCCGTCGCAGGACGGCTGAGCGTGCGCACGCCTCCGCCCCGCACCCATGGACGGGGTACGGGGCGGAGGGTCGCTCGGCGCGGGGTGGGGGGAGATCAGCAGGCGCCGAGGTCCTTCCAGACACCCCATTCACCGGTGGTGCCGGGCTCCTCGTTCTGCGTCCACCACTGGGCCTTCCACTTGTGGCCCTTGTGGGAGACCTCGCTGCCGCCGGTGTAGACCGTGCCCGCGACGTAGGCGGGGGCGGCGCAGCCCGCGGTGGGCGTGGCGGTGGGGGTCGGGGTCGCCGTGGGGCCGGGCGTCGAGGTCGGCGTGGGGGTCGGGGTCGGGGTGGCCGGGGGCTGGGTGGAGCCGCCGAGGGCGGTGGAGATCTGGTTCAGCAGCGTGGCCTTGTCGTCCAGGCCGAGCAGGGAGTACATCATCGCGCCGGCCAGACCGCGCTGCTTGCCGTAGTCGACCCGGGCCTGGACGGACTTCTGGTTCAGGCCGGTGAAGAACTCGCCGTCCTTGAAGAAGTACGACGCCTTCGCCTGGTCGTCCCAGAAGGTGACGGCCGGGTTGTCGACGATGCCGCCGAGTTCCTTGTAGTTGGCGATGCCGGCCTGCTGGCTGGTGGGCCGGGCGGCGGACGGGCCGGTCGCCGTCTGGGCGAGGCCGTTGGTGGTCCCGGCGGGGACGCCCTTCCAGCCGCGGTAGTAGAACTCGTAGCCCAAAGTCAGCTTGTTGGCCGGGAACCCGCCCGTGATGCCGTAGGCCGGGTTGCCGTCGAGCCAGGAGTCGATGGCGTTCTTGATGCTGTACTTCTCGGTGCCGGGCGCGATCGGGTCGGTCGGGTCGGCCGCCGAGGGGTAGAGCGGCGACTGGTGGTACGTCGGCCCGTCGCCGTCCCAGGCGCCGTGCATGTCGTAGGTCATGATGTTCGCGTAGTCGAGGTACGCGCCGATCTTGTCCGTCTCGATGTACTTGATCTTGTCCTGGCCGGCCGGGAGCGCCGAGGTGAGCAGGTACTTCTTGCCGCCGTTGGCCGCCCCGTAGGCGTCGAGCTGGGTACGGAACTCCTTGAGCAGCAGGGTGAAGTTCTGCTTGTCCTCGGGGGCGTAGTGATTGCCGAGGTGGCCGCCCGCCGAGCCGGGGTACTCCCAGTCGATGTCGATGCCGTCAAAGATCCCGGCCGCGCTGCCCGGGCCGCCGTAGCCGCCCTCGACGGGCAGGTTGCCCTTGATGTACTGGTCGATGCAGGAGGAGACGAGCTTCTTGCGGGAGGCGTCGGTCTTGGCCGCGTCGCTGAAGTACTTCGAGTACGTCCAGCCGCCGATCGAAATGTTGATCTTGAGGTTCGGGTACTTCGCCTTGAGCTGCTTGAACTGGTTGAAGACGCCCACGATCGGCTGGTCCCACTTGTCGGCGACCCCGCTGACGCTGTCCGCCGCGCCGAACGACTTCTGGTAGTCGGCGTAGGAGTCGCCCGCCCCGTCACCGGCACTGGCGTTGTTGTCGTCGCCCGCGGCCTTGTTGGCCTCGAAGCAGGTGAGGTCGGTGGGGTGGATGTTGCCGAACGAGTAGTTGATGACGTCCAGCTTCCCCGCTATGCCGCGGGTGTCGAGCTGCTTGGGGTAGAAGGCGTTCCCGTACACGCTCCACTGGTCGTAGTAGGCGATCTTGACGTTGCCCGCGGCCGCCGCGGGGGCGCCGCCGGTGGCGCCCGCGGCCTGTGCGGTGCCGAGTCCCGCGAAGGTGGCCAGCGCTCCGGCTGCCAGCGCGGCCGTGGCGGCGGCCGCGATGAGGGGTTTACGGATGTGCATGAACTGACTCCGTGGGGGTGGGAGGGGATGCGTCAGCTTCGGGTGAGAGAAGTGATAGCGATCACTCCGCGCCGCAGTCAATGGTTTGGACCAAAGAAGGACTAGACCACCCGGCGATCAAATCCGCTCGTCAGAGACCTGAGCTCACATCAGAAACCGCCCGCCACCCCGGGTGACGAGCGGTTTAAGCCTCTCCTAAGCCATGTTCCGGCAAGATTTCGGCAACAAACCAGCCGAACCCCGTTTGCCTGCCCTCAAGCCGGAACCGAGCCCTCCACCGGCATCCCGTACGCATCTGCGACGAGACCGTAGGAGCGCAACCGGGCCTCCCCGCCATGGGCGTTGGCCGTCAGCATCAGCTCGTCCGCACCGGTCCGCGCGACCAGCGCGTCGAGCCCGGAACGGACCTGCTCGGGCACGCCGTGGACGATGTTCGCCGTCCAGCCGTCGACGAACTCCCGCTCCGCCGGCGAGAAGGGGTACGCGGCCGCCTCCTCGGGCGTCGGGACGAGCCCGGGCCGGCCGGAGCGCAGCCGGAGCATCGAGAGCGCGCCCGTGCGCACCTGGGCCCGCGCCTCCTCCTCGGTGTCCGCGGCCAGCGCCGAGACCCCGATGACGGCGTACGGGGCGTCCAGCACCGCCGAGGGGCGGAAGCTCTGGCGGTACAGGTCGAGCGCGGGCAGCGTGCCGGCCGCCGAGAAGTGGTGGGCGTACGCGAAGGGCAGGCCCAGCTCGCCGGCGAGGCGGGCGCTGAACCCGGAGGAGCCGAGCAGCCACACCGGGGGCCGCCCGGTGGGGCCCTGGACCGGCCCGGGCACTGCGTGCACCCGGGCATACGGGTGCCCGTCGGGGAAGCTGTCGTCGAGGAAGCGGACGAGTTCGCCCAGGCGGCGCGGGAACTCGTCGTGCGCCTCTTCCGCCCGCGCGGGCCCGCGCAGCGCGGCCGCCGTGCCGGGGTCGGTCCCGGGGGCGCGGCCGAGGCCGAGGTCGATCCGGCCCGGGGCGAACGCCTCCAGGGTCCCGAACTGCTCGGCCACGGCCAGCGGGGCGTGGTTGGGCAGCATTACGCCGCCCGAGCCGAGCCGGATGCGGGTGGTGTGCGCGGCGAGGTGGGCCAGGATCACCGCCGGGGAGGAGCTGGCCACGCCGGGCATGGAGTGGTGCTCGGCGACCCAGTGGCGGTGGTAGCCGCGCGACTCCGCCAGCCGGGAGATCGCCACGCTGGTGCGCAGCGACTCGTGGGCGGTGCTGCCCGCCCCGACCGTGACGAGATCCAGCACGGAGAGCGGGACCGGCGCCCGGCCCCGTGCGACGCCCCGGATCGGCTCTGCGGGGGCCGCGCCGGTTCCGCCGCCCGCGCCCGCGTGTGCACCCGACACCACCCCCGTACTCGTGTTCGGGCCCGCTGCCGCGTCCGCGCCCGCCCGGCTGTCCCTGGCGTCCCCGGCGTCACTCATCGTCGCTCCCGTCCCATGCCGCTCTCCTTCACGTCCGTACGAAGAAGTCGAACCGTGGGTCGAGGCCGGGCATTCCCGGCAGACCGTCAAGATGATCTTGCCTCCGGCATATGCCATCCGGATACGTGCTGAAGAAGCGACTTGATTGAGCCATCAATCTCATCAACAGGCGCTCCGGATGGGCCTCTTGATGGCTATCGTGGTAGGGCAAGCGGTAACAACCTGGTAGGGGGAAACCGTGGCGCTGAAGCCCGAGCCGACCGCGCCGTTCCATTCGGTGCAGTACGCCCTTCGCGTACTCGAAACGATCGCGCGCCACACCGGTGGCGTGACGGACGCACAGATCGCGCGTGAGACCGGCCTGCCCGCGGCCCATCTCGCGCCGATGCTCCTCATGCTGCGCCGGGAGGGCTACGTCCTACAGGTGTCCGACGGCGCCTACGCCATAGGGGACTCACTGGTCCTGCTCGGCTCGGGGACGGACCGGAAGCAGGCGCTGCAGGAGAAGCTCCAGGAGACCCTGGACCGGCTGCGTGACTCGGTCGGCGCGGCCGTCTACATCAGCCGGTACGTGGA
This sequence comes from Streptomyces sp. NPDC046557, assembly GCF_040645975.1. Classification (NCBI taxonomy): domain Bacteria; kingdom Bacillati; phylum Actinomycetota; class Actinomycetes; order Kitasatosporales; family Streptomycetaceae; genus Streptomyces; species Streptomyces sp. NPDC046557. The sequence continues at coordinate 497,890 of NZ_JBEYZH010000003.1, forward strand.
CGGTGAGGTCCGCATCACACAGTTCGCGGACAGCCCGCGCACTCCCAAGGTGCACGAGTGGGTCGACTTCCGCTCCGCCGTGCACGCCAGCGCGGTCGGCAAGTGCCTGCTCACCCAGCTCGACCAGAACGGGCGCCGCGACCACCTGGCCCGGCACAAGATCGCCCGGCTCACCT